>NZ_JCAMOP010000047.1:0-63634 GCF_059512345.1 Bradyrhizobium sp. Unk1
CTGCAGCAAGAGAGCTCACCTCGGATCGCCGTTGGCAGAAAGCCATTGACAGAGGAACCATCATGTGAGGCCGGACATCTGATAGCAAGCGATCTGGCCAAAAGTCTGCTACAATCCTGACAAGTGGGGGGCCGTCCACATCTGCAATCTTTACTCGATCACCACCAATCAAGCCGCCATCAGCGCGCTGTTCCGCGTGGTCAACCGATACGTCGGCAACCTGGCACCGATGCCTGGGGTCTTTCCTGACTACAAAGCGCCGATCGTCCGGAACGGCATCGATGGCCGCGAGCTCGCGACCGCGCGCTGGGGCATGCCGTCGTCATCGAAGGCGCTGATGGATGCCACGAAAAAGCGCGCCGCGAAGCTACAGGCCAAGGGCAAGGAAGTCGATTTCAAGGAATTGCTGCGAATGGAACCCGACGGCGGCACAACCAACATCCGCAACGTGAAGAGCAAACATTGGACGCGGTGGCTGGGTCCGGAGAATCGCTGCGTGGTCCCGTTCAATTCGTTCAGCGAGTTCAACAAGGCCGAAGGGGGCGACATCTGGTTCGCGCTCGACGAGACACGCCCGCTTGCGTGTTTCGCCGGCATCTGGACCAATTGGACGTCGGTCCGGAAGGTCAAGGAGGGCGAGACCACGAACGACCTCTACGCGTTCCTGACTACAGGGCCGAACGCCGAGGTCGGCACCATCCACCCCAAGGCAATGCCGGTAATCCTGACGACCCCGGAAGAGCTCGAGACCTGGATCACCGCGCCTACGGACGAAGCCCTGAAGCTGCATCGGTCTCTTCCGGACGGGGCGCTGCGCATCGTCGCACGCGGCGTGAAGGAAGATGCCGCGACGACCCCTTAGGGTTCTTCACAGATCCGCGGAACGGGGGGACAAGCCAGAGCCTCGGCATTTTTGAATCCCTGCCCCGTGCTAATCGCCAGGAACGCGCAAGCGGTCGGAAGGATTCGTCTTGGTAGGAGCTGTTTGATGCCGATGACGAAAGAAAGGCCGCGGAGCCGGACGCTGCGATGCTGGGCGATCGACGTGCTGCAGGAGGCCGGCGCTATCCACGAATGCGAAGAGCACGGCTGGGCGAAGGACCGAGCCGACCCGCACGCGCGCGAACGCGCTCTCGATCATGCCCGCCAGAATCCGCCGGACGAGGTCTCCCCGGACGAAGCTGTCACCGAAGTCCGAAGCGTCCTGGATTCGATCGGCGAAACGTGTCCTGAGTGTCCGCCCGACTGACAAGGGCGGCAGGCAGTTCGCCTGAATACAATGACCGCCGCTTTTTCAAACATCTATCTGCCCCGGAGCGACAGGCTAATGCGCGTGACGATCCCGTCCCAATCGCGCTCTTCGCTGGCGGGATAATTGATCAGGACGCAGTGAACCATACGACCCGAAAAGTTGCACCTGTCGTAGAAAACCTTGTCGCCCTTGTAGCTCGATACCGCGAAGAAGCGCGACGTCACGCGCTTGTACTGGATGCGCGAAGGCGGATTCTTCTTGGCGAGAAAGACGGCCGGCGAGTCGTTGGAGAGGTTGGGCGCGGCTTGGATCGTGAGGTCGGCTCGGCCGTCTGCGGTCCTGAAGCGCTGTCCCTCACCATCCGGTCTGCCGGCGTCCTCGGTGAAGATCGAGGCGGGAAAATCGACAGAAGTGCCGGTCGCCGGGATCGTATAGGTGGTCCATCTCACAGGTTGGGCAGATGTCGTCGACGTCGATATCGCGAAGGCCAAAGAAACCGCGACCGCTCGCGTTACTGGATTTCCCGATCTGCTCATACGGTCGCCTCCGCCAAACCTTGATGGGAAAAAGGCGGCAACGCGAAGTACGTTCCAGGCGGGGTTCGAATTCCCTCCGGATCACTCCGTTCGTTCCGGGGGAGAGCCACGACAGAGCGGCCTCGACCGTCCCATGCCTCGAAAGCGTGGTGTGGTGCTTTCGTATCTGTTCCTCTGCGGCAAGGCATCGGCGAACTTGTCGAAGACCAAGTCGGTGTTGACCGGTGTCATGCCTCCAAGAGAACGAGCATCCATCTAATCTTGCCGATCGCCTTTTCTGTGGCTAGATAGCCCGGCGACTTCTGCCGGCTACCAGCCCGTAGACGAACAACACGATGATGGCGCCGACGACTGCGCCCACCAGCCCCGCCCCTTCACCGGGCCGGTACCAGCCTAGAGCCTGACCAAGATAAGTCCCTACGAACGCCCCAATGATTCCAAGGATCGTGGTCAAGATAAAACCCGCCGGCTCGTTGTCGCCGGGCATGATCAATTTAGCGATGACACCTGCGACGAAGCCGATGATGATCGTCCAAATGATGCCCATCTCTCTTCCAACGCTTGTGATGCCGTTATCCAGCCGACCGTGCGGGAAGTCGTCCGTCGGGCGTATATTTGTCCACGGCTGCCGGAAGCTCGCGGGACAATCGGCCGAGGATCTCCTGCCGCGACAGGCCGGTCTGCTGCTCCAGTTGTTGCAGAACGTCCGGACCGATAGCCTGCTCGAGTTCGGGAGGGGTGACCTCCCGGTTCGGCCCCTGATTGATCCAAGATTGAGCGGCGTCACCTTGGCCGTTCTGCTTGAAGTGCTCCAGCAACTCGCCGATCCCGCCGTTCAGCAGCGATCCCACGCCACCGCCACCGATCAGGCCACCAAGATTGCCGAGCATGCCGCTCAGGGAATCCTTGCCGCTGCTCGCCGGCTGACCGGAGGTAGCGTTGCGGAACATGTCCGCCAACTTGTCCCGATTTTGGTAGCCGGCGAGGGCGAGCATACCCAAGAGGGCGGTCATCGATGGCATTCCGCGGCTCATGTTCGGCTCCTAGATCTGGGATGTCGCGCGCAACAAAAAAGGCGACCCGCCTGGGCGGGCCGCCGACTGACTTACCGTACGCCGGTGCCGTAGAGTTGGCGCTCCCTGCGCACCTCGTCCGCACCGTAAGGCTGGGCGGACGGATCGTAATTCTTCCACCCCGCCTTCTGCCAGGCCGCGCTGCGGTCGCGCAGATTGACAGCGGATTGGTTCAGGATCGCTTCGTACCGCGCGCGATCACCATCGGGGACGCGGGCCGATACCAGAGTGCCGCCGCGCCTTACGCCTTCGGCATAGAGGGGCGCTTCCTCGTCGGAAACCCCGGCCTGCGTCAGCGCACCGACGACACCGCCCGTGGCACCCCCTGCAGCGGCGCCCAGTGCAGTCGACGCGAGCCACCCCGCCGCGACGACCGGGCCCAAGCCCGGGATCGCCAACAGCCCAAGGCCTGCGAGCAAGCCTGCGGCGCCGCCGAGGCCCGCGCCGAGGCCGGCTCCCGTAGCCGCACCTTCGGCGCGATCGTCGACTCCATCGCGGTCGCGATCGACCTTCTTGTCGGTGCTGTACCAGTTGTCCGAGTTGTTGGCGACGATGCTCAAATCCGAATGCGGCACACCGGCCGCCTCCAGGCTCGTCACTGCGCGTTGCGCGTCGGAATAGTTGTCATAGAGACGTGAAATCGTAACGGTCATATCGAATCCTTCTTGGGTTCGTTGCTGCGCGCTCGGTCACTTGGCCGCGTTCACGTTGCCTTGGAAATCCAGGCTGACGTTGGTAGAGGCGCCGCCCTTGCTGGCCTTCCCGCGCCACACGCCGTTATCGTCCTTCTTCAGGGACATGACGTTGGTGTAGCCCGCTTCCTCGATCTTCGATTTGGCCTGGCCTTCGGTGAAGCTGTTGGCACCTGCTACCGGCTTGTTAGAATTATTCTGGCCGGAGCTGTTAACCGCGTTGTTGTTCGGCCGATCGGTTGCCGGGGGATTTTGCGCAAACGACGGACTGGCCAGAAACGAAGCAGCCGCCAGCAACAGAACAAACTTTTTATTCATATCGTCCTCCAGTAGTGGACCGGCACAACATATCCCGACCTGAGAAGTTCCAATTTTTCCCGACTCGAGGAGGTGACCTGAATGGGGTCTTTCTGCCTCTTAGCAACGGGTCGCGCGGGCACCAGGACCATCGCCGGAAGATTCCGTGCGCCGATGCCGGACTCACCCGAACAACCGCGCGACGAACAACTGCGGAGATGCGACGTTCGAGATGAATAACATCCGGCACAGCGAACCCCGCGCTGTGGGCTCGATCCGCACGTCGGCATCTGTCGGCTTCACGTTGACAACGGCCATCTGTCCGCTCCCTTTGGATTTGGGAATCCACAACTCCGAAACAGGTCCTTGGTTCTAATTTCAGAATGGGGACCGGTGACGCAACCCTTTGTCGTCAAAGGGATTGGAGGCGCTGTGAAACGGAGTGCGCGGAAGTCCACGTTGACACTATTGGCAATAGCAGTACTCGCAGCGAGGGCGGGTTATCTGCTGGTCGGCGGCGAGGATTCCGGCGCCGTGCGCGCCGAGTCCAGCGCCCCACCGAGACAGCGGCCGAGCGCGCCGGCGCCCGCAATTTGTTGCGTACCGCTGTCGGATGATCCCCGAAAGCGTGTGGTCATCTGAGCACTGGCCCATCAGCTCATAAGTGGAAAGGTAAGCGTTGTGACAGTACCACGGCTGTCACTCGCGCTTTCGATGGTTCCTCCGATTTGTCTAGCGAGGGACGCGCTCAGCTTGAGTCCAGATCCATTGCTGTAAGCGTTCTGCATGCCTCGGCCATTGTCGGAAATCGTCAAACGGGCTTCGCCGTATCCGACGCCTCCTACCAAGCTCACAGTGATTCTGCCGCCGCCCGTGCCGAAGGCATGCTTTATGCTGTTCGTAGCGGTCTCATTCAGGATCAAGCCGACCGATAAGGCCCTGTCGATATTCATTTCCAGCTCATCGCACTCGACATCGAGCTCAACTTCCTCGACCTGCTGCCTGATCGCGCTACAAAGCGCTCGAATGTAGTGCGAAAGTCTGACGATCTGGCCGTCTTGACGAGGCGCAAGCTGGTCATGTGCAAGCGAGATCGCACTGATCCTGCTCGCAACGTGATTCAGCGCCCGATGAACCTCCGCGCTGTCGGTACGATTTTTCTGAATTGAAATAGAGGATAGAATGATCTGAAAATTGTTTTTGACGCGATGCTGCATCTCGCGGAGCAGAATTTCGCGTTTATGAGCTTCCGCTACAGCAGCCAGCAGGCGCTCTCGTTCAATGGGTCCTGTGTTGTGACTCAACACAGTGCCCATCAGGGTGGCTGCAGCGCTCAAGAATTCCGTAGTATCTTCGCTGAAATCTCGCAGCGTGGTGCTATCGACCTCTAACACGCCCCATGCCGCACCTCGGATCAGCACAGGCACGTTGCTCAGCGAGACAATGCCGTGCTGCTTTAAAAACTCGGACCTAACGTATCCATCTTGTTCGCTAAAATCTACGATGGTGACCGGCTCCGCTGTTTGGAAAGCTCGCCCCGGCGGCGAGCGCAGGTCAACGGAGAATGCAGCGCTGCGGACGGCACCCTCTTTCCAGCCGATACCTGCCACTAGCAGGAGATCGGAAGTCTCGGGACGATATCGAAGGACCTTTACGTGATCTATCTCTACAGCCCGGGCGATCTGAACGACGGCCTTGTCCAAAAAACGATCTATCTCGATGCTCTCTGCCGAAAGACGCCCGATATCGACCAATATGCGGATGTGCCGTCGGAGCTGTTCCAGCTTTTCGCCGTTCCTAGTGCCGGTAGTGTCGGTCGATCGTTCTTCCATGCTAGCCTAACGACGTCAGGACTGAATGGTGCCAAACCACGGGCATTGTTCGCCCGCTTAAATGCGAATGGACGAACGTCCGGGGTTCGACTGGAACGACTCGCGGTCCTGAAGCCCATACCTAAAAACCGGCCTGGCTCAGCTTTTGAAATTCGAGCGGTTCCTCTTAGCCGCGACGCGATCCGCTTCAGCTCCTCGCAATCCACCCACGTCAAAGAGGGGCGTTAAGGTCGATGATGACGATGTCGTGGTCATGGAAGGCCCGGACCTTGTGCCTTGTGCGCTCGTGATCGAACTCTTACCGGCCGGGTGAACCGGATAGTTCGGGGGGAGCGCTCCTGCGACCATGGAGCGTCAGGATAGGGTAGGCTCGAACGTGCCAACGGCGCCGCACCGGCTTGGGCCCCACTGCCGGGAACGGGAGGCTATCCGAAGCCGTCCGGCCGACGGCGCATTGGTGAACTCCTTGCAAGCGATCCTCAAGCAGTAAAGAGCCTTGAAAGCGTCGAGCTGGAGAGCGCTGGTAAGGAAATTCCGTCAGTACTTCGGAAAAAATTGCGGACGAACCGTTCTTTTGTTGGGAAAATGCAAGCGTACTTCAAGACACATGCCGAATTAGGCGTTTTGTACGTGTTCTCTGTGTAACTGCGACCACACGCTCAAGCTTAGGAAGGGTGGGACTTTCACAATTTCATTAGGTCACGAGTATTCAAGCCGAGGGCGACGAGAAAGTCCTCCGTCTCCACGAAATTAGCCGGATCCAAGCCGCGGCCGCTCGCGGCAGCCGGTATCATCTCCTCGGCGCCCCCCAAACAACGCGCCGATGTCCTCCGCGCGGAGATCCAAGGAGACGGCTCCGGGTCGATCGGGTCGATTGCGAGTGGCTTCAGAAGGATCTCTTCTTCGACTACGGAGCGGGAGCGCTGATCTCCGCACACTTTCACACGGCGTGGACCTCTCGTCAGGTGCGTTACTAGATAATGCAACCTCAGATACCTCATGTTCTGAATTGCAGATGCGCGAATTTTTGGATTGGCCCGGTCGTTGTCGGCGACGATGGGAGGGATTGATACAACCCCTCCCCGGTCCACGCGCTTCAGGTCCTAAGCGGGATTGGTCGACGGCACATAGCCGCCTCAATCCTGCGGCGCGCGGCTAGATTGTTCGTATTGGCGTTAGGGGCGCGCGCACTAAAAACTCGCCGAGCAAGCGGGATTTGCCGAGATCGATACCTCTTGAAGCTCGACTATGATCGGCGGTTATTAGGCCGCATGCAGCTGACGCCAAGCCGGATTAAGGACGCCAGCCGAAATCGGCTCCAGTTTGCACGTCACGTCGGGATCAGCATCCCTACATGTCAATACGGTCCCACCCCCGGGCGGGGACGCGTGTCCACAAAAAAAGCAGGCCGCTAGTTCAGAAACTTCACAGCGAGACGGCGCCCATCACGCCATACAACCGAGCAATCAATATCTAGGCCAGCACTTGGAACGCGCAGGCCAAAAGCCTCGGGCACGAAAGGCGCATTATCGATTTGGACTATCGCAGAGGATTCCGTGAGGTGGCGAACCTTGCACCGCACGGGGCTACCGTCGACCAATATCTGTGCAGCATAGACATTGCGTCGCCGCTCGTTCGCCACGTCTCGCCGCCTCCGCCGTTATAGCGCGGAGGATATTGATCGGCGATTCCAGTCTCAAATGAGGCTAGAGCATGGTTTCATTTGCTAAGCCGCGAGCCTTTTCTCCAGCGTGGCCAACGCCGCTAGCGCGTTGTCCTGTGCCGTGACCGCCCGTCGCTCGCCCGCCTTGCCATTGCCCCAACCATTCGCCACGGCGATCTCACGTGCGGTGTCGCCGTCCAGCGAGCGCTCCAACACATCGCAGTGATCGCCAAGCGCAGCCGCAACACGGGGGCATCAAGGCCGGCGAGAATGGCGTCTTCAGGGCCGACGAAACACGCCTCTGAGGCACAGGCGTTCCGGCGAACCCTTCCGGCCATGAACTGCACACCGCTGGCGATGCCGACCATGTGGCGCGTCACCCGACACGCTGGGTATAAGCCGGCGTTAGCCCACGCCTCGTCGAAGCTGTAGAACCCGCTCACGCCGAGCCGCTGCAAGAGCGCGATATAGCTGCAGGGCCTCCCAGTGCCTTTGTAGGCGGCGCTCGGAAGCTGGCCTGTGGCGGGTAGTGCCAGGTGGCGGGCGGCATCCTCCTGCATGTCGACCTCAGAGCGGGGGCGTTTGCCACGCTCATGTCGGTAGTGTGGCTCCGCAGAGTGCCAACGCCCGTCTCCGCCGAGCCATTGATCAATACGGCCATCCTTGAAGCGGATACGCTGCCCGGTTGCCCGGTCGATATCGGCCAGGCTGACAGGCCCTTACGGGCGCGCAACGATGGCGTCCTGAAGGGCCAGCCTCAGCAGTTCATCGGGCGACGGGCGCACCTCCAGGCGCAGGTCGGCGCTATAGCCGCTAGGCAGGTTGTCGTTTGCCGGTTCTGGCTTAGATGGTCTGGCGTAATCTTGCAGTAGGCGCAAATCAGAGCGCCTTCCGGCGCTAGGCGGGACTCGATTGGGGTGCGATGCATGGATTGTCTCGTAACGTGACGGTCTGGCACCTGTCGGGCTTTTGGCGTGGCCGGTTTCCGGCTGCACTCAGGGGGAAAACAATTTAAAAACCTGCGGGATTTAACGTGCGACTGTGCGGCCGGAAGTTGAGGCCCACGGTGGAGAGATCGAGATGGCCCCTACCCCCGCCTTGTCATAGCCCTGCGCTTCCGCAGCAACTTTTCCGCCATCCGAGGCGCATACTGTCCCGCAAAGAGGGCGACTGAGCGCGGTGGGTTGCGGGGGTAGCCGGTGCGGATTCTAGCCATGCACGGCGGCTGCAAGGTCGGTGAAGTCGGCGACCTGAATGGGGCCGTTGTCGTTTGCTGGTTTATACACGTGTTGTGCACCCTTGAAGGGTTTCGTTTTTTGCCGCTTCAGCGGTCTTGGCGTGGCCGGCTGCCGGCTGCACACTTCCCCGTGTTTGGGTTTTGGTTCTGCACGCGTGAAAGTCCGCCTTGGGGCGCCAGGTCCCTGAGTGGACGGCGGGAGGGATCGAGGTGACCTCTGCCCTATGGCACGTCGTACCGTACAGCGTGCCCCCCAGAGAAATAGAGGGTACGTACGAATAGATTTTCTCCCAATGACGGGGTGTGTAAAACACACACCCCGTCATAGTATTTGGTTTTATGTTTGCGCGTCCTGCACGGCGTACGCACACAAACTATTGTTTTATATAATTTTTTTATTAGTCCGTACCGTAGCGCCCGCGGGCAGGTACGGCCGACGTATGCTTCCGCCGGCCTGACGAAACGACGTTCGCAGCGCTCTGCCGTGCCGCGTTCTCAGCGTGCAGTACGCGCGCGGCTTCGGGGGCTGCTTGCTCGCCCTTTTTGGTAAGTGACCAAACACCAAGGTCATACTGTATCATCTGCGCCTTCTTGAGACGGTCCGTCACGGTCTGTGCCTTGCGCTTGGCTGCGTCGTCATCGCCCCACTTCAGGAATTCCGCCAAGTCGCGCAGGCTGCGTTTGCCATTGGCGCGAATAGCAATAAGCATCTCCTGGTCCTCTTTCATGGCAGCAGCCGCTCGCGCGGAAAGCTCGCCGTCACTTACAGTTCTCGCCATGACGGTGGGAATCTGCCTGCCACGACTATCCACAAGGGTCGGAACGCGGATCTCGGGAAGGTCGAACGTGATACGAGCAAATTCGGGGCCTCGGAATTTGCCCTGCCAATGAAGTTCGGATGTGCGCTCGCCCTTCTTTGCTAGAGCGAGATTGCCGTCCACCTCATTCAGGAACGCCCCGCCGCCACGCGGCAGAAGGTTGCCTTCGCTTGCATTCTTAATAGGGTGGCTCGCTGCGATGACGGCGGGTCTGCACTCCATACGCGTCAGGGAGCGAAGAAGTCGCGCGTAGGCCCCCATTTCCACGTTGCTATTCTCGTCGGTGCCGGGGAAGTAGGCTGCCGTGGTGTCGACGAATATCGTATCAACACCGCCAAGGGCGATGACGTCCTGCTCGATGCGTTCGGCGAACTCCGGGATCGAAAACACGCCCTCAATAAAGTGGACATCAACGTCGTCTGGATTCAGACCTGACTCGTGGCACAATCCAATCCAGCGCATCCGTACGTCATCCGGGTTTTCGCCCGCGAAATACAGAACCCGACCACGCTTAACACCTTGCCCGGATAACGGCTCACCTCGTGCGATACACGAAGTCATCAGTAGAGCTACGGCCGTCTTGCCGGCGCCGGTCTGCCCTGTAATCGAATAGAGGAATCCAGATTGAATAATGCCGTCTATCAAATAATCCGGCGGAACAAACCCGCGCACGAACTCCCCTGACGACATGATGCCGGGGAACGCGTCCCCGGTGTCCTCGTCATCGTCTACACCAACATTCCCGGCATCCCTTTTCTTCAGCAGCGCGTCAGGGCTAACCGCGTGCGTGCCGTCGTCTGGCTCGCCAACGCGCTCCCTCAACCAATCCACCGCTTCGTGCGATTGCAGCCTTCGACACACTCCAACCAGATCGATGGGCGAATATCCGCGGTTGTTATCCGCATAATCGCAGATGCCCTCCGGCTGGATATTTAGAGCGCGCCCACGTTTCTTTGCCGTCGAACTATTCGACGGACGGAAACTCGCAACCGCGTGGTAGCCGGCGTGATATCGCTTCAGCTCTTCAAGACCCAGCTGGGGCACCCAAGTGTCAAGATAGTCATAGGCACGCTGGTTGAGTGCCGACCACGGATGGTCAGACCATGCGTGCACCGGCTTCTCATTGTCATTGGCTGGGGCTTTACTGCCGTGCTTTATGAGCGTCCCGTGTCCCGAAAGGTACGCCTCGGCGCTGGCGAGCATCGCGTCAATGTCATCGACGTGGATCTCAGGAAGCTCGACGAACGGCGTTTCGGCCGGCGAACCGTTGAACCACTCGTAATTGCGGCCGGTTTCGGGATGTGTGCCGTAGGCCACGAATTGTTGCCCGGCGCCCAGCACCTCGACCTGGCATTTTTGGCCGTCGATCAAATACGCGCCGGTTGCTACCTTTCCGCGCGGACTGTCGCTGCGGAATACATAACAGCGCTTTGGTGCTTTCCCGATGCGATACGGCGCGGCTGCGAGACCCGGAAGTTTCGCGACCATTGCAAGAATGGCATCTGATGTTGCTTGGTCTGGCGTATCGACGTCTATAGCGACGACAGAGCCAGTAAGAACGCCGGTGTTATGACCGTGCGGGTACAACCGCGCCAGGCCCTCCATCTGCTCTGCTGACCACTTTGAGTTTGACCAGCCCAGGCCACAGGCCTTCTTCCCACTGCAGGGAACGACTCGGTATCCCTGCGCGATTAGGCCGCGGCGCAGATGTACGATGGCCTCGGTGGGGTCAGTGGAAGTCTTAGCTGCGGTTTGCATCGGTCGGAAGCTCCAAGAGTTTCGCAAGGGCAAGATCAGAAATCGCGCGGTTGAACTGCTCGCCAAAAGCGGCAGTTCGCTCGCTGAAGGCATTGGGCGCAACGGTCCAGGACCTCTCACCTGGGCGCTGCCGCGGAGCGAGGTTGTAGAGTTTGAGGTGGTCATTTAGTTCGAGGTCAAAACGCGCGAGCGTCGTCGAGCCCGGTAGGCGGGTTCGGATTGCTAATTTTCGCAATGTGAAGTCCCCTCTAAGGGGTTGCGCCACTGGCGCGGGTGCTCTCGGCTAAAGGGCCGATCGAGCGTTAGGCGGCTTGGGTGCCGCTCTTTGAATTGTCGTTGGCTACGGTGCAGGACCGCGCCCACTCATCAAGCGCCTCGGTTGAATAAACGACTGCCTTGCCGAACCGCATAAACGCGGGACCGTTGGTCCCGTAGCAGCGCGCTTTGTCGAGAAAGGATTTCGAGACGCCGAGATATTCGGCTGCCTCCCTAACCCTGATGTTCGCCATCGGTTGCCCCCTATGGTTGGCGGTGGAGGCAAATTGATATCAAATGAGATTAGAACAAATGCGGCACAAACCGTACGTACAATCGATTTGTAACAAACTGTTACCAAAAAACACGCCGTTCTACGCGTGCTGATCGACGAGAACCTGGCGCTCAGAATTATCTCCGGCCGAGAAGGCGCTACACATCAAGCGTCGAAAAGAGATTTGGGAGGATCTGCAGCGAGACAGGGTCAAAGAGAATAGTGGGAGAATTTCTCCCACTATTGCCGGTACCAGCAGTCGCTGGCTACAAAGCGGCTACAAATTTTATAGCCATTCTCCAGATTGCCGGCTAAGTCTTTGATTTCATTGGTCGGAGCGAGAGGATTTGAACCTCCGACCCCTAGTCTCCCAGACTAGTGCGCTAACCGGGCTGCGCCACGCTCCGAACGTCGTTCCATTAGCTAGGATCGCCGCTTTGCGCAAGGCGAGGTCGCAGCATTTTGGCGCTCGCGCCCACAGCTCCCGGAACTGCCGGCAAAGCTCGCGAAAAGCGCCCTAGCCGTCCTTCAGCGCCTGATCCAGCATCTCCCGGCACGCGACGAGGTCGGCGAGCACCCGTCCGAGCCGCTCCCGGTCCAGCGCGCTGGGCCCGGCAGGTGCGGCGGGGGTGCCGCCCTTGCGGAAGGTGGTGAGGATGTCCTCGTCGTCGACCTCCGTGAAACGGAAGTCGATGCCTTCCTCCTCATCGCCCTGGTAGTCGTCTTCATCAGCATCCGTGACGCCCTTGATGGGCGCCTCGTCGTCGTCGTCGGGCTCCATCAGGCTCGCGCCGATGGCATCCTCGATGGCCCCGAACGAGACCGCGGCCGCGCCGTCGGCGAGGCCCTGCACCGACTTGACGCCGTGCTCCTTGAGGATGCGCTGCACCCCGCGGATGGTGTAGCCCTCCCCGTAGAGCAGGCGGCGGATGCCCTTGAGCAGGTCGACGTCGTCGGGGCGGTAGTAGCGGCGGCCGCCGCTGCGCTTCATCGGCTTGATCTGGGAGAATCGGGTCTCCCAGAACCGCAGCACGTGCTGCGGAATGTCGAGTTCCTGCGCTACTTCGCTGATGGTTCGGAACGCATCCGGCGCCTTGTCCAAATGCCAAATCCTTCGAGCAGGCGGTTACGCCTCGGGTTGAGCCTTGCTGGCGTCGCCATTGCCGCGATGCTGGGTGTTGATCCGCTGCTTCAGGATCGCCGACGGCTTGAACACCATGACGCGGCGCGGCGAGATCGGCACCTCGGTGCCGGTCTTCGGGTTACGGCCGATACGCTGACCCTTCTTGCGGACCATGAAGGAGCCGAAAGAGGACAATTTCACCGTCTCGCCCTTCTCGAGGCAGTCGGTGATCTCCTTCAGGACGAGTTCCACGAACGCAGACGATTCCGTGCGCGACAGGCCCACCTTCTGGTAGACGGCCTCGCAGAGATCAACACGCGTTACGGTTTTGCTTTGGTCGGTCATCGCCCTGCCCCACATCACGGCGAACAATTGTTGTCTGAAATTATGAGGTTACGATACGCCGGTCAACAGCGCTCATCAATGCAGGCGCATCGATAATCGCGGCTAATTCCGGCAAAATTCTATCGATTGGCTCTACCAGCGCACCAGCGCGGAGCCCCAGGTGAACCCGCCGCCCATCGCCTCCAGCAAAACCATGTCGCCGCGCTTGATGCGGCCGTCCTTGCGCGCCACCGACAGCGCCAGCGGGATCGAGGCCGCCGAGGTGTTGCCGTGGCGGTCCACCGTCAGCACCACCTTCTCCGGCGCGATGTGCAGCTTGTGGGCGGAGGCGTCGATGATTCGCTTGTTGGCCTGATGCGGCACGAACCAGTCGATGCTGTCGGCATTGAGCCCGGTGGTCTCGAAGGCGTCGACGATCACGTCGGTGATCATGCCGACCGCGTGCTTGAAGACCTCGCGGCCCTCCATGCGCAGATGGCCGACGGTCTGGGTCGAGGACGGACCGCCGTCGACGAACAGCTTTGCCTTGTGGCGGCCGTCGGAGCGCAGGTGAGTGGTCACGACGCCGCGGTCGGTCGCGGCATTGCCCGGCTGCTCCTGTGCCTCCAGCACCACCGCGCCGGCACCGTCGCCGAACAGCACGCAGGTACCGCGATCGTTCCAGTCGAGGATGCGCGAGAAGGTCTCGGCGCCGATCACCAGCGCGCGCTTGAAGGCGCCGGTGCGCAGGAAATTGTCGGCGGTGGCGAGCGCGAACACGAAGCCCGAGCACACCGCCTGGAGATCGAACGCCGCGCCATGGTTGATGCCGAGCGCGTGCTGCACCGCGACCGCGGTTGCGGGGAAGGTGTTGTCAGGCGTCGAGGTCGCCAGCACGATCAGCTCGATCGACTGCGCGTCCACGCCGGCGTCGCTGAGCGCAGCCTGCGCCGCCTTGATCGCCAGATGCGAGGTGAACTCGCCCTCGGCCGCGATATGCCGCTCGCGAATGCCGGTGCGCTGCACGATCCACTCGTCGGACGTGTCGATGCGGGCCGCCAGCTGGGCGTTGGTCACCACCTGCTCCGGCAGATAAGAGCCGCAGCCCAGCACGACCGAACGAATTTGAGTCACGAAACATCCTCCGGCGCGGTCTGCACGGAACTAAGTGCACCACCCTCGCGGTTGAGCATCTGATTGATCTTGTTCAGGAGATCGTAGTGAGCCATCTCATAGCCAACATCGATCGCATAGGCAAAGCCTTCGGCGCTGATTCCGCCATGGCTCTTGACCACGATCCCCTTCAATCCAAGGAACACGCCGCCATTGGACTTGTTGGGATCCATCTTGTCGCGCAGGGCCTGGAAGGCGCTGCGCGCCAGAAGATAGCCGAGCTTGGACAGCCAGCTCCGCTGCATTTCATTGCGAAGTAATTCCGCCATCTGCCGTGCGGTTCCCTCGGCGGCCTTGAGGGCGATATTGCCGCTGAAGCCTTCGGTGACGATGACGTCGGCCAGCCCCTTGCCGATGCCGTCGCCCTCGACAAAGCCGAGATAATCGAGTTCCGGCAGGTTCACCGCACGCAGCCTGTCCCCGGCCTCGCGGATCTCCTCGTGCCCCTTGATCTCCTCGGTCCCGATATTGAGCAGGCCGACCGTGGGCCGGGGCTTGTTGAACAGCACGCTCGCCATCGCGGCGCCCATGACGGCAAGCGAGACCAGATGGTGTGCGTCGCCGCCGATGGTGGCACCGAGGTCGAGCACGACCGATTCGCCGCGCTTGGTCGGCCATACCCCGGCAATCGCCGGGCGGTCGATGCCCGGCAGCGTGCGCAGGTGGAAGCGCGACATCGCCATCAGCGCGCCGGTATTCCCGGCGGAGATCACGACATCCGCCTCGCCCTTCTTCACCGCGTCGATGGCGAGCCACATCGAGGAGGTCTTGCGGCCGCGCCGCAGCGCCTGGCTCGGCTTGTCATGCATGCTGACGGCGACGTCGGTATGGATGATCTTCGAAGCGGCCTTGAGGGCGGGATGCTTCTCGAGCTCGGGCTCGATCTTGGCGCGGTCCCCGACCAGCAGGAATTCGATCTCGCGATGCCTGTGAAGCGAGATGGCGGCGCCTGGAATGACCACGGCGGCGCCGACGTCGCCCCCCATGGCGTCAAGCGCGATGCGAACCTTGCTTGGCATAAAAGTCCTGGAAACCTGGTCTGGTGCGGTCTTGAACGAGCGGGGCCGCAAATGAATTCGCCATGGACCTGGCGACCGGCCTAGCGCCACGCCGCGCCCGGACCGGGGCGCGACAATAGCGTTTTGTTATCCCGAAACAACCTCTTGCCCCCAGCCTTTTGCATTCGGGGCGATCCGCGGGCGGCGGCGAAAATTCACAATAAGCATATTAAAATCAAACAGATATGGGCACCTGTCAAACCATTCGGACAGGCGGCTTACGCACCTCGCGAAGCCATCCTCCCCGGGAATGCCCAGCTATTTGCCTTTCTTCTTGTCCTGGAGCGCCTTCAGCGCCGCGAACGGATGGTCCTCGGGGTCAAGCGCGGTGACCTCGGCCTCGAACACGACACCCGGCTTGCGCGGATAGGGATCGACCGCCAGGAACAGCGCGTCGGTCGCGATCCGGCCAAGGTCGATGATTCCATTGACGATCGCCTCCGGCGGATCGATCACTTCCGGCGGCTCCGCGTCGTCCTGCCCCTCCTCGATCAGGTCGGCCATCTTCCGAACCTCGGCTTCGGGGGCGAACACCAGATCGACGTCCTCCTCGATCTCGCTCTCGATCGGATCGAGGGTGACGACGCAGATCTGGCCGATCCGGGCGCGGACGTGCCCCGTTACCTGGATCCGGCCGCCGCTCTTGGGCACGACGTCGAAAGCAGCCTGGGCGGAGAGCACCTCCCGCAAGCCGCCGACCTCGGCGATGGCCTGCCGCTCGGCGACCGATGCCTCGAGCTTGCGGTGCAGGCCGGTGTCGGGGATCTGCGCGACGATGACGGGAGACCGCCAGGGATCGGGTCTGGATTCGGCGTTCGGTCGGCTCATCGCGTGATGTCCTCAGTGAGCGCTGGGGGATACTTGAAGGAGGCGCACAGCAACGTGGCCTCGTCTGTCCGGCCGAGATCGGCCTCGGTGGCCCGGGCGTAGGCCGCGAGCTGCCGTGCCTGGTCCATACCGGTCCCATTCAGGATATTCTTGCAGATGGCGGCCGCCAGCGCCTCGCCGCCACCATCGATGGCCTGGTCATAGGCCTGGACGCGGCCGTAAAACGCCTCGCCGAAGGCCCGCATCCGCTTCGGCACGGTCTGGTCGCCTATCCCCATCTCGCGAAGATTGTCGTCCATGTCCTCGCAGAAGCGGTCGAACAGCGCCTGTGACAGCTCCGTGGCGCCTTGGCTGGCGCTCTGGACCGTGCGCAGGCGTCGCAGCAGCAGCCAGAGATGCAGCAGCAGCAGGTCGAAACGCCCGTTAACCGTATCGGGCACGCCCAAGTCGCGGTAAAATATGGGTTCTCGCGCCTGCGTCACGATCATGCCATAGATGGCTTCAATGGTGCCGCGCGGGGCTTGCCGGGGTTTCCTGAAGTGATTGAACGGCCAAACCATTGTGGGTTCCGCAAGCGGGCGTGTGCGTGTTGCAATTGCAGTCTCCGCCCGGTACTTCAGCGCCTCGCGCGACGCAAGGGGACGGAATCAGTTCCACTATGACGATAACGAACCAGACCAGCCTGCGCGCCAACAAGCCGCGCGGCCTTCATGCACGCTGGCGCGGTTTGCGCATGCTCGCGGCCGTCGCCCTGGTCGGCGCCGCCCTTGCCGGCTGCACCGGCGAGCAATTCCAGAAGGGTTACATCCTGCCACCCGGCGCGCTGGAGCAAATTCCGATCGGCGCAAGCCAGGACCAGGTGCTGATCGTGATGGGCACGCCCTCCACGGTCGCAACCCTCGACGGTGAGGTGTTTTACTACATCTCACAGCGCTCGGAGCGGATGGTCGCCTTCATGAACCAGAGGGTGGTCGACCAGCGCGTCATCGCGGTCTATTTCGACAAGAACCGGCGCGTGCGCCGGCTGGCGAATTACGGCCTTCAGGACGGCAAAATCTTCGACTTCATCAGCCGGACCACGGCGACGTCGGGTCAGGAGATGAACTACCTCACGCCACTGTTCAAGCTGCTCAGCTTTAACTGAGTCTTCAGCCTGCGGCCTCGTGCTGCCCTCCGCGCGGCACTTGCCGTCGCGTGCGACTTGCCGTTGCCCGCCCGGTTCCATACGCTCCCTGCAAAACAAGAAGCAGGGAGTGGATTCGTGCCCAAGAAACTTCAAAGGACTTTGTTGTCCCGCCGTCGCGTGCTCGCCGGTGCTGCCGGCCTCTCGGCCGCCGCGATCCTGCCGCGATCGAGTCTGGCGGACTGGAAACCCACCGAAAACGTCCGCATCATCGTGCCGGCTGCGGCCGGCGGCTCGACCGACGTCATGGGCCGGCTCCTGGCCGCGCATCTGCAAACCGCCTGGGGCCAGTCGGCGGTCGTGGAGAACCGCTCCGGCGGCGGCGGTACGATCGGCACGGCCGAGGCCGTCCGCGCCAAGCCTGACGGCCAGACCATCCTGATCGGCAACCCCGGGCCGAACGCGATCGCCTACAGCATCTTCAAGAATCTCACCTACAAGCCGGACCAGCTCCAGCCGGTCTCCAACATGATCCGGATCCCGAACATCGTCTCGGCGCATCCGAAGACCGGCATCAAGTCGGTCGCCGAGCTGATCGCGTATCTGAAGACCAACCCGGACAAGCTCAGCTACGCCTCGTCCGGCGTCGGCCAAAGCCCTCACCTCACCGGCGCCTGGTTCCTCCAGCTCACCGGACTGAAGATGACGCATATCCCGTTCCGTGGCGCGGGCCCCGCGCTCCAGGCCGCGCTGGCCGGCGACATCCAGATCCTGTTCGACAATCTCTATCCGAGCCTGCCGCAGGTGCAGAACGGCACCCTCACCGGCCTCTGCGTCACCACGACCGACCGCAGCGACCTCGCGCCGAACCTGCCGACCATGCGCGAGAGCGCGCCGGAGCTGGCCAATTTCGACGTGTCGTCGTGGTTCTCGGTGTTCCTGCCGAAGGGTGTGCAGCCCACCGTGCTGGAAGCGCTCAATCTTCAGGTCAAGGCGATGCTGGAGCGCGACGACATCAAGAAAAACATCTCCGCCATGGGCGCCCGCGCCGATTACGGCTCGCCGCAGCAGTTCGCCGACTTCGTGGATGCCGAGACGAAGAAGTTCGCCGGCATCATCCAGAAGGAAGGCCTGCAGATGGACGTGCAGTAGGCGTTCGCGTGAGACGTTGGCGCGGGGGGTAGCGGCTGCACGCACTGCTGTCGTTCCCCGCGAAGGCGGGGAATCCAGTACGCCGCGGCTTCTCCGCATAACGGTGCTGTCTCTGGAATACTGGATCGCCCGCCTTCTCGGGCGATGACAGCTTGGGTGTGGCTACCCTCGCAATGACGTGGTGAGAGCCTCCAGCCCGTCAAACAAAAACCCCGCGGCTCGCGCCGCGGGGTTTTGTCGTGTGTCGCTTACGCCGTTCAGTGCGCGAGGATCGCCAGCAGCAGCAAGGCCACGATGTTCGTGATCTTGATCATCGGGTTCACCGCCGGTCCCGCCGTATCCTTGTAGGGATCGCCGACGGTGTCGCCGGTGACGGCCGACTTGTGGGCATCACTGCCCTTGCCGCCGAAGTGACCGTCCTCGATGTACTTCTTGGCGTTGTCCCAGGCGCCGCCGCCCGAGGTCATGGAGATCGCGACGAACAGGCCCGTCACGATCACGCCGAGCAACATCGCGCCCACCGCGGAGAACGCAGCCGACTTGCCGGCCGGGCCGCCACCCGCGATCGCATAGATGACGAAGTAGACGAAGATCGGCGACAGCACCGGCAGCAGCGAGGGGATGATCATCTCCTTGATCGCCGCCTTGGTCAGCAGGTCGACCGCCTTGCCGTAATCCGGCTTGTCGGTGCCCTGCATGATGCCCGGCTTTTCGCGGAACTGCCGGCGCACCTCCTCGACGATCGCGCTTGCCGCGCGACCGACCGCAGTCATGCCCATCGCGCCGAACAGATACGGCAAGAGGCCGCCGAACAGCAGGCCGACAACCACGTAGGGGTTGTTGAGCGAGAAGTCCGGATTGACGCCGGCGAAGTACGGATGGTGCGCGGAGTCCGCAACGAAGAACTTGAGGTCCTGGTTGTAGGCCGCGAACAGCACGAGGGCACCGAGACCGGCGGAACCGATCGCGTAGCCCTTCGTCACCGCCTTGGTGGTGTTGCCGACCGCATCGAGCGCGTCGGTCGATTTGCGCACCTCCTTCGGCAGGCCCGCCATCTCGGCGATGCCGCCGGCGTTGTCGGTGACCGGGCCGAAGGCGTCGAGCGCGACGACCATGCCGGCCAGCGCCAGCATGGTGGCCGTCGCGATCGCGATGCCGAACAGGCCGGCCAGGCTGTAGGTGACCAGGATGCCGGCGATGATGACGATCGCGGGCAGCGCGGTCGCTTCCATCGAGACGGCGAGACCCTGGATCACGTTGGTGCCGTGACCGGTCACCGACGCCTGGGCGATCGACTTCACCGGCCGATAGTCGGTGCCGGTGTAGTATTCGGTGATCCAGATGATCAGCGCGGTGACGACGAGGCCGACGATGCCGCATTGGAACAGCGACATGCCGGTGTAGTCGACGCCGTCGAGCTTGCCGAAGCCGATCAGATAGTAGATCACGCCAGCGATTCCGATCAGCGACAGGATGCCGGTTGCGATCAGGCCCTTGTAGAGCGCGCCCATGATCGACTGGCTCGGCCCGAGCTTCACGAAGAAGGTGCCGATGATCGAGGTGATGATGCAGATGCCGCCGATGGCGAGCGGCAGCGTCATCATGTTCATGAGGATCGGCGTCTTGGCGAAGAAGATCGCCGCGAGCACCATGGTGGCGACCGCAGTCACCGCATAGGTCTCGAACAGGTCGGCAGCCATGCCGGCGCAGTCGCCCACGTTGTCACCAACGTTGTCGGCAATGGTGGCCGGGTTGCGCGGATCGTCCTCGGGGATGCCGGCCTCGACCTTGCCGACGAGGTCGCCGCCGACGTCCGCACCCTTGGTGAAGATGCCGCCGCCGAGACGGGCGAAGATCGAGATCAGCGAGGCACCGAAGCCGAGCGCCACCAGGGCGTCGACCACGAGACGGCTATCGGGCGCGAGTTTCAGCGAGTGCACCAGGAAGCCGAAATAGAGGGTCACGCCGAGCAGCGCGAGACCCGCCACCAGCATGCCCGTGATGGCGCCTGCCTTGAAGGCGAGCTCGAGGCCGCCGGCAAGCGACGTGGTCGCTGCCTGGGCGGTGCGCACATTGGCGCGAACCGAGACGTTCATGCCGATGAAGCCGGCCGCCCCCGACAGGATGGCGCCGATCAAGAAGCCGATGCCGACGTAGAGACCAAGGAAATAGACGAGCAGGACGAAGATGACGATGCCGACGATACCGATCGTCGTATACTGGCGCCGCAGATATGCCTGTGCGCCTTCAGCGACTGCGCCTGCAATTTCCTGCATGCGCGGTGACCCCGCATCCGCACTCAACACCGAAGACGTCGCCCAGATCGCGTAGACGATAGAAAGCACTCCGCAGAGCACTATCAACCATAATGCTGTCATGTGATTTTTGCCTCAGATCCTTGATGTACGTACCCCCGGCGCCTTTTGTTTTTCCGTCATGCGGTGGGCGCCCTTATGTTGAACAGGGCCGCCCCTCGCACGAAGGTGTGGCCCTGGTCGGTCACAAGCTTGCCAAAATCAAATTGAGGGTGCAACGCCGGATAAGGTCGAAAAAGCCGATCTCGGCAGGTATTTAGGCCAATTCTGGTGCGTTTGACCGACGGCTTGACGCAACTCCGCGAGGCGCCTCTCCGAAACCGGCGAGGCTTGGCCGCGGCCACGCCTATGCGGCCGACCTCACGGGATGGCGAGACGCTGCCGCCAGTTCCAAGGTCTGCCCGTCGGCTGTTGTACGCCGGTTGAAGATCTTGACGTCGTAGACGCCGCCATTGGGGCCAGCCTCCAGCGTCACCGAAACGGCCTGCTCGGGCTTGAGGATGCCGAGCGGCACATCCTGGTCGGGCAGGATGAGCGTCCCCTGCTCATTGACCAACACCACGACAAGATGGCCTTTCGCCATGTTGGCCTTCGACAACCCGCGCAACTGGCCGTGATAAGGCTCCCGGGTCCAGGCCGATGGCAGGCCGGGATCGACCACGACATGAATGTTGTTAGTCCCGGGATGCAAGGTGAGCACCATCTTCGACTGATCCGGCTTCCATTGCATGGACATCGACGGCATGGTTTTCCAGAGACAATTGAACGCGGCGCACTCGTCCGGCAGATTGTCGTGGATCGTGCAACCCCGGCCGGGCTTGCAATGCGAGCACCATTTGCCAGCGGCCTTGCCGAGCTCGACCACGTTGTAGACCTTGCAACAGAGCGTGCAGCTTCCGCACTCCCTCAAGGGAACAGTTCGCGCCTCGCTCAAACTCGAAACGGCCGCCGTCATCGAATCACGTCCATTGGCTGCTTTGGTGGCTATGGCGCTGATACAGCCGCTTGCTGTCGCCAGGGTTGCGCCAACCGGCGACCGGGAAAGGCCGGGACAGATCGGGGTTCGGGCGGATTTGAATTCAGAAGTGGCTGTAAGACAGGCGCCTCAAGGCCAGTTCCTGGCCTCGCCCGTCCAAAAAGCGCGGCCGCTCATGGCCCGCGACGATCGTACCGATCGCCGTGACAGCCACACCCGCCGCCTGCCCCGCGGCAATCAGCGCATCGCTTTGCCCCGGCGGCACGGTGCACAGCACCTCGTAATCGTCGCCCCCGGCGAGCAGCGTCTCAACGCAAACGACGTTGCCCGCGATCAGGCCAGCCGCAGCAGCCGAGAGCGGCACGTTCGCGACGTCAACCGTGGCCGAGACGCCGGATGCCGCACAGAGTTTCGTCAGATCGCCGGCCAGGCCGTCGGAGACATCCATCGCGGCCGTCGCGTGGTCCCTCACGGCCTGCGCCAGCACATTGCGCGGCTGCGGCACGCGATAGCGCGAGACCAGCATCTCCTTCGCCTGCGGTTCGGACGCGAGCGCCCCGGCCGCGGCGCCGCCTGTGAGCACGTCGAGGCCGAGCGCGGCGTCTCCGATCGTTCCCGTCACCAGGATGCTGTCGCCCGGCCGCGCGCCGGTACGGCCGACCATCCGTCCCTTCGGCACGCGGCCGAAGGCGGTGATCGAGATCATCTGCGGCCCCGGCGTCGACACCGTGTCGCCGCCAAGCAGCGGGCACGCGAAAGTCCTGCTGTCCTCGCCGAGCGCATCGGCGAACGGCCTGAGCCAGGCATCCTCCTTGCTGCGCAGCGCCAGCGTCAGCACGAAGCCGGCGGGCACCGCGCCTTTGGCGGCGAGATCCGACAGGTTCACCCGCAGTGCCTTGCGGGCGATGGTGCCCGGTGGATCAGTGGTCAGATAATGCACGCCCTCGACGACGGCGTCGGTGGTGACGACGATGTCGTCGCCGGACGAGGACAGGACCGCGGCATCGTCGACCAGCCCGAACGCGCCGGGGTCAGTCGCCAGCGGCTTGAAATAGCGCGCGATGAGGGAGTCTTCGGCGGAGCCCTGATCGTCGTTCTGCGTCACGATAGCAGACCCGTCATCCTGAGGTGCGAGCCCTTGCGAGCCTCGAAGGATGCACGGCCGAGCAGCACCTCAGCGGCACGCCGTCGTCCTTCGAGGCCTCCGCTTCGCTCCGGCACCTCAGGATGACGGCTACGGCGGAAGTCATCGTCTCAATTAGCCCCGCCCGAACTCGTCGCCGCGGAACTGGCGACCGATCTGGTCGAGCACGGCGTTGACCATGCCGGTCTCCTCGCGGTCGACGAAGGCGTTCGCGACGTCGACATATTCCGACACGACGACGCGGCCCGGCACGTCCTTGCGATGCTGGAGCTCATAGGCCCCTGCCCGCAGTACCGCGCGCAGGATGGCCTCGATCCGCTTCAGCGGCCAGCCCTTCGACAGCGCCTCGTCGATCAGGGGATCGAGCATCTTCTGGTCGCGCACGACGCCGGAGACCACGTCGCGAAAGAAGGCCGCTTCCGCCGGCAGGTAAGTATCGCCCTCGACCTCGTTGCCGAGCCAGTGGCTCTCGAACTCCGCAAAGATGTCGTTGATGCCAGCGCCGGCAATGTCCATCTGATACAGCGCCTGCACGGCCGCGAGCCGCGCCGCACCGCGCCGGTTCGCTTTCTTCTCGGTGCCGACAGGCGGTTTTTTGCTGTTGTCAGCCATCGCTCAGGCCCGCGCCAGGCGGCGCTTGATGCGCAGCATCGCGATCGCGGCGCGCGCGGCATCGCCGCCCTTGTTGAGCTCGCTGGCGCGCGCCCGCGCCCAGGCCTGCGCCTCGGTGTTGACGGTGAGGATGCCGTTGCCCAGCGGTAGCTTTCGCGAAACCGCAAGATCCATCAGCGCGCGCGAGGATTCCTGCGAGACGATCTCGAAATGGATGGTATCGCCGCGGATCACGCAGCCGAGCGCGATCACCGCGTCATAGGGCTTGCCGTTCGCCGCCGCGGCATCGATCGCGATGGCGACCGCCGCCGGGATTTCCAGTGCTCCTGGAACCGTGATCACGTCATGCGTCAGACCGGCCGCCTTCAGCTCGGTCACCGCGCCGTCCAGAAGCGCATCCTGGAGATCGTCATAGAACCGTGCCTCGACAATCAGCGCGCGTGCGCCGGAAATGTCGGTCTGGTCCTTCAGGGGTGCGCGCCGCGCGTCTGCCATCGTCTAAATCCGTTTAGTTAAGTCGTCTCTTGGGTCGGCGCGTTATGTAGTCGCCGCGAGCGGGTAAGCCAAGTTTTAAACCGTCATTTCGGTCAGCCGCGCTGCATAGCGGGCCATCAGGTCGACCTCGATATTGACCTCGGCGCCCGCTTTCCAGCCGCCGATCGTCGTGACCGTCAGCGTATGCGGGATGATCAGCACCGAAAAGGTCACGTCTCTCACCGTATTGACCGTCAGGGACACGCCGTCGAGCGTGATCGAGCCCTTGGTGGCGATGAATCGCGCGAGCTCCCGCGTGGTCGCGAGCTCGAACCGCGCCATATCAGGCAGGTCCTCGCGACTGACGAGGGTGGCGACACCATCGGCATGGCCGGCGACGATATGGCCGCCGAGCTCGTCGCCGATCTTGAGCGCACGCTCGAGATTGAGCCTCGTGCCGACCTTCCAGTGCTTTGCAGTTGTCAGCGCCAGCGTCTCGGCGGCGGCATCGACGTCGAACCAGGTTCTGCCGCCTTCGACGCCGGAAGCAACGACCGTCAGGCAGACGCCGCTGCAGGCGATCGAGGCACCATCGGCGATGGTGGTCTGATCGTAGCGGCAAGCGATGCGCAGCCTGTGCAACTGGCCCTGCGCTGTCGGCGTGAAGCCGACGATCTCGCCGATATCGGTGACAATGCCAGTGAACATTACGAGCGCTCGTAGATGGTGAGAGTATCCTTGCCGAATGTCTCGCTAGCATGAACCTTATAGGCCCGCGACTGCGTGATTTTCGACAGGGGCAATGCATCGAGCGCATCGACGCCGCCCGGGCCGACCTCTTCCGCTCCGCGGAACAGCCAGATCTCGTCGGCGAGGTCGGCCGCGACGAAGGACGCCGCGACACGGCTGCCGCCCTCGACCATCAGCCGCGTGATGCCTTTCTCCGCCAGCACATGCAGCACGGCCGAAAGATCAAGCCCGGAAGCGTTTCCCGGCGGTACGCGGATGATCTGAGCGCCGGCCGCTCCGAGCCGCGTGGCGGCGGCAGCTTCCGCAAGCTCGGAGCCGATCACCCAGAGCGGCGTCTCCCGCGCGGAACGACCAAGCTGGCTCGCGGCCGGAATGCGCAGATTCTGGTCGAGCACGACGCGTATGGGAGAACGTGCTTCCATGCCCGGCAGGCGACAATTCAGCTGCGGATCATCTGCCAGCACCGTGCCGATGCCGACCAGGATGGCGTCGCTCTGGGCGCGGAGCAGATGCACACGATTGCGCACGGCCTCGCCCGTGATCGCAAGCGGCTTGCCGCCAGCCGCACCGATCTTGCCGTCAGGCGAGACCGCGAGCTTCAGGATCACATGCGGGCGCTTGTCACGGATGCGGCGGAAATGCCCGGCGTGGTCGAACGCGGCCTCCGCCGCGCACAGACCCACATCCACATTGATGCCGGCGGCGCGCAAGCGCGCATGACCCTGACCCGCGACTTCCGGATTGGGATCCTCGATCGCCGCGACCACCCGCGTGATGCCGGCGGCGATCACCGCGTCTGCGCAAGGCGGCGACTTGCCGAAATGCGAGCACGGCTCAAGCGTGACATAAAGCGTGGCGCCGCGCGCGGCCTCGCCGGCCCGGCGCAGCGCTTCGGGCTCGCCATGCGGCCGCCCGCCTGGCTGTGTCCAGCCGCGGCCGATGATGACCCCGTCCTTCACGATGACAGCGCCCACGGCAGGATTGGGCCAGGTGCGCCCCTGCCCGCGCTTACCCAGCGCCAGCGCAAGCTGCATGAAGCGGCGATCGGCGTCCTTGGACTCGCGGGCCTTCTGCGCGAACTGATCCTCCAGGATCCGGAAGATCATTTGCGGATCGCGGCGAGCCGCGCTTCCTCCTCACCGGAGAGCTCGCCGAGCACGTCGGCGAAATCCTTGGCCTCGCGGAAATTGCGATAGACCGAGGCAAAGCGCACATAGGCGACGTCGTCGAGCGTGCGCAGATGCTCCATCACGGTCTCGCCGATCACCTCGGAGGAGATCTCGGCCTCGCCGCCGGTCTCGAGCTCGCGGACGATGGTGGAGACCATCTTCTCGACCCGCTCCGGCTCGACCTGCCGCTTGCGCAAAGAGATCGACACCGAGCGCATCAGCTTGTCGCGGTCGAACGGCACGCGGCGGCCGTTGCGCTTGATCACCGTGAGCTCGCGCAACTGCACGCGCTCGAAAGTGGTGAAGCGGAAATTGCAGGCGACGCACACGCGCCGCCTGCGGATCACGGAAGAATCCTCGGTCGGACGCGAGTCCTTTACCTGCGTATCGAGACTGTTGCAGTTCGGGCAGCGCATCCGTGTACCCTAGACCTTACTGATAGATCGGGAACCGATCGGTGAGTGCCTTGACCCGCTCCTTGATCGCGGCTTCGACCAGCGGCGCCTTGCCGTCGTCGGACTGCGCGATCGCGTTGAGGACTTCGGCGATCATGCCGCCCACCTGCTGGAATTCGGCGACGCCGAAGCCGCGGGTCGTCGCCGCCGGGGTGCCGAGACGCAGGCCCGAGGTGACGAAGGGCTTTTCGGGGTCGAACGGAATGCCGTTCTTGTTGCAGGTGATGGCGGCGCGGACCAGCGCCTTCTCCGAGACGTTGCCCTTCAGGCCCTTCGGCCTGAGGTCGACCAGCATCAGATGGTTATCGGTGCCGCCGGAGACAATATCGAACCCGTGGCTCTTCATCGCCTCGGCCAGCGCCTTGGCGTTCTCGACGACGTTCTTCGCATAGATCTTGAAGTCCGGACGCAGCGCCTCGCCGAAGGCAACCGCCTTCGCCGCGATCACATGCATCAAGGGGCCGCCCTGCAGACCCGGGAAGATCGCCGAGTTGAGCTTCTTGGCGAGCGCCTCGTCGTTCGAGAGGATCAGGCCGCCGCGCGGACCGCGCAGCGACTTGTGCGTGGTGGTGGTGGTGACGTGGGCATACGGCACGGGCGAGGCATGCACGCCGCCGGCGACGAGACCGGCGAAGTGCGCCATGTCGACCAGGAGGTACGCGCCGACGCTGTCCGCGATCTCGCGAAAGCGCTTGAAGTCCCAGGCGCGCGAATAGGCCGAGCCGCCGGCGACGATCAGCTTGGGCTTGACCTCTTCGGCCTGCTTGGCGACCGCGTCCATGTCGATGATCTGGTCCTCGCGGCGCACGGTGTAGTGCGCGGCCTTGAACCACTTGCCGCTCATGTTGACGGGCGAGCCGTGAGTGAGATGGCCGCCGGCCGCGAGGTCGAGGCCCATGAAGGTGTCACCGGGCTGCAGCAGCGCCAGGAACACGGCCTGGTTCATCTGGCTGCCGGAGTTCGGCTGCACATTGGCGAAGTTGGCGCCGAACAGCTTCTTGGCGCGATCGATCGCGAGGTTCTCGGCGACGTCGACCCACTCACAACCGCCATAGTAGCGCGCGCCCGGATAACCCTCTGCGTACTTGTTGGTCATCACCGAACCCTGCGCTTCCAGCACGGCACGGCTGACGATGTTCTCGGAGGCGATCAGCTCGACCTCATGGCGCTGCCGGCCGAGCTCGCCCTTGATGGCGGCGGCGATTTCCGGGTCGGCCTGGTCGAGCGAGGCGGTGAAAAACGAGTCGGGCGCGGAGGCGGTTCTGGCTGAGGTCATCTTGCGAATATCTCCACCGCCGCAGCCTTTTGGCGGGCTACGGGCGGTCTGGTGTGGCGATCGGAAGCGGCGAGCGCGATCTACCACATCACCCGCCCCCGGCCAAGTATTTGCGGGTCGGGCCTGATATTTATGCAAGATATGGTGGGGATGGAAGGATCCGGGCGAGAGGACGGCTTCTGAACCGTCCGACTCGATAAGTCCTGAAGGGTCCGATTTGGACCTTAAAATCCGTGCCGGCCGGACCGGCCCCCTACAACCCGGTATACCCCGCCTTCACCGGGTCCACGCTGCCGTCGAGCTGGCGCAGATAGGTCAGTCCGCAGACCGTCAACCTGTGGGGGTCCTTCTCGCCGGCTTCCATCAGGGTATTGAGGTAGTTCGTGACCTTGACGCGGGCCTCCTCGCTGGCCGCCGCCGTGCGATTGGCGAGCAGGTCATAGGTCTGCATGATCCGGTCGATGGCAGCTTCCATGTCACCCTCTGGTTCTGTCGAATTTTGGGAGTCTTGATCAGGCAACCGCGCGAGACCCGGACTGGGCCTCGAACCGGCCAATGGCCTTGTTGGCGAGCCTGATCTTGTTGAATTCGCCGTGCTGGAGCAGCTTGATGACGATCTCGAGCAGGCGTTCGTTGGTGACCAGCGTGTCGGGAATCGCGCCGGAGCGGCGGAGATAATTCGCGGCGATGGCATAGGCATCGCTCACGAGTTCGACGTTCATTGCCTGAAGCCCGCGCTCGACCAGCATCGCATCCTCCGATCCGCAGTAACAACTGCGGTGCGGGGAACTGGTTCCGCCCGGCCGGGTAATTATTTCGCAGTCGCGAAACGACAAAACGCACCGGTCCGGGCAGAGCCGGGCCGGCGCGCTTGGGGAGGTCAGGCACGTTCGGGAGGCTTGCCGGTCTTGTTGTGGGCCGGCTTGGCCAAGTCCCGTCGTAAAGAACTCAGAGACGATACAGGATCTGGTCGGTCCAGAACCGCTCGAGGCGGTGCAGCGACTTGTTGAGGGTCGAGAACTCCTCGCCCGAGATGCCGCCGACCTGCTCCACCGTCTTGACGTGCTTCTGGTAGAGGGAGTCGACGATGCGGCGGACTTCCTGGCCCTGCGGGGTCAAGCGGATGCGCACCGAGCGGCGATCGACGCGCGAGCGCTGATGATCGAGGAAGCCGAGCTCGACGAGCTTCTTCAGATTGTAGGAGACGTTGGAGCCGAGATAGTAACCGCGCGTGCGCAGCTCGCCCGCGGTCAGCTCCTTGTCGCCGATGTTGTAAAGCAGCAGCGCCTGCACCGAGTTGATGTCCGCACGGCCGCGGCGATCGAACTCGTCCTTGATGACGTCGAGGAGCCGGCGATGCAGCCGCTCCACCAGAGTCAAAGCTTCCAGATAGAGCGACTGCACCGAACCCTGCTGGCCGGAGACGCGCTCTGCGGTATCTGCCGCAGTTGCGACGGCTTTCATCATGACACTTCCCCTGTTGTCGTTTTTATCGACACTTATTCGACGAAACTTGTGCTCCGTCTGATAGGTGCAACTTAAGAGGGGCGTTTGAAGATCGGCTTAAATAAGAGAATAAAGAGATCATGAATTTAAGACAGTGAATTGCGGATTAAGCCTGTGTCACAAGGGCTTTTCGCAACCGTCTGTTGACCCTCGCAAGGTCCTGTTCACCCTCCGTCCGCGACCTCTGTCGCATTCCAGTACAGGGCCGCCCCGTTTCGAAACGGGCGCGTAAGAGCTGTGGCGGGATGCACGGAGTCAATGAAAAGTTACCTCGAATTTTAGGCAACCAGCGGTCAACCAAGCCACGACTTCGGAAATGCCGCTCTCGTGTCCCGGACAAGCGAAGCGCAGATCCGGGGACCCAGAAAAGCCAAAAGCGAAATTGCGGCGTGATGGGCCCCGGCTCTGCAGCGCATCACTACGTGCTGCGCTGCGTCCGGGGCACGAGAGAGTGTACGTTGAAATCGACTGCGCGCTACGGCGGCCGCTCGCGCGCAGCCATCCAGGCGAGTGCGAGATAGGCGGCGAGCATGAAGGCTTCGACGCCGACGACGACCAGGCTGCCGCCGTAGATGCCCGGGAACATCAGTTCGATCACCGCCATCGACACCACGGTCGTCAGCCACACCACCGCGCCCCAGGGCGTCGCGAGCCAGAGGCCGACCGCGGCAACGAGCTCGATCACGGCGAAATAGACCGTGGCGGCCTGCCAGGCCATCGACTGGTTCTCGAACGCCTCGTCCTCGCCGCCGACGAAGCCGGTGACCTGGGCCCAGTGATAGAGGCCCTTCAGAATCGACAGCAGCGCCATCACGCGCAGGAACAGCACGAGCCGGCGCGTCCAGACATTGTCGTCGGACTCGGGGCGCTCTGACGAGATCGCCGCCACCGACATCGCGTTGTCTCTGGCGTTGTCTCTGGCGGCGTCCCTGGCACTGGCGCCGTCGCGGGCCGCATCGCGGGTGGAGATTTCGGACATGGTCCCCTTCTGGCTGCTTCGCCCCGCAAAATCAATCGGCTGCCCGCGTGACCTCAATTTTGCCTTGCGGCAGGTCAAGCCGCGGTGGCGGGAACCATGCGAGCTGGTATAAGAATAATTCCAGCCGGAGGAAGAATGATGGCGATCAAGTACGGACGTCCGATCGAATTGCGCGAGGTTTCGCGCCGGGATGGCGCTGCAGCCTCCCCTGCCCTCGATCTGACCGTCCGCCCGCGCCGCAACCGCAAGGCCGAATGGGCCCGGCGCATGGTGCGCGAGAACGTGCTCACCACCGACGATTTGATCTGGCCGCTGTTCCTGATCGACGGCAACAACAAGCGCGAGCAGATCGCCTCGATGCCGGGCGTCGATCGCCTCAGCGTCGACCAGGCCGTGCGCGAGGCCGAGCGCGCCATGAAGCTCACCATCCCCTGCCTCGCGCTGTTTCCCTACACCGACCCGTCCCTGCGCGACGAGGAAGGCTCCGAGGCGACCAATCCGAACAACCTGGTCTGCCAGGCGGTGCGCGCGATCAAGAAAGAGTTTCCCGACATCGGCATCCTCTGCGACGTCGCGCTCGATCCCTTCACCAGCCACGGCCATGACGGGCTGATCTCCGACGGCAAGATCTTGAACGACGAGACGGTCGCGGTGCTGGTGCGTCAGGCGCTGGTCCAGGCCGAAGCCGGCTGCGACATCATCGCGCCCTCCGACATGATGGACGGCCGCGTCGCCGCGATCCGCGAGGGGCTGGACCGCTCAGGTCTGCTCGATGTGCAGATCATGGCCTATGCGGCCAAATACGCCTCCGCCTTCTACGGCCCGTTCCGCGACGCCATCGGTTCGGCCAAGACGCTCACCGGCGACAAGCGCACCTACCAGATGGACAGCGCCAACACCGACGAAGCGCTGCGCGAGGTCGACCTCGACATCTCCGAGGGCGCCGACATGGTGATGGTGAAGCCCGGCATGCCCTATCTCGACGTGGTCCGGCGCGTGAAGGACACTTTTGCGATGCCGACCTTCGCCTACCAGGTCTCCGGCGAATACGCGATGATCGCAGCGGCCGCCAACAATGGCTGGCTCGACGGCGAGCGCGCGATGATGGAAAGCCTGTTGGCGTTCAAGCGCGCCGGCGCCGACGGCGTGCTCAGCTATTTTGCGCCGAAGGTGGCGGAGAAGCTGCGGAGCCAAACGTAAGGCATCGTTGGGTAGGCAAAGCGGCGCGCGCCCACTATCCCAGCCAGTGATCCCGGAACGATGGTGGGCACGGCGCCACGCGCCTTTGGCCACCCTGCGGCACGGCTCGGTCCGCCGCCCCCGAATTGCCGGAATATTTCGGCTTGCTGACGCCCGCGCACCCTTGGCACGGGGATGGCTTGTTCCCATGTCCTGCCACGGGAGTTTCCCTTGGGAGAACGGACCATGTCGTATTCGGACTCGGGCAATGCCTGGCGCAATGACGGCGCTGCGCAACCGCACGCCTACGATCCCTATCTGCACCCGGAATTGTTCCGTGGCGTGGCGACGCGGCGGGCGTTCGCCTTCCTGATCGACATGGTCGTGATCTCCGTTCCCGTGATCCTCGGCTACGTCTTCATCGCGCTGTTTGGCATCGTCACGCTCGGCATCGGCTGGGCGCTGTTCTGGCTGGCTTGGCCGGCCTCCGTTGTTTGGGCCATCGTCTATTACGGTGCCTGCATCGGCGGTCCGTCGTCCGCGACGATCGGCATGCGCCTGATGGATCTGGAGCTGCGCACCTGGTACGGCGCGCCCGGCTATTTCGTGCTCGGCGCCACCCATGCCGTGCTGTTCTGGGTGACGGTCTCGTTCCTGACACCTTTCGTGGTGCTGGTTGGGCTGTTCAACGGCCGTCGGCGCCTGCTGCATGATGTCGTGCTGGGAACGGTCGTGATCAACAATTCCGTCCGCGCGCCCGTTCCGCAGGCCGCAAGGACCTACTGAGAGCCTGATGATCAAGAACCTATCAACCAGGACCGACTAAACTGACTGATCTGACCTGCCGCGTAGACCGATTGACCGGGGGGCTTCGTAGCGCGATGCTGATGCCCACTTTGGAGGCCCACGACGTCCCTTGACCCAGCACTCGCGCGACACCCCCCAATTTTACCTCACGGCGCCCTCTCCCTGCCCGTATCTGCCGGGCCGGCACGAGCGCAAGGTGTTTACGCACCTCGTGGGGGAGCGCGCGGGCGACCTCAACGACCTCCTGACCCATGGCGGGTTCCGCCGCAGCCAGTCGATCGCCTACCGGCCGGCCTGTGACCAGTGCCGCGCCTGCGTCTCGGTCAGGGTGATCGCCAACGAGTTCCGCCCCTCCCGCAACTTCCGAAAAGTCATCGCGCGCAACGCCGACATCATCGGCGAGCAGCGCAGTGCCGTGCCGACCTCCGAGCAATATTCGGTGTTCCGCGCCTATCTCGACTCCCGCCACCGCCATGGCGGCATGGCCGACATGACCGTGCTCGACTACGCCATGATGGTCGAGGACAGCCATGTCGAGACCCGCATCATCGAGTACCGCAAGCGCGGCCCTGACAGCGGCATCACCGGCCGCGGCGAGGAGCTGATCGCGGTGGCGCTGACCGACGTGCTCAGCGACGGCCTGTCGATGGTCTATTCGTTCTTCGAGCCGAGCCAGGTCAGCCGCTCGATGGGCACCTTCATGATCCTCGACCACATCGCCCGCGCCCGCCGCCAGGGGCTGCCTTACGTCTATCTCGGCTACTGGATCGAGGGCTCGAAGAAGATGGACTACAAGGCCCGCTTCCTGCCGCAGCAGCGCCTCGCGCCGTCGGGCTGGCTGCGCATCGATGCGCAAGGTGACGCGACGTCAGAGCCGCAGGATTAGCTCGCTGTCATGCCCCGGCCTTGACCGGGGCATCCAGTACGCCGCGGCTTCTAGGCTCAATCACAACCGTCTCTGGAATACTGGGTCGCCCGGTCAAGCCGGGCGACGACGGCGGTGTGTTGGGCGAACACTCACCCGAACAGCGTGTCCACCAGCAGCTTCACGTTCAGGATCACGATGATGCCCGCGACGATCCAAGCGACCGCGGCGACGTATGGCGGTATCGCGAACTTCCCCATCTTGCGGCGGTCGGAGACGAAGCGCACCAGCGGGATGACGGCGAAGGGCAGTTGCATCGACAGCACGACCTGGCTGAACACCAGCAGATCGGCCGTGCCGCGTTCGCCATAGATCGCGGTGACGACGATCACCGGAACGATGGCGATGCCTCGCGTGAGCAAACGGCGCGCCCAGCTCGGCAGGCGCAGGTCGAGAAAGCCCTCCATCACGATCTGCCCGGCGAGCGTCGCGGTCACCGTCGAGTTCAGGCCAGAGGCGAGCAGCGCAATCGCAAATAGCGTCGAGGCGATACCGAGGCCGAGCAGCGGCGACAACAGCTCGAAAGCCTGGCCGATTTCGGCGACGTCGGAATGGCCGCTCTTGTGGAAGGTCGCGGCCGCCACGACGAGGATCGCGGCATTGATGAACAGGGCCAGCATCAGGGCGATGGTCGAGTCCGTCGTCGCCCATTTGATCGCTTCGCGCCGTCCGGTGTCGTTGCGCTCATAGGCGCGCGTCTGCACGATCGAGGAGTGCAGATAGAGATTATGCGGCATCACGGTCGCGCCGATGATGCCGATCGCGATGTAGAGCATTTCCGGATTGGTGAAGATCTCGGTCTTCGGCATAAAACCGTGCAGGACTTCCGCCACCGGGGGCGCCGCGGCTACGATCTGGACCACGAAGCAGACCGCGATCACGACAAGCATCGCGATGACGAAGGCTTCGAGAAAGCGAAAGCCGCGGTTCATCAGGAGCAGCAGCAGGAATGCATCGAGCGCGGCAAGCAGCGCGCCGCCGATCAGGGGAATGCCGAACAGCAGTTTGAGTGCAATCGCTGTGCCGATGACCTCGGCGAGATCGCAGGCGATGATCGCCGCCTCACAGGCGAGCCAGAGCAGGAAGTTCACCGCCGGCGAATAGGTCGCGCGGCAGGCCTGCGCGAGGTCGCGGTCGGTGACGATGCCGAGCCGCGCCGCCAGCGACTGGAGCAGGATCGCCATCAAATTCGAGAGCAGGATGACCGAAAGCAGCGTGTAGCCGAACCTCGACCCACCGGCGAGGTCGGTCGCCCAGTTGCCGGGGTCCATGTAGCCGACCGAGACCAGATAGCCGGGGCCGACAAAGGCGAGCAGCCGCCGCCACCACACCCCCGCCGTGGGGATGGCGACGGAGGCATTCACCTCGGCGAGGCTCTTGGTAGCAGGCGCATCAGTGCGCCAGCCGGCGGCATCTCGGGTCAAATCGGGGGAGCGGGCATCCATAGCAGCAGAATACCGAAGTCGAAGCTTATTGCAACTCATTTGCAACTGCATCTAGCCGCGTGAGTTCCCGGCGCGGCGGTTATCCGCCGCCCTGTCGGGAAGCGGGTGGGTTTGGCGGTCCTCGGGGGCGGATACTGGCGCCAACGCGACTTTGCAGGAAATGCGCCATGTCAAACCCGCTTCGCCTCCCCGACACCTTCAACCGCCTCGCCTGGTCCAACCTGGCGGCGCAATCGGCCGAGCAGATCGCGCTGGCCGCGGCCCCGATCGTCGCCGTGCTCACGCTGGGTGTTGCGGAAGGCCAGACCGGCCTGCTCCAGACCGCCCTTACCCTGCCCTTCGTCCTGTTCGCGATTCCAGCCGGCCTGCTCGCCGACCGCATCTCCCGCCGCTCGCTGATGGCGGGTGCCGAAGCGCTGCGCGCGGTCGCGCTGGCGGCCATCGTCCTGTTGCTCACACTTGGCGCGCTCAATTTGCTGCTTCTCGCTCTGCTCGGCTTTGCCGCCGTATGCGGCACGGTCGTCTACAGCGTGGCGGCGCCGGCGCTGGTGCCCTCGCTGGTAAGCGCGGAGCTGTTGCCGTCGGCAAATGCCCGCATCGAGCTCGCCCGCACCATCGCCTTTGCAAGCGGGCCTGCGCTCGGCGGCGCGCTGGTCGGCTGGTGGGGCGCGAGCCCGGCCTTCGGCTTTGCCGCGGCACTCTCGGCCATCGCCGTCGTGCTGCTTTCCGGCATCTACGAGCCCACCCGGACACCCTCGCCGCGGCGCCATCCGTTCCAGGACATCCGCGAGGGCGCGGCCTTCGTGTTCCACCATCCGCTGCTGCGGCCGGTGTTCATCACACAGTTCATCTTCAACACCGGCTGGTTCCTCCAGATCGCCGTGTTCGTGCCCTATGCGGTGCGCCATCTCGGCCTGACCGCCGCAGGCGTCGGCACCGTGCTGACGATGTACGGCGTCGGCATGGTGATCGGCGCGCTGTTCGCCACGCGCGTGATGAAGCGCATCGCCTTCGGCACGGTGGTCGGCCTTGGCCCGGTCACGGGTTTCGTCGCCGCGGTGGTGATGGCGCTGACGGTGCTGGTCCCCTCGCCCTGGCTCGCGGCCTTGAGCTTCTTCCTGCTCGGCGTCGGGCCGATCCTGTGGGTGATTTCGACCACGACCCTGCGTCAGTCCGTGACGCCGCCGCGCCTGCTCGGACGCGTCTCCGCCATCAACATCATGAGCTACGGCGCCCGCCCGCTCGGCTCGGCGCTGGGCGCGATCGTCGGCGGCCTCTGGAGCGCGGAGGCGTGCCTGTATCTCGCAGCCGCCGTGTTCGGCGTGCAGGCACTTGTGACCTGGCTCTCTCCCGCCGTGGCGCTGGATCGGCAGCCGGCCATGGTGGGGGACGAAGTGCCGGCGCGGTGCTAGTCCGGTACGCAATCAGCGGCGATAGCCCGCGCCAGTCGGGCAACCGCCGGTGCAATGGTCTGCTGCGGGTAGCCGCTAAAGCCCAGCATCAGCGCCGACTGTGCCGGCGCCTCGATATAGTGGCGGCTCATCGCGCGAACGGTGACGCCGTGGTCGCGAGCGGCCCGTTCGATCTTCACATCGGAAAGTCCCCGTCGCGTGTAGGCAACCAGGTGCATGCCCTGGTCCGGCGGCTCGACCGACAAATGGTCGCCCAGGCGCCGCCTCAGTGCCGCAACGAGGGTATCGCGCTGGCGGCGGTACACTTCCCGCATTCTGCGGATGTGGGCTGCGAAATGCCCCTCTTCCATGAAGGCCGCAGCAACGGACTGGCAGAGGCTCGACGGTTGACGGTCGATCAGATAGCGCGCGGCAACGAAATTCCGCACCAGCGGGTGTGGTAGCACGGCGTAGCCAAGCCGCAGTCCCGGGAAGAGCGCCTTGTTGAGAGTTCCGACGTAGATGACACGGCCGGCCTCATCCAGGCCCTGAAGCGAAGCGAGGGGACGGCCGCCGTAGCGGAATTCGCTCGCGTAATCATCCTCGATGATCCAGGCGCCGGACTCGCGGGCCCAGGCGAGAAGTTCGAGGCGGCGCGCCATCGACAGGGGAACGCTTGTCGGAAATTGGTGCGAGGCCGTTATGAAAACTGCGCGCGCCTTCGGGGCGCGGCGGATCCCTTCCGTGACGTGCACGCCGTGCTGGTCAACCGGGATGGCGCAAACCTTCGCGCCTGACGCAGCGAGGGTAAGACGGGTCAGGGTATAGCCGGGGTCTTCGATCCAGACCTCCTTGTCCGGCCCGGGCATGACACGTGCGACGATGTCCACGGCTTGCTGCGTGCCGGCGGTGATCACGATCTGGTCGACCTCGCAGCGCACGCCGCGTGCGGCCCGAAGATAGTCGCAAACCGACTCGCGCAGCTCCAGCAAGCCACGCGGATCGCCATAGCCGAGATGATGTCGCTCAAACGATCGCAGCGTGCGCGCAGTGAGTTTGCGCCACAATTCGGCGCTACGTGCATCCAACAGCGTGCGCCCGAGGTTGAAGGGACGCTCGTCATTCTGCGTCGTCACATCGACAAAATCGCCGAGGCCGTGAAAGGAGGCCGCGCCTGCCGCGGCCGGCGCCGCCCGCGTCTTGCGGCCATGAGGCGCGGCAAACGGTTCAGGCAGATCGGACGCAACATAAGTCCCCGCCCCCTTCCTGCCGAAGGCATAACCCTCGGCTAGCAGCTGCTCGAAAGCCGAGACAACTGCGGTACGCGAGACACCGAGTTGCGCCGCAAGGTCGCGCGTCGAGGGCAATTTGGCCGCCGGACGAAGCGCTCCGGACAGAATTGCCGATCGCAGTTCGAGGTAGATTTGGCGGAATACCGGCGCCTCCGCCGTACGGTCGACGCTGAAGGAATAGAGTTCTGCCCAGCTCTGCCTGCTCTTCACGGGTCCTCGTCCGATAGGGTGAGCCGCACAGAAGTGGTATGCCGCGATAGGACCAAGTGGACCTTTGCTCAAGACCACTATTTTTCTATCCTGTTTCGGATAACAAGGAAACCTGAAATGTCCGCTCATTCGGATGGCGGCGCGGAGCGTCTTGCACCATGAGTTCACCGCAAATCCGTCGCGAGGACCGCGCCATGTCGCAGGAGCGGATCCTGGAGATGCTGGCACGTGGATATGCTGGCCATCTCGCGACAGTCAGCGAGGACGGCTTTCCCTACTGTATCCCGCTCCTCTATCTCTGGCTCGACGGTGAGGTGTATCTGCACACGACGGCCGCCCGGGGACATCTGCGCGCAAACATCGAGCGAGATCCCCGCGTCTGCATCGAGATCGATGAGCACGAAGGTGTCTTCGACTATGGACGGTTCGAATGCGATTCCGGTCTCGCCTATCGAAGCATATGCCTGTTCGGCCGCATCAGGGTCGTGGGCGACACGGGCATCAAGCAGCGGTTCTGCGAAACGTTGATGGCCAAATACGGCAAGCCGGATACGACGCGACCGAAGGGGTTCTTCCCGCGGCTCGACATCATCACCGTCTACGCCGTCGCCGTTGAGCGCATGACCGGCAAGGAGACTTCGATGCCGCCGCTTTCCGAACAATGGCCCGCCAAGGATCGAACGAAAACGCCTAATGTCTCGGCCCCTACGATCCGCCGCTAATTCGCCAGATACCGCTCGTAGCTCCCGGTCACCGGCTCGCTCGTATCGACCTCGGGATCGAGCGTGTAGAGGTCCTGCGCGCGGCCGATACCGCGCAGCGCATAGCGTCCGGTGGAGACGAGGTAGCGGCGGCCGGTGGCGTCCAGGCCCTTGTAGAACTCGGCCGAGGCCAGCAGCTCGCGGTCGACCGAGCGGCTCATCGAGGCGATGCGGCTGACCTCGTTGACGGTGGGGCCGACGACGGTGAAGTCGAGCCGATCCTGGCTGCCGATATTGCCATAAAAGACTTCGCCGACATGCAGGCCGATATAGGCCGACGTTGTGGGACGGCCGTCGGCCTCCCGCCGCTTGTTCAGCGCAGCGACGTTCTTGCGGAACAGATGCTCGGCGCGCAGCGCAGCGCGCCGCGCATCCGACATGTCCTCCCCCCAGAACATCGCGAGCACGCCATCGCCGATCAGCTTCAGCACGTCGCCGCCGGCATCGTGGATCGCGTCGATCACGGCCTGGGCATAGTCGTTGAGGAACGGGATGATCTCGTCCGGGCCGATGCTCTCGCTGATCCCGGTCGAGCCGCGCAAATCCGAATACCACAGCACGGCATTGATGCGCTCGGTGACGCCGCGCGTGATGCGCCCGCCCAGCACCTGCGCGGAGGCATCGCGGCCGAGATAGACGCGGCCGAGGGTTCGCGCGATGTCGACCTGTTGCGCCGACTTGATCGCGAGCCCCAGCACCGGCACGAGATCGCGCAGGGCTTCGAGCTCGGGTTCGGAGAAGCCGCCGTCGCGGCGCGTGGTCCAGCAGGAATAGAGGCAATCCATCAGGCCGAGCGCGCCGTTCTCGCCGAAGCGATGCACGAAGGCGAGATAGTGCTTGTGGCCTTTTTCCGCGAGTTCACCGATCTGCGAAAAATCCATCGACGGCGCGTCGGCGAGATCGATCACCCTCTCGTCCTCGCCGTGCTCGAGCATGTGGAAGAACACCGAGCGGCGCCAGCTCTTGGCGGCATCGCCTTCGGCGGTCGAACCATATTCGAACACATCGCTCTCGTTGCTCTGCCGGTCGCTCCACCGGAAGCCGCGGCCCTCATAGATCGGATGCAGCGTGTCGATCACGACGAGCCCCCGCGAGAGTTCCAGCCCTTCGGCGCGGCAGCGCTCGCAGAAGCCGCGGAGCAGCTCGTTTTCGGGCAGGCCCGTCAGCCCTTGGCCGGTCAGCCAGTTCATCAGCGCGAGGCGCGAGGTCAATTGCATACGCCATTATGGCGTGCATTCGTGACGAGCGAAAGGCCACGCACGGACCGTACGCAACCAAGGCTCCCGTCCGCAGCAGATCGAATATGTCGCGGACGCTGTTGACGCGCTTTCGCCGCGGGCCGCAAATGCAACCGATGACACCGCCGCACACCGAGACCAGAATCGTACCGGGATGAGCCAGCGCCAGCTTCCGATCATCCTGGCGCTCGGCACCACGCAGACCCTGGCCTGGGCTTCCAGCTACTATCTGCCGGCGCTGCTCGCCGATCCCATGGCGCGCGACCTCGGCGTCTCCTCCAACTGGATCTTTGGCGCGTTCTCGGCCTCGCTGGTGATCTCGGCGATGCTCGGCCCTCGCATCGGGCGGCAGATCGATCTGTTCGGGGGCCGGCAGGTGCTGTCGGTCTCGAACCTGACGATGGCCGCCGGTCTCGTCCTGCTCGGCCTCTCGCACTCATTGGCGGTGATGGCGTTCGCCTGGCTCGTGCTCGGCATCGGCATGGCGATGGGGCTCTATGACGCCGCCTTCGCAGCGCTCGGCCGCATCTACGGCACCGAGGCGCGCAGGCCCATCACCGGCATCACGCTGATGGCAGGCTTCGCCTCCACTGTCGGCTGGCCCCTCACCGCCTGGGGCCTGTCCCATATCGGCTGGCGCGAGACCTGTTTCGCATGGGCGGCCGCCAATCTCCTGATCGGCCTGCCCCTGAACTTCTTCATGCTGCCGGCGATCATGGGCGCCAAGCAGGCCGCGGCGACAACCGAGAAGCCGCATTTGCCGCTCGACCGCACCATGGTGCTGCTCGCCTTCGTCTTCGCGGCGGTCTGGACCGTCACCGGCGCAATGGCCGTCCATTTCCCGCGCCTGCTGGAGGCCACGGGCGCGACGCATGTCGAGGCCATCGCCGCCGGCGCGCTGATCGGCCCGGCACAGGTGGCCGCGCGCGTTCTCGAAGCGGGCTTTCTGAGCCGCTTCCATCCGCTGTGGTCCACGCGCCTTGCCTGCGTCACCCACCCGCTCGGCGCCGCAATCCTCGCCATCTTCGGCGCGCCCGCCGCAAGCGCGTTTGCGCTGCTCCACGGCTCGGGCAACGGCATTCTCACGATCGCGCGCGGCACGCTGCCGCTGTCGATCTTCGGCCCGAAAGATTTCGGCTACCGTCTCGGCATCATCGGCGCGCCGGCACGGATGGCGCAGGCCGTGGCGCCACTGGCGTTCGGCCTGCTCATCGACGTCATGGGCGCCAAGGTGCTGATGGTCTCCTCCGCGCTCAGCCTCTCGGCGCTGGCGACGCTGTTCCTGATCCGCGCCGAGCGGCGGCCGGATTGACCGCGCAGCCGCTTTCGCGCACAAGCGGGCCATGAGCGAAGACAACAGCCCGCCCCGCACCTTCAAAGGCCTGCTGCGCTGGGCAACCACGCCGCCGCAGGCCTGGGGCGTCTATCTCCTCGCCATCCTCCTGGTGTGGCTGCTCTCGTTCTACGCCGGCACGCTCAAGCCGAAGAAGACACCGGACGCCAGCCCGCCTCCGGTCACGGCACCGCGCAGCTAGGCCGTCTTCGCCTGGCTGGTCGCGATAAAGATGCCAGCGAACACAGCAACCAGCCCGATCAGAAGGTTTGCCGTGATCGGCTCACCGATGAGCAACGCCGCAAGCAAGGTCGCGGCAATCGGATTGACCGTCATGGTATTGGCAACGCGGGTCGGCGTCGCCCGTGCCAGCGCCATCACCCAGAGGATGAAGGCGAGCGCGCCGCCGCCAATGCCGAGATAGACGCCGGCAATCCATTGCGCCACCGTGAAATGATCGAGCGCCGCAAAGCTGCCCTTTACGAACCCCGCCAGAACCAGCACGGCGGCGCCCGCGCCCATGCCGACGGTGAGAAAACCCAATGCGCTGGAGCGCTGCATCAGAGGGCGCGACAGCACGTTGTAGAACGCCATGCAGAACACGGCACCCGTCATGATCAACTCACCGCGCCAGGCACCGGGCGGGCTCTGGGCGAGCCCCGCTGCCAGCGCGGCTGTCACACCGAGCACGGCGATGCCGACGCCAATGATCTTGCGCGCCGTCAGACGCTCGACGCCGAGGATCGCACCGACCACCATGGTATGGAGCGGCAGCGTTGCCAGCGCGAGGCTGGCGCGCGCGGCGGTCGTGTAGGACACCGCGATATTGTAGAGGATGAAGAACAGGCCGAAGAAGCAGATGCCGAGCAGCGCCACCGCCGACCAGTCGGGCCGCTGCGGCCAGCGCACGCCAAGCAGCAGCGCGCAAGGCAACAGGCAGAGAAAGCCGATCCCCCAGCGCAGGATCGCCAGCAGAACCGGATCGGCGCCGCCGACGAGATAGCGGGTGATCGCCGCGGCCGTGCCGCCGAGGCTGCTCGACGCCAGTGCGATCGCGACCCCGGCCCACTCTCCCACGCTCGTCTCCCATCGCGGAGCCTTTCGCGGGCCGTAGCACGCTGCTGCTGCCAACGCCATGGCAGCAGCCTCGGCGCAAACGTCAGTCGTAAAACTCGGGCACCATCTTCTGGCTGTCGCGCTGGGCCTTGTCGTGGTTGATCCAGAGCTGCGCCTTCTCCTTGGTCAGCGTGTCGGCGATCTTCTGCATCGATGCCGCGCTCTGGTCCTTGTTGGCGTTCATGCTGGGGACGCGGCGGTTGTCCCAATTATCCCTGAAGTGGACGGCGTCGCCCGACAGCACCACCGCGCCGGTCTTCGGCAGCTTCACCAGCAGCGACTGGTGTCCCGGCGTGTGGCCGGGCGTCGACAGGATCGTCACGCTGCCGTCGCCGAACACGTCCTTGTCACCCGCGAGCAACTCGACCGGATGCGAGGGCTTGAAGCGCGGTTCGTTGTTGGCGCCGGGCCAGTCATATTCGGCCTTCTGCACGTAGAGCATGGCCTGCGGGAACTGCTCGACATTGCCGGTATGGTCGGGATGCGTATGCGACACCGCCATCGCCTTGACGTCGTCAGGCTTGAGGCCGAGCTGCTCGAGCTGGGCGGCCAGCGTCTTCGGCCGGCGCCAGGTGACGGCCTTGGGATCGGCGGGAACAAGGCCATTCGGCATGGCTGCCACGGCATCGGCGATGCCGGTGTCCCACAGAAACCAGCCCTTATTGCTGTGCTTGATGAGATAGCAGCTGTCGACGAAGTCCATCGCCTTGCCTTCGTTCAGGCCGGGCGTCCAGCGCGAGATATCGCCGGCGGTGCCCTCCCCGCAATTGAGGACGTAGAGCTTTTCGACGCCCGATTTCTCGGACTGCGCGACGGCCGCGTGGCCGGACAGAGCCAGCGCGGCGACGGCGAGAGCAAACTTGATCCCTGGCATCATCCTTGGTTCCTCTTGCAGCGCCCGGTATGGCGGCGACCGAGGATCAACCCCGGCCGCGCCGCTGAATTCCGTTTCGGCAGATCACATCAATGCGGGCAGGTCTCGACCTCGACCGTGACGTGGCTCAGGCCCTTCAGCCCGGCGAGCCGCTTCTTATAGACGGCCGGCTGCTTCGGCTTGTCCGACACCAGCGAGACCAGCACGGCGCAATGGCCGGGCCCGACCTGCCAGAGATGCAGGTCGGTGACGCGGTCCTCTCCGACCTCCATGCGGGCGCGGATGGTGCGTTCGAGCTTCTCGTCGGCGCGGACGTCGAGCAGCACCGCGCCTGATGTCTTGACCAGGCCGAACGCCCAGCTCGCGATCACGGCGCTGCCGATCAGGCCGACGGCCGGATCGGCCCAGACCCATCCCGAATACATCGCGACCACCAGCGCTGCGATCGCCAGCACCGAGGTGGCCGCATCGGCCATGACGTGGACGTAGGCCGCACGAAGATTGTTGTCGTGATGATGGCCGTGATGATTGTGGTCGTGATCATGATCGTCGTGATCATCATGCGCATGCCCATGGCCGTGGTCATGGCCGTGATGATGGTGATCATGGCTGTCGCGCAGCAGCCACGCGCTGGCGAGGTTGACGCAGAGGCCGAGGGCGGCGACCGCGATGGCCTCGCCATAGACGATCGGCACCGGCGTGAACAGCCGCAGCACGCTCTCATAGGCGATCTCGACCGCGATCAGGCCCAGGATGATCGCGCTGGAGAAGGCGGCGAGATCGCCGAACTTTCCGGTGCCGAAAGTGAAATGCGAATTCCCCAGATGCCGGCGCGCGAAGCGGTAGGCAAAGGCGGCAATCCCGAGCGCCGCCGCATGCGTGCCCATGTGCCAGCCGTCGGCGAGCAGCGCCATCGAGCCGAACAGCGAGCCGGCGACGATCTCGCCGACCATCATCACCAGCGTCAGGACGACCACGAGCCAGGTGCGCCGCTCGTTCTCGTCGTGCTTCTCGCCCAGAAAGGCGTGGTCATGGGTCCATTGCTCGATCGAATGGGAATGCATCGAAAACTCTCCGAAAGGTCCGGTCCGTTGACCCGCAATATAGACCTGCGGAACGTCCGGGCAAAATCAAGTCAACGAGCCGATTGACAGCCCGGCGCGGTTTCGTTGTAATGGCGCCCATGGGGATTGAGCGATCTCCCCACGAGGCGACAAGCCCAAGTATCGCGTCCCGTTTGTTCTTACGAGGGCGCATCATGTCTTCCTACACAACGATATCATCTGACAAATTGGCACGGCTGATCGGCACGGCGAACGCCCCTGCCCTGATCGACGTGCGCACGGACGAGGATTTTGCCGCAGACCCGCGACTGATCCCCGGCTCGATCAAGTTCAGCCACGGCAACGTTTCGGACTGGGGCGGCGAATTTTCCGGCCGCTCCGCCATCGTCGCCTGCCTGCGAGGCGCAAAGCTCGCGCAGGGCACGGCGGCCTGGCTCAGGCAGCTAGGGGTCCAGGCTGAGACTCTGGAAGGCGGCTTCGAGGGCTGGAAGGACGCAAAGCTGCCGCTGGTCGATGCTGCAAAACTGCCGCCGCGCGACGCCAAGGGCCGCACCGTCTGGGTGACGCGGGCCCGACCAAAGGTCGACCGCATCGCCTGCCCCTGGCTGATCCGGCGCTTCGTCGATCCCAACGCGGTGTTCCTGTATGTCGCGCCGTCCGAGGTCGTCGCCGTGGGCGAGCGTTTCAACGCGGCGCCCTTCGACATCGAGAACGTGTTCTGGAGCCACCGCGGCGAGCTCTGCACCTTCGACGTGATGATCGAGGAATTCGGGATTGCCACGCCCCCGCTGCTGCGGCTCGCCACGTTGGTCCGTGGCGCCGACACCGCGCGGCCCGACCTCGCACCGGAAGCCCCCGGCCTGCTCGCGGCTTCGCTCGGGCTGTCGCGGATGTACGACGACGATCTCGAGCAGCTCGAAGCCGGCATGACGCTCTACGACGCCTTCTACCGCTGGTGCCGCGATGCGACGGCCGAGACCCACAACTGGCCGACCAACAAGGTGAAGGCGTGATGGACATCCGCGCCAATCAAACGGAAGCTGATGCCGGTCACGGCATCAGCTTCCGCGAAGCCTTTCGCGTCTGGCTCCGCGTCGCCTGCCTGAGTTTTGGCGGGCCCGCGGGCCAGATCGCGGTGATGCACCGCATTCTGGTCGAGGAGAAGAACTGGATCTCCGAAGGCCGATTCCTGCATGCGCTGAACTACTGCATGTTGCTGCCGGGGCCGGAGGCGCAGCAGCTTGCGACCTATGTCGGCTGGCTGATGCATCGCACCGCCGGCGGGCTGATGGCGGGCGGGCTCTTCATCCTGCCCGGCATCATCGCGATCATGGGCCTGAGCTACATCTACGCGGCTTTCGGCAATGTCAGCTTCGTCGAGGCGCTGTTCTTCGGATTGAAGGCCGCCGTGCTCACCATCGTCCTCGAAGCCGTGGTGCGCGTCGGCAAGCGCGCGCTGAAGAACCGCATCATGATTGCGCTCGCCGCAATCGCCTTCGTCGCGATCTTCTTCTTCGCGGTCCCCTTCCCGATCATCATCATCGCCGCCGGCGTGATCGGATATGCCGGCGCGCGGGCCGGCCGCCCGGAATTCGCACCGGCCGGCCACGGCCATGGCGGCAGCACCGCCGTGATCGACAGCATGCTCGGCGAAGCCGTTCCCGAGCATGTGCGCCCCAACACCGCGCGCGCGATCCGCGTCGGTGCGCTATGGCTCGCGCTCTGGCTGGTGCCGGTGATCGCGCTGCTTTTGATTCTTGGTCAAGCCAGCGTGTTCAGCCAGATCGCGCTGTTCTTCTCGAAGATGGCGCTGGTCACGTTCGGCGGCGCCTATGCGGTGCTGGCCTATGTGGCCCAGCAGGCGGTCGAGCATTATCACTGGCTGAAGCCGCACGAGATGCTCGACGGTCTCGGCATGGCCGAAACCACGCCGGGCCCGCTGATCATGGTGCTTCAGTTCGTCGGCTTCATGGCCGCCTATCGCGATCCAAGCGGCCTGTCGCCGATGCTTGCAGCGACGCTCGGCGGATTGCTTGCGACCTGGGTCACGTTCACCCCCTGCTTCCTCTGGATCTTCGTCGGCGCCCCCTACATCGAGCGCCTGCGCGGCAACACGGGCCTCGCCGGCGCACTCGGCGCGATCACCGCCGCCGTCGTCGGCGTGATCCTCAACCTCTCGATCTGGTTCGCGCTGCACACGCTGTTCCGCGAGACCGTTCCGGTGCACGCCTTCCCGTTCGCATTCGACAGGCCGGTGTTGAGCAGCGTTGATATTCCGGCGCTCGTGCTATCGATCGCCGCGGCGACTGCGATCTTCCGGTTCAAGCTCGGCATGCTCACGGTGCTGGCGGGCAGTTGCGCTGCGGGCGTGGCGTTGCGGCTGGTGGGGATGATCTAGGGCGGCCAAAAGCCGACATTCAAAGAGAGCGCGCTCCGAGCCGAACAACGACAACGGGCTCGGGGCGTGCGAGCACCAAGAAACGTTAAGGTATGAGCGACGCCGTATGGGCGACTAGCGCGATCATGTCGTCGATGCTGAGGTTTTCAACAGCCGGCTTCATGAGGTCGCTATTGGCGCCCTTCCGCGCGCCCGACTTGAAGTCGTAAAGCTGACGGAACAAGTACGTGGGCGAACGGGCCGCAATCCCTGGCGCCACGGCAGTCCCTTTGAGGTCGGCACCATGACAAGCGGCGCACTGGACGCGGAGGTCGCTGCTCGCTGCCAACGCCCTCCCCTTCTGAATGCTGCCAACCGGGACATAGGCGATGAAACGAGCGCGCGAGTCCCGGCTGACAAAGTGTTCAACGTTTTCCGGAATCTCGATGATGCGCTGGCCGATGGGCTCTTTCTCGCCGCCGTCCATCGGCGCCAGGAACAAGTCCCTTACATGTGTCTTCGGAACGTTGTCGGTCTCTACGACCGCAATCTTCGATCTCGGTTTGATTGACGCAAAATAGTTCGCAGCCTCCTTGAGTTCCTGATCGGTGATGGCCTTGGACGTCTTGATCATCAGGTCGGTGGCGATGCGGGGCGCCGAATTCGTACGCAGGCCCGTCTTGAACTCCACCGTTTGCTGGATGATGTATTCCGCGGGGAAGCCAAACAGGCTGGCATTCTCAGGGCCGCCCGGTCCGTCTGCCCGGTGGCAGACGCCGCACGCGAGCACGTCAGGCTTTCTCCCCCTTGCGACGATCTCTGGCATAGCCGGATGGTCTTCCGGATGCCAGTCGGGAGCGGCGAACAGATCGCGCAGTTGCGTGAGCGTAAAACCGGCGGCGCTGTCAGGGACTCGCCGGATCGTGCCGTCGTCGGGGGCGCGTTGGAAATTCGGCGGGTTTACCGGATAGGCCCATGCTGGCGGGCCGTCTTGGCTTTGTGCAAGCGCCCCCGCTGGAGCAAGCGACGTCAGCGAAAGGGCCAAAAGCGCCGAAGAAATCCTCATGGCTAAGACCTCCATGCGCATCGGCGGACCGAGACCTTCGAAGCCGAAAGCGTGAAGATCGGCCGCTCGCGAGGCAGTGCCGCAGAAATCTGCGGGCAGGCGTTCCTCCATTAGGCGTTCCAAGAAGCATTCAACGGCCGAGAAAAGCTGGCGTCAATTAGGGATTTGGGTGCGAAGCACTCAACCTGAGCAATTCCGGTCTGCTAGCCTCCCCTGAGCAGACCTTAAGCGGCAGGAAGCATCTTCGCGGATCGCTATGCAACGGAACGCCCCTTCGACAGCTCCCGTTGCGCAACGACCCGCACAGGTGGAAAAACGACGCAATCCACTACGTCGAAATTGACTTGAATGCGCCGGTCGAACGACTGCGCAAAGGCAATAGCGCCTTTGCTGTTTTTATCGGCGATGCGTGTGCCAAGTGTGCAGTGGGGCGTCCACGCACCGGGCCGATAATGTGGCCGACAGTAGGTCGGGTCGATGGCAGCGCTGATTGAAGCGTGCCACCTTCTGAGGGTCTCGCTCGGTTCGGGCTCAGCCCACAATACAAGTGGCGAGCCTACGAACCACCTAATTCGCCCGAATGTGACAGGCAATTGTGTTTCGCCTGCGCTTGCAGACAGCATTGCTTTCCACGCCGTCTTTTCGTCAATCTCGGGCGCATCATAGATCGCGAATGTCAGATGTGGTCGGTACGCCAGAGTGCGCATCGACGGCCCGTCCTCCAACGCAGCAACTTGGTCCCATAACTGTTCGATCTCGTCCGCGGAATCGTTATCAGCTCGGATATTGATTGCGACTGCCATCCGCCCTGCTCAAGCCGGTGAAGTCCGTCATCTTGGACCGCCCCTCGAAGATCCGCAACGGGTCACAAGCCGTCGATGATGAGCAAGCGGGACGACTTCCGCTTAAACTCCAGAAGCTGCCTTTGATGAGTACACGCCTCTGGCCGAAAGCTCGTCACCTACGCCCTCGTCGACGATTGCCTGTCGGGCAACACAGCCGCGCTGCGTGACCTCATGACGTGTCAAGCTCCGCCTCTTAAAATATTCCACTTTACCGAAATTCGGATTTGTCGTATGTCCGAAACATCCTGGCCCGAGACAAGGGGCGGATCGCGATCGTCACGAACCGCGGGCCGGGCAGCGATGGACGCGACAGCGTCGGGCGCGATCGGCATTGCAGGGCGGGACACCGTGAGCAATGGCTCTTGCGCATACGACACGACGCTGACAGCATCTTCGCATGGCTTCGGGAGCGAGCACACGCCACCTCTCGGAGTCCCAGCGAAAACGTGCGCGGACGGCCAAGTCGTGTGGTCCTGACGCCCGGGGTCTGTGCGTCAAGTCTTGTGGTGATGTGTGCTGCCCAACCGGGTGCGCGCGTCAGCCATCCGCAAGCCGACGGGGGCAATAGTGCATCGCTCCCCGGGGAGAGCGCGAAGTAAGCCGTAAACCATTGCGCAGGGAAGGCCGGGCGATCCGGCGAAACCTGTGGTCCACCCCGTGTGCATTTCTAAGGTGCACGGACCTGCGGGTGCCAGCCGGCGCCCGGCCTTCCCTGCGCCCTTGTTATGATGAGGGCAATGTGACGGAGCAAAGCTCGGGCGAAATGCGCCGCGAGAATGCGAACGCTCGCCCGCTGTTTGAAATGTGTAACCGAGCGATGCCCCGTCCAGCCCCACTCTCAGCGTCAACGCCCACGAAGGCGGGCATGCCACCTGTATTGCGACAACTACCGCATCATCATCCGCGCGATGGCTTCGCCGATCACCACCGTCGTGAAATGGGTGTTGGCGCGACAGTCCGACGGCATGATCGAGGCGTCGGCGACGCGTAGACCCGAAATGCCTTTCACCGTACCGTCCGGATTGACCACGCCCTCAGCGTCGTTAACGCCGCTCATGCGGCAACTGCCGGCTGCGTGCTGGATGTCTCCGGTCTCACGGCGCAGCACCGCATCGAGCTCGTGATCCGGCAGGCTAGCTGCCTGCGGAAGCGTCAGATCGGTGTCGGCAAGCCGTATCCAGTCGGCAACGCCCGAGAGCGCCGGCTGCGAGGTGATCACGGCCAGTCGCTTCACCGCATCCTTCATCCGCAGCATGTCGCGGGGATCGGCCAGCATGTTCTCCTCGACGATGGGATCGATCGCCGGATCGGTCGAAGCCAGCTTGAGCGTGCCGCGCGAATAGGCGTTGAACAGGCCGGCGCCGATCGCTCCGGGCACGCCGATGCCGCGGTGGTTGAAGGCGATCAGGATCATGTCGCGCTTGCCGCCATCGGCGAGGCCTGACGAATAAGTCACGCAGCAATTGGTGTGGCGGGTGTCTGGATCGGTCGGCCGCAGGTTTTCGTGGAGCTGGATCGTGGCGCGAAACAGCGGGTGGTCGAAGAAGTGGCGGCCGACCGGCAGATCGCGCTCGACCGCGATCCCCATCGCCTTCAGCTCATCCGCCGGTCCGATGCCCGAACGCAGCAGGATCGCCGGACTGTGGATGGCGCCGGCGCAGAGCACGATCTGGCGCGCGCTGATCTCGTGGGTGCCCTGCCCTTCGATGTGAACCCGAAGGCCGGTCGCCCGGCCGTCGCTGATCAGCACGCGATCGACCAGCGCATGCCCGCGAATCTCGAGATTGGCACGGCCGCGCGCCGGCTCGAGATAGCCCTCGTTGGTTGTGATGCGGCGGCTGTCGCGGCTGTTGATGGGATAGCAGGCGACGCCCTCGCCATCGGGACTGTTGAGGTCGGCGCACCAGGGATAGCCGCTCGCCAGCGCCGCATCGCGCAGGCCGCGATCGATCGGGCCCCACTTCTCGGGCGGAGCCCGATAGACCGGCAGCGGTCCGCCGCTTCCATGGCCCGGGGCGTCACCAAATTCCAAATCATCTTCGATCACCGAGAACAGCGGCATCACGTCCTTGGCCGACCAGCCGGTGCAGCCATTGGCTGCCCATTCGTCGAACGCGTCGGCGACGCCGCGGATGGCAATCTGGCCGTTCATCATCGATGAGCCGCCAAGCCCCTTGCCGCGCCAGTAGAAGCGCGGCTCCTGCCCGGCCACCCGGCGCGTCAGGAGTTCGGGCCATTGCCATTTCTCCTGGTACTCACGCTTGTGGATGATCGGGATCGGATTTGGGGTTATCACCTCCCAGGGCGCCTCGTCCGCGCGCCAGTCCAGCCCCGCTTCGAGCAACAGGACGCGCCTTGCGGGATCTTCGGACAACCGCGCCGCAACAGCGGCGCCGGCGGAGCCGCCGCCGACAACAATGACATCGTACATCGCGTTACTTCTCAACGTTCCAGAACACCGGGATGGCGGACGGTATCAGACCACGCAGGGTGGCGCGATAGGCCGCCGGCTGCGCGAACTGGCCCCACGGGATCGCGGGCGCCTGATCGTACATGACGCTCTGAATCTCGCCGGCGATCTTCTAGCGATCCTCCTCGGCGGGCGCCTTGGCGAAGGCTTCCATCAGCGGCGTGATGCGCGCATCGCATTGCCAGCCGGTGAAGTCGGCGCAGTTGAAGGCGACCATGACGTTGGTCAGCGGCGAGCCCAGGTCAAAACCGCCGGCGTGAACGCCATAGACGCTCCAGCCCTCTTTCTTGGCGCGGCGCGCCAGCACGCTCGCCCAGTCCATCACCTGGAGATCGACGTTGAACCCGGCCTGCTTCAGCCGCTCGGCCAGCACCTGCGCCGAGACACGCGGGGCTTCGAGGTCGTTGGCTTCCATGACGACCACGGGCTCGCCGGCATATTTGGTCGCCTTCAGCGCAGCTTTCGCCGCTTCAATCGACGTCTTCGCGGCGGCTTCCGTGCCCGCCTTGCTCTCATAGGTGGTGCCGCAGGTGAAGAACGTCGCGCAAGGAGCGGCGTATTTGGCATCGAGCCCGAGCGCATCCAGCACTTCGCGCTGGTCGACCAGCTTCCACAGCACGCGGCGAATTTCCGGATCATCAAACGGCTTCGATGCGGCGTTGAGACGATAGGCGCCGGCGAACATGTTGCCGCCGGTGAAATTGACCAGCTTGACGCGGGAGTTCTTTTCCAGCTGCGGCAACAGATCGAACGGCGCATATTGCATGAAGTCGACCTCGCCGGCCTGCAGCGCGGACGCGGCGGTCGCGCCATCCGGGATGACGCGGATCTCGAGCGTGTCGATGCCGACGCGCTTGCCGCCGGCGAGGAAATCGGCGGGCTCAGGGCGCGGCACATAGTCGGCGAATTTCTTCAGGATCATGCGATCGCCGGTTCGGTGATCGCCCTTGCTATAGACGAACGGGCCGGAGCCGATGATCTCCGTGATGCGCTGGTCGCCGGGTGTTTTCGCGATGCGCTCGGGCATCATGAAGGCGACGGGGCTGACGGGATTGCCGAGCGCATCGATCACGAGGCCGGACGGCTCCTTCAGCGTCAGCACGAAGGTTTTCGCATCCGTCGGCTCGAGCGAGGCTGTGATCGCGAAGATCCGACGGCCGAGAGCGCTGCGGGTGCCCCAGCGGCGCAGCGACGCCACGCAATCGGCCGCCGTGACCGGCTGGCCGTCATGCCATTTCAGGCCGTCGCGCAGCGTGAACGTATAGGTCAATCCGTCGGATGAGACTTTCCAGTCCTGCACCATCTGCGGCTTGATGTCGCCCTTGGAGTCTTTCGCAAAGAGCGTGTCGAACACCATGTAGCCAAACGTGCGCGAAATGTAGGCCGTGGAAAAATGCGGATCGAGCGTGACGATCTCCGCCTCGAGCACTGCAACGAGATTGCCCGCCGCATGCGCGGGCGCCGCGACCAGCGCGAGGCCGAACAGCGCCGGAATAAAAGCCTTCAGTTTGAACATTGTGCCTTTTGCTTCTTCTTGAGAGTTCATTTGCAGGCAAAGAAAAAGCAATGTTCGTGCCCGATCGACGCAGGCACTTATGCGCTCACGCCTATCTGCCAAGCGTTTGCGCCACACTCGCTGTCATCGCCCGCCTAGTGCGCAATTGCGCACAGGGGCGGGCGATCCAGTATTCCGGAGAGGGGCGTGATGAAACCGAGAAGCCGCGGCGTACTGGATGCCCCGGTCAAGCCGGGGCATGACACCTGTGTTGTGGCATCCCGGCTCTGCGCAGCAGCGTTTCACGCTGCAGCGCATCCGGGACACGAGCCTGCTTACCCGATCACCTTGCCGAACTTGTTCGACTTCGGGAAACCCTTCGGCGGCATGCGGCCGGCATCCGCACGGGTGCCTTGCCACTCGGCGAGCTCCTTCATGGTCGCGGAGAATTCGCGGCCGGCGGAGTCCTTCCAGGTCAGGGCCGCCTTGGCCTCGAACACGGCGACGTCGGACAGGCCGCCGTCCTTGTACTTCTGCAGCCGCACGCCGCGACCGCGGGCCATCTCCGGCACTTGGTCGAGCGGGAAGATCAGCATCTTGCGGTTCTCGCCGATGACCGCGACGGTGTCGCCGATCACCTCGGTGACCGTGCGCGCCTCGTTCGGCATGTCGACGTTGAGGACCTGCTTGCCCTTCTTGGTCGTGCCGACGCAATCGTCCTCGTTGACGACGAAGCCCTGGCCCTCGTGGCTCGCGACCAGGAATTTGCGCCCGCCCTTGTTGACGAACAGCGCGACGGGAGCGGCCTCCTGCTCGAGGTCGATGAACAGACGGATCGGCTCGCCATGGCCGCGACCGCCCGGAAGCTTTGCGACATCGAGCGAGTAGAATTTGCCGTTGGTGGCGAACAGCAGCAGCTTCGAGGTCGTCTCCGCGAAGAAGGCAAAGCCGAGCTTGTCGTCCTGCTTGAAGGCCAGCCCCGAGAGATCCTCGACATGGCCCTTCATGGTGCGGATCCAGCCCTTGTCGGAGACCACGACCGTCACCGGCTCGCGCTCGACGAGGGCTTCCTCCATCGCGGCGAGGTCATGCTCGGGCGCATCCGCAAAGGTGGTGCGGCGCCTGCCGAGCGGCGTCTTCGGTCCAAACATATCGCGGACCTTGCCGACCTGCTCGCCGACCTTCTTCCACTGCTCCGGCTCCGAGGCGAGCACCGCGTTGATGCCCTTGAGCTCGGCGCGGAGGTTCTTGTCCTCGGTGCGGATCTCCATTTCCTCAAGCTTGCGCAAGCTGCGCAGGCGCATGTTGAGGATGGCTTCGGCCTGCACCTCGGTAAGCTTGAACGCCTTGATCAGCGCCGGCTTCGGCTCGTCCACGGTGCGGATGATCCTGATCACCTCGTCGAGGTTCAAGTACGCGATCAACAAACCGCCCAGAACTTCGAGCCGGTGCTCGATCTGCGTCTTGCGGAAGTTGGTCCGGCGGATCAGGACGTCGCGCAGATGGTCGAGCCATTCGCGCAAGCACTCCGCGAGCCCCACGACCTTGGGGATGCGGCCCTTGATCAGCACGTTGAGGTTCAGCGGAATCTTGTTTTCGAGCTCGGTCAGCCGGAACAACGATTCCATCATCAGGGCGGGATCGACGTTCTTCGACTTCGGCTCGATCACGATGCGGACGTCTTCGGCCGACTCGTCCCTGATGTCGCCGACCAGCGGCAGCTTCTTCTGGTCCAGCAGCTCGGCGACCTTCTCGATCAGGCGCGACTTCTGCACCAGGAAGGGAATCTCGGTGACGACGACGACCCAGGTACCGCGCGTACCCTCTTCCTGCTCCCATCGCGCGCGAACACGGAACGAGCCGCGACCGGTCGTATAGGCCTCAGCGATCGCCTGCTTGGAATCGACGCAGATGCCGCCGGTCGGGAAATCCGGGCCCTTCACCCACTTCAGCAGCGCCTTCGACTTCGCGTCGGGCTTCTCGATCAGATGCAGCGCGGCGTCGCAGAGCTCGGCCGCGTTGTGCGGCGGGATCGAGGTCGCCATGCCGACCGCGATGCCCTGCGCTCCGTTGGCAAGCAGGTTCGGGAAGCCGCCGGGCAGCACGACCGGCTCTTTCGACTGGCCGTCGTAATTGGCGCGGAACTCGACACCGTCCTCGTCGATGCCGTCGAGCAGAAGCCGCGCGACGTCGGTCATGCGCGCTTCGGTGTAGCGGTAGGCGGCCGGGTTATCGCCGTCGATATTGCCGAAATTGCCCTGGCCGTCGACCAGCGGGTAGCGCGAGGAGAAATCCTGCGCGAGGCGGACCATAGCGTCGTAGATCGCCTGGTCGCCATGCGGATGGAACGAGCCCATCACGTCGCCGACGATCTTCGCGGACTTCTTGAAGGCCGTGCCGGGGTCGAGCCTGAGCAGGCGCATGCCGTAGAGGATGCGCCTGTGCACCGGCTTGAGGCCGTCGCGCGCATCCGGCAGCGCGCGGTGCATGATGGTGGAGAGCGCATAGGCGAGATAGCGCTCTTCCAGCGCCTCACGCAGCGGCACCTCGTGAATTTCGGCCGGTTCCTCCGGCGGAATCAATCGTTTTCCCATGCCGCCCGGTTAAACCGTGGAAGCGAATCGGGCAAGGATCGATTGGTTCCCTGTGGGCGGCTATTGCCCTGCCCAGCCGGCGGTCACTGGCTGCTGGGTCTTGGCTTGCGCGGTGACCGGCGCATTGGTCAGGCAACGCCGGGCGACCTCGATTTCGGCCTCCGTTGCCCCCTTGGACCGCGCCCATGCCTCTGCGGCCGCAGCGGAATATTTCGCCACGTAATACCGGACCACGGTGCAGGATGCCCGGCGAAAGACACCCGGTTGCGGCTCGCCAGCCACCGCGTCAGGCGCGAATGCAAGCAGCGCCGCCGACAAGGCGAATCCCTTGATCAACATTTAGGCTGTCCCCGTTGTGGAACCCAGCGAGGCCAATTCAACCAGGCGGATTTGGTTCCGGGGAATATCATGCCCTCAGGCAAGGCAGAGGCCCCCCCAGGTCATGGCGCCGGAATCGCCGCCTTCGCCTGCTGCCGCGTCAGCGCATTGATGAAGCCGGCGCGCGCGTCGGAATGGCCCTGGCCGCGCGGCTCCAGCACATGGCGCAGCAAGAACAGGCCGGTAAGCCGGAAGCCGTCCTGGAGATCCTGGTCGGTGAGGTCGCTCGCGGCCTCGCCACGACGCAGGAACGGCGGCAGGCGCAACAGCCGGTCGCGCCAAGGTTCGCCGGCCCCGCGCGACACCGCGCCGCCGGATTTCGGCGAAACATAGATCAGGTCCGTGGTCTCGCCGGTCACCGCACAGTTTTCCAACGCGAGCCCAAAGCCGAGCTCGGCGAGCATCGCCAGCTCGAAATGGATGAGGTGCACGGCGGCACTGCCGATATCGTCGAAATCATCGAACGAATGTTCGAGCATCGCAAAGATGTCTTCGTGCGGATCGCGCTCCGGCAGCAGCCGCGCAATCGAGGCGAGATGGGTGACGCCATAGACGCCGTGGGAGGATCCCAGCAGCGTCGCCGCGCGCAGCTTGAGGCCCTCAACCGCATAGGTGCCGAGATGCTCGTCGAGCCGCGCCCGCCACACCACGCTGACGCTGTTGCCGGGCTGCAAGAGCGGTCGCATCCGCGAACCGGCGCCACCGCGCACGAGGCCGAGATGCCGGCCGTGCGTACGCGTCAGCAGCTCGACGATGGCGCTGCTCTCGCCATGCCGCCGCACGCCCAGCACGATGCCTTCGTCGGTCCATTCCATGGTAGGAAGTGTAGCGCAGTTCGAGCGATCGTAGGGTGGGCAAAGCGAAGCGTGCCCACCAATTTGATTTGCGGCACGATTATGGTGGGCACGACGCGCGAGGGCGCGCCTTTGCCCACCCTACGGCCCCGCACTAGGCGTTGAACCAGCCCTGCGCGTCGCCGGTGAAGGAGAAATACAGCCCCATCGCGGTCAGCACGCAGGAGACGATCTCGATGACGCCGTCGAGCTCCAGGCCCTTCTCGCCGATGATCTGGCCGAGCGAGATCACGGACAGTGCGAGGGCCGCCGCCAGCACCCAGCGCGGCCAGTTCTTGCGCCAACGCGCAGCCAACCAGACGAAATAGACCAGCAGCACGATCATGCCGCCGGCGAGCAGGGTCGCCATCATGATCATCTGCTCGGTCATTTCGGCATTGGGCGTGCGGTCCTGCACCGCGACCGACAGGGCATCCAGCATCAATGACGCATAGAGCAGCGCTTCGAAGCGCTGGACGTTGCTGGGTACGCTCATCGGTGACCGATCTTTTCTTGGTTATTCTTTGGGAAATTCCAGGCCCATCTCGCGATAGCGATCGGGATCGTCACCCCAGTTTTCGCGCACCTTGACGAACAGGAACAGGTGCACCGGCACGCCCAGGATCTCGCCGATCTCCTTGCGCGAGTCCGCGCCGATCGACTTGATGGTGGCGCCGCCTGCGCCGAGCACGATCTTGCGCTGGCTCTCGCGCTCGACGAAGATCGTCTGCTCGATGCGCACCGACTTATCCTTGCGCTCCTCCCACTTGTCGGTCTCGACCGTGGATTGGTAGGGCAATTCCTGATGCAGCTTGCGATAGATCTTCTCGCGCGTGATCTCGGCCGCAAGCTGCCGCATCGGCGCGTCCGACATCTGGTCTTCGGGATAGAGGAACGGCCCCGGCGGCACGATTTCCGCCAGCGTGTGCCTGAGGTCGTCGACGCCGTCGCCCGAGATCGCCGCGATCATGAAGGTCTTTGCAAAGGCCATGCGCTCGTTGGCGGCTTGCGCCAGCGCCAGCAGCTTCTCACGCTGGACCAGATCGACCTTGTTGATGACCAAGATCTTGTCGTGATTGACGCTCGCGGCCTTGGTGAGGATCGCCTCGGCCTCTTCATCAATCCCGGTCTTGGCGTCGAGCAGCACGCAGACGAGGTCGGCGTCATGCGCCCCGCTCCAGGCCGTCGAGACCATGGCGCGGTCGAGCCGGCGCTTGGGCAGGAAGATGCCCGGCGTGTCGACCAGGATGATCTGCGCGTTGTCCTCGATGACGATGCCGCGGATCAGCGCGCGCGTGGTCTGCACCTTGCGCGAGACGATCGTGACCTTGGCCCCGACCAGCGCATTGACCAGCGTGGATTTTCCGACATTCGGCGCGCCGATCAGCGCAACGAAGCCGCAGCGCGTTGCGGAGGGCGCCTCGCCGCTTGGTTCAGCCGTCATTGCCGCCGCCAACACCTTCACGTTCGATCATCACTGAAGCCGCCACCTTCTCCGCTGCACGCTTGCTGCCACCGATGCCTTCGGCCGGCGCCAATCCCGGCAGATCCACCGCAACGCGGAACTGCGGATCGTGATGCGGGCCGGTGCGCTCGACCTCGCGGTAAACCGGCGTCGGCAGCCCCTTCCCCTGCGCCCATTCCTGCAGCACGGTCTTGGGATCGCGCAAGGGACGCCGCGGCTTGTGCATGCGTTCAGTCCAGTTGCGCCTGACGAATTCCGCCGCCGACGCGTAGCCGCCGTCGAGGAAGACGGCGCCGATCACGGCCTCGCAGATGTCGCCGAGCACGCTCTTGCGCAGGCGGGCATCGGCGCTCGGCCCGACCGAACCGAGCTTGACGTCGTCGAGCAGACCGAGCGACTTGGCAACGTCGGCGCAGCTCTCCTTGCGCACCAGTTCGGCAAGTCGCTTGGACAGCTCGCCCTCGTCGGCATTCGGAAAGGCGTGATAGAGCATGTCGGAGACGACGAGCCCCAGCACATGGTCGCCTAGGAATTCCAGCCGCTGATAGCTGTCGCCGCGCTTGCGCCCGGACTTCAGCGCCGAGACATGCGTGATCGCCTGCATCAGCAGATTCGGATCGGCAAAGCTGTGGCCGATGCGCGCCTCGAGCGCCGCGTTCGCATCCGAGCCCTTGGCCTTGCTGCTCCGCACCCGCTTCTTCTTTGCAGGCGTCTTGGTTTCATGTGTTTTGGTTTCAGGCGTCTTGGTCGCAAGCGTCTTGGTCGCAGCTTCGCCGTCGGCGCCCGCCGCGGGCTCGGTCGATTGGATCGGGATGTCCTTGGCTTCGTCTTTCATCGGACGATTTTGAAGAAACGGTTCCAGCGAACAGCCCAAGGCCAGCGCCAGAACATCCAGGCGTGCTCGCCTTCGGCGATGGAAAAGAAGATCATCTGGGCGCGGCCGATCAAATTCTCCTGCGGCACGTAGCCGACCTGGCCGAGGAAACGGCTGTCGGTGGAGTTGTCGCGGTTGTCGCCCATCATGAAGAAATGGCCCGGCGGCACGTTGTAGACGTTGGTGTTGTCCATGTAGCCGTTGTCGGCGCAGTCCAGCGTCTCATAGGACACGCCGTTCGGCAGCGTTTCCTTCCAGCGCTTCACCCGCGAGATGCCCCCGCCTTCGGAGCCGCAGGGATCCTCGCCGACAAATTCGCTCATGCGCTGCCGCTCGACCGGAGTGTCGTTGATGTAGAGCAGCCCATCCTTCATCTGGACGCGGTCGCCGGGAAGGCCGATGACGCGCTTGATGTAATCGGTGGAGTCGTCCTTCGGCAGGCGGAACACGACGATGTCGCCGCGGTTCGGGTCCGAGCCCCAGATCCGCCCCGAGAACAGCGGCGGCGAGAACGGGATCGAGTAGTGGCTATAGCCGTAGGAATATTTCGAGACGAACAGATAGTCGCCGACCAGCAGCGTCGCCTTCATCGAGCCGGACGGAATGTTGAACGGCTGGAACAGGAACGTGCGGATCACGAGCGCAATCAGGAGAGCATGGATCACGACGCGGATCGTTTCGCCGACGCCGCTTTCAGTTTTCGTTCCCGAAGTCACGCTCATTGCTCTCTCAATTCCGGCAGGCGATCACAGTGCGCCCTCCTACCGCGAACAGCCCATCGCTTCGCGGCCCAAGGAGATTGTCCTGATTCTGATAATGAGGGCCAATTCCGGCGTAAAGCCGAATTCGCCCAGGCTGATTTGCGTCCGCGGACTTTTAGACGGTTGTCGGGGGCCACGCAATCAAGGATCGCATCAAAACTGCATAAGACATTGATTTATAATATGAATTATAAAAACAGCCCGCTAACGGTCAGGGCTTGGCCAGCGGCACGGCGGAAATGATGACGAAGGCCTGCGCCAGCGGCCAGTCGTCGGTGATCGACAGGTCGATCTTCGCCTCGAACCCCTCGGGCGTCAGGGCCTGGAGCCGGGCCAGCGCCCCGCCCGTCAATTGCATGGTCGGCCGCCCGCCCGGCAGGTTGACCACCCCCATGTCGCGCCACCAGACACCGTTCCGGATACCGGTGCCGAGCGCCTTCGAGCAGGCCTCCTTGGCGGCAAAACGCTTGGCGTAGGTCGCGACCACCATCTTCTCGCTCTTGGCGCGCCGCTCCGCCTTGGCCCGCTCGGCCGCGGTGAAGATGCGGTCGAGGAAACGCTCGCCATGGCGCTCGATCACCTTGCCGACGCGGGTGATGTCGATCAGGTCGGAGCCGATGCCGATGATCATGCCCGGCTCCGGCCGCGGTCCATCGCGGCGCGCATGCTGCGCACCGTCTCGGCGAGCCCGACGAACAGCGCCTCGCCGATCATGTAGTAGCCGATGTTCAGCTCCATGAGCTCCGGCAGCGCCGCGATCGTCTCCGCCGTCGCATAGTCGAGCCCATGGCCCGCATGAACCTCGAGCCCCGCTTCCTTGGCCAGTTTCACCCCTGCCACGATCCGCTGCCATTCCGCCTCGGCCTTCCCGGTGTGGCCGTCGACGACGGCGTCGCACCAGGCCCCCGTGTGGATCTCGATCACGGGCGCGCGCAACCGTGCCGCCATCTCGATCTGCGCGGGGTCGGCGGCGATGAACAGCGAAACCCGGATGCCCGCATCGTTCAGGCGTGCGATGTAGGGCGCCAGCGCATTGTGCTGGCCGACGACGTCGAGGCCGCCTTCGGTCGTCACCTCCTGGCGGCGCTCCGGCACGAGGCACACCGCGTGCGGCTTGGTCGCGAGCGAGATGCGCATCATGTCGTCGGTCGCCGCCATCTCGAAATTCAGCGGCTTGGAGATCTCGGCCTTCAGCCGCGCCATGTCCTCGTCGCGGATGTGGCGGCGATCCTCGCGCAGATGCGCGGTGATGCCATCAGCGCCGGCCTCGATCGCGAGCAGCGCGGCGCGCACCGGATCGGGATGGCGGCCGCCGCGCGCGTTACGGACGGTCGCGACATGGTCGATATTGACGCCGAGGCGGAGCGGAGATGCGGGCATTTCAGGACTCACGAAATCGGGGGGACGGACGCATACGAAAGGCGTCTATCCATTAACACGTTCGACGCGGGCAACGACCGCCTTCGCGCGCAACTGGGCGAGGATCGCGCTCAAATGCTTCAGATCGTAGACTTCGAGATCGATCGTCGTCTCGGTGAAGTCGGGCGAGCGGCGCTGCATGCTGATGTTGTCGATGTTGCCGTCGTGCTCGGCGATCACGGTCGCGATCTGCGCCAGCGCGCCGGGCTCGTTGACGTTCTCGACCTTGATGCGGGCCGGGAAGCGCTGCGGGGCGGAGTCCTCGATGTCCCAGCGCACGTCGAGCCAGCGCTCCGGCTCCTCCTCGAAATCCTTGAGGGCCGGCGCCTGGATCGGGTAGATCGTGATCCCCTCGCCCGGCGTGACGATGCCGACGATGCGGTCCCCGGGCACCGCGCCGCCGTTCGGCGCGAACTTGATCGGCAGGTCGGAATTGATGCCGCGGATCGGGATCGCGACCGGGCTGCGAGGCGGCTCCGACGACTTCTCCTTGAGCTTGGCGGCGAGCCCCTTCTTGACGCCGTAGCGCGCGATCCGCTCCTCCTTGTAGTCGGGATACATCGCACGCGCGACGTGGGAGGCCTTGATCTCGCCACGGCCGACCGCCGCCATGACGTCCTCGATCGAGGTGCGCGCCAGCCGCGGCAGCGCGCCCTTGAGCTTGTCGTCGGCGTATTCGATTTTGGCGCGCTCGAACAGGCGCTCGACGATGCGCCGGCCGAGACCGACATATTGGTCACGCACCGCGGTCCTGGTGGCGCGGCGGATCGCGGCGCGCGCCTTGCCGGTGACCGCGAGCGTTTCCCAGGCCGACGGCGGCGCCGCTTGCGCCTCCGAGGTCAGCACCTCGACCTCGTCGCCGTTCTGGAGCTCCGAGGACAGCGGCGCGAACTGGCCGTTGATCTTGCAGCCGACGGCGCTGTTGCCGACGTCGGTGTGCACGGCATAGGCGAAGTCGATCACATTGGCATGGCGAGGCAGCGCGATCAGCTTGCCCTTCGGGGTGAAGCAGAACACCTGGTCGTGGAACAGCTCGAGCTTGGTGTGCTCGAGGAATTCCTCGGGGTTGGCGCTCTCCGAGAGGATGCCGATGGTGTGGCGCAACCAGGCGAACGCATTGGACTCGCGCTTGAGAAACTCGGTCGGCGAGCCCACGTCTTCCTTGTAGAACACGTGTGCGGCGATGCCGCGCTCGGCGATCTGGTCCATCGCCTCGGTACGGATCTGCAGCTCGACGCGCTGGTTGCCGGGGCCGATCACGGTGGTGTGGATCGAGCGGTAGTCGTTCTGCTTCGGCGTCGAGATGTAGTCCTTGAAACGCCCGGGCACGACCGGCCAGGTGGTGTGGACGATGCCGAGCGCGCGATAGCAGGCCTCGATGTCGTTGACGACGAGGCGGAAGCCGAAGATGTCGGACAATTGCTCGAAGCCGACCGACTTGCGCTCCATCTTGGTCCAGATCGAGAACGGCTTCTTGCGGCGGCCATAGACCCGCGCGCCCAGCCCCCGGTGGCGCAGATTGTTGGAGAGCTGGTCCTCGATTTCGCCGATCAGGTTGCGGTTGCGCTCGGCGAGCGCGTCGAGCCGCTGCATCACCACCGAATAGGCTTCCGGATCGAGGGTGCGGAAGGACAAATCCTCCAGCTCCTCGCGCATTTCCTGCATGCCCATGCGCCCGGCCAGCGGCGCATAGATGTCGAGCGTCTCCTCGGCAATGCGCCGTCGCGACTCCGTCGGCACGAAGTCCAGCGTACGCATGTTGTGCAGGCGGTCGGCGAGCTTGACCAGCAGAACGCGGACGTCGTCGGCAATGGCCAGCAACAATTTGCGCAGGTTCTCGGCCTGCTTGGCCTCGCGCGACACCAGTTCCAGCCGCTTCAGCTTGGTCAGGCCCTCGACCAGCGCGCCGATCTCGGGCCCGAAGATCTGGTCGATCTCGGCACGCGTCGCCTCGGTGTCCTCGATCGTGTCGTGCAGCAGCGCGGCCACGATGGTGGCATCGTCGAGCTTCAGATCGGTGAGAATCGCCGCCACTTCGAGCGGGTGCGAGAAATAGGGATCGCCCGAGGCACGGGTCTGCGAGCCGTGCGCCTTCATGGCGTAGACATAGGCGCGGTTCAGCAGGTCTTCGTTGGTATTGGGATTGTAGGACCTGACGCGCTCGACGAGGTCATATTGACGCATCATCCGCGCGCGGGGCTTGGCCGGGCGCCCCACCGGCGCAGTCGGGGCCACGGCAACCGATTCGGTTGCGGCCAGCATCTGCGTTTGTCTCGGGCGCCGATACACCATGCCATCCTGCCTTCAAACGGACCATCAGCCGCCCGTTGCATACATCTTAGCCCCGATCGCGCGTGCGTCCGATCAATTCGGTGACAGGCAAGCAACGCGATGCGGCAACGCTATGGTAACCACGAAAACGCCAACAAAAGCAAAGGCCCGAACACGGGTTCGGGCCTTTGATAAGATCACAAGAAGTCGACGACTGCGACGGGACGATTACTCGTCCTCCTCGGGCTGTTCTTCCGGCGGCGCGAGGCCCTCGAGGCCCTTCAGGAGCTCCTCTTCGGTCATGCGCTCAACGGCAACTTCGGTATCGTCGGCATCGACGCTGGCACCGGCGGAACCGATCAGCGGGACCGTATCGGGCTCGGGCTCGTCGACCTCGACGAATTTCTGGAGCGAGTGGACCAGCTCCTCGCGGAGGTCCTCCGGCGAGATGGTTTCGTCCGCAATTTCGCGCAAAGACACAACGGGGTTCTTGTCGTTATCGCGGTCAACCGTTAGTTGTGAACCGGACGAAATCATGCGGGCCCGGTGGGCGGCCAGCAGGACCAGGTCAAACCGGTTGTCGACCTTGTCGATACAATCTTCTACGGTGACGCGAGCCATGGACTGTCGCTCCGTTGTGGGTGGGACGAAATATGTGGATGATTGGGGCTAGTTATAGGGGACAGGGCGATTTCGCAAGGCCAATTTGTGATTTGGCCTCGCCAAACGGCTCTGCTACCCCCACATTGGGGCTGGGATGGGTGGTTTGCCGGGCTGCCATTGAGGGCGGCACCGGGCGTATGCAGGTCCGCCATAACTATACCTTGATTGCCACGACTTCTCCGGATTTGCGGTTTCGACGGGTTTCGGCGGCACCATAAGACTGCGCGGCTTGCTGTCGCCGCGCCAACAATAAACGATCAATCACGAACGCTACGCGAGCAAACTGAATGTCACCTTCTGCCACTAACAAGATCGCGCTCTTCATCGATGGGGCCAATCTCTACGCGACGGCGAAAACTCTGGG
>NZ_JCAMOP010000048.1:0-63337 GCF_059512345.1 Bradyrhizobium sp. Unk1
ACGTCCAACTCCACCGCATCGCCCCAACAACGACCGGCGAGGACGCTCCATTTCGAGGTTTTTCAGCAGACTGCTAGTCGAACCAGGCGGCGTAGATCTTCCTGTAGCTGCCGTCCTCCATCGAAATGTGCAGCCACTGGTCGACGAAAGCCTTCAGCGCCATGTCGCGCTGGAGCCAGTAGGCCTTCTCCGAGAAGTCGAACGGCTTGTCGGGATGCACCGCGCAGAGCACGCCGGAATGCTGCTTCTGCTGGTAGCGGGTCTCGGAGGCGTCCGTCATCATCAAATCGGCGTTGCCCTTGGCGATCTCGTCGAAGATCACGGTGTTGTCGGAGAAGACGTTGATCTCGGCGTCCTTGATGTTGGCGCGCGCGAACCGCTCGTTGGTGCCGCCGGGATTGACGATGACGCGGGTGCCCTTCTTGTCGATGTCGGAGATGGTCTGGTACTTGCCGACGTCGGCGCAGCGTGCGATCGGCGTCTTGCCTTCACGCATGATCGGCATCGAGAAGAAGCCCTTCTTCTGCCGGTCGAGCGTGACCGAGACGCCGCCCATGGCGATGTCGAACTGGTCGGCCTCGAAGTCCTTCATGAGCTTCGGCCAGGCCGTCGGCACGAATTCGACTTTGACGCCGAGCGCCTTGCCGAGTGCCTCCGCCATGTCGACGTCGAAGCCGCTGAACTGCTGTGTCGCCTTGTCCAGGTAGGTGAAAGGCTTGTAGTCGCCGGTCATGCCGACGCGCAGAGTGCCGCGCTTGACGATCTCATCGAGGCGCGACGGCGCCGGCTGCTGTGCATATGCCGAAAAGTTCGCCAGCAGGACGGCGGCCAAAGCCGCCACGATTCGAACGATCATCTCTTTTCCACCCATGCCCGAGCTGTCATTGTGCAGCTCTTGAAACTTGGATTTAGACCAGATGCCCGTCGCTGGCGAGGCGGAATTGAAGGGAATTTAGGGTGACGATCTCGATGTATGACGCCTCGGTCGGCGTGTTCGTGCCGTATCTGCGCAACCTGTCGGCACTGCTGGACAAGGGCGTCGCCTATGCCGAAAGCCGGAAGTTCAATCCGGCCGTCCTGCTCGGCATGCGCATGGCGCCGAACATGTACGATCTGGCGCAGCAGATAGGGGAGGCGTGCCGCCATGCCACGGTCGCGCCGGCCTTGCTGGCCGAGCAAGAGCCGGTGGCGCTGCCGGCGCTGGAGCACGACATCGCCGGGCTTCAGGCGCGCATTGCGACGTCAATCGAGTTCATCGAAAGCCTGTCGCGCGCCGAGATCGATAGTGCGGCGGAACGGAATGTCTTCTTCAGGCTGAAAAACGGGACCGAGCTGCCCTTCACCGGGCGGACGCTGCTGCTGACGTTCAGCGTCCCGCAATTCTTCTTTCACGTCACGACATCCTACGACTTGCTCCGGCATGCCGGCGTCGAGCTCGTGAAGCGGGATTTTCTCGGCCCCCGCGAGCGCTAGGCTTCGCCCCTGCGCTCGTAATCGGCGAGCGAGCTGCGGCCGGCGATCTCGCTGCGCAGCTCCTCGAAGCGCCGATGTGCCTCGTCCTCGTGCGCGTCGACGAAATGCACCGCGGCTTCGCTCGTCATCGGGCCGCTGATCACGGGCGCGGACTGCTCGCCGATGGTCTCGTGGACGTAGAACTGGCCGTCATCGCCGCGATGGACCGTCCATTTCAGACGGATCGCCACCATCGGCCCCGGACCGACTTTGCTGTAGCCGTCCGCATCGGTGTGCTCCGGCACCAGCGGTTGCTCCTCGACCACGGGATGCTCGTGCTCTTCAGCGACCGCATGCTCGTCGGCGATCGGATGCTCGTCGGTGACGACCTGCTCACCGGCGACCACCATTTCGGTCTCGGTCTCGCGCTCGGGGTGCTCCAAAATGCTCGCGATGGTCGCCAGCGCGTGGTCGGTCGGGTCGATCTCTGACAAGGGTTCATCCTCCAGCTCGACGCGGCCGGCAAGTCTGTCCCACTGCCGCCGCGGCCGGCCTTATTACGCGGATTTGATTAAGGCTGAGTTTGGGCTCGATCTGCACCAAAAATGGGACGCATTCTGGCGTTCCGGAGGCGGGCGGATAACCGCCCGCCCGGAGGTCGGCTCAGCCGAGCACGTCCTGGTTGATGATGTTCTGCCGGATGGGATCGCCGTCCAGCACACTGAGGATGTTGCGAGCGGTCTGCTCGCTCATGCGGCTCACCGCCTCGACGGTGACGCCGGCGACGTGCGGGGCCATGATGACGTTGGGCAGCGCGAACAGGGCGTTGCTGACCGGCGGCGGCTCAACCTCGAACACGTCGATACCGGCACCGGCAATCCTGCCGGAGACCAGGGCGTCGTATAGCGCGGCCTCCTTCACGATGCCGCCGCGTGCAGTGTTGATGAGGTAGGATTTCGGCTTCATCCGGCCGATCCGCGCCGTATCGAAGAGGCCGACGGTTTCCGGCGTCTTCGGGCAGTGGATGGTGACGAAGTCGGCGTTGGGCAGCGCTGCGTCGAGATCGGCGACGGGCTCGCAGCCCGCGGCCTTGATCTCGGCGGCAGGCTTGTAGGGATCGTAGACCTGCACCTTCATGTCCATCGCCAGGCAGCGCTTGGCGGTGCGTGTGCCGATGCGGCCGAAGCCGATGACGAGCACGGTCTTGCCGTAGAGATCGAACGGCAGCATGCCGAGCCGGTCGGCCCATTTGCCGTCCTTGACGCAGGAATGCATTTCCTGCGCGCGCTTGGCCAGCGTCAGCATCATGAACAGCGCCTGCTCGGCGACCGAGGGCGAGTTGGCGCTGCCCGCGACCATCAGCGGCACCTTGCGGCGGGAGAGGGCGGGTACGTCGACGGCGTCATAGCCGACGCCGATGCGGGTCACCACCTTCATGTCGCGGGATGCCTCGAGCTCGGTCTCGCCGAAGGCGGTGGCGCCGAGCGCCACGCCATGGACCGGCGCGTGGCTCTTCAACAGCGCCTCAAAATCCTTCGCCGAGATCAGGTTTGGAAATTCGACGAGCTCGATATCGTCTCGCTGGGTGAGGAGGGCGCGGGCCCCTTGCGACAAAGTTTGTGTAACGAAAATCTTCTTCTTGTTGGTCGCCATCGCTCCCTGCCTGCTTGCATTTCTTGGACCTGCGTCACAACACGACGCCGGTGTCTTCGTTTAGCAGGTGCATATTGTTGAGGTCCATCGCCAAACGCATGGGTGCCCCGTCCTTGGCGCCGGCGTTGGGATCGACGCGGCCGCAGACCGGCGTGCCGTCGAGGCCGAAATAGACCAGGGTCTCCATCCCCATCGGCTCGGTGACGTCGAGCACGGTATCGAAGGTCTCGACGCCCGGCCCCAGATGCGCATGCGACTCGGTGAGGTGCTCGGGCCGGAGGCCGAGCAGGAGCTTGTCGGTGCGCGGCAACGCGTTGTAGCGCGTGGCGCGAGCCGGTGGCAGGGCAAAGGCGATGCGGTCGGTGAGGCGGATCTGGAGCGCGCCACCGACATCCTCCAGCCGGCACGGGATGAAATTCATCGCGGGCGAGCCGATGAAGCCGGCGACGAAGCGCGTCGCCGGCTTGTGGTAGAGCTCGTTGGGCGTGCCGATCTGCTCGATGCGGCCCTTGTTCATCACAACGACGCGGTCAGCCAACGTCATCGCCTCGACCTGGTCGTGGGTGACGTAGACCGTGGTGGTGCGCACCTTCTGGTGCACCTTCTTTATCTCGATCCGCATCTGCACGCGCAGCTTGGCGTCGAGATTGGACAGCGGCTCGTCGAACAGGAACACTTTCGGATTGCGCACGATGGCGCGGCCCATCGCGACGCGCTGGCGCTGACCGCCGGAGAGCTGCTTCGGCTTGCGGTCGATCAGGTCGGTGATGTCGAGGAGGCGGGCGGCTTCCGTCACCCGCGCCTTGATCTCGGCCTTGGGATAGTGCTTCAGGCGCAGCCCGAACGACATGTTCTCCGCGACCGTCATGTGCGGGTACAGCGCGTAGTTCTGGAACACCATCGCGATGTCGCGGTCCTTGGGCGGCACGTCGTTGACGACGTCGCCGCCGATCATGATGTCGCCGTCGGTGATGTCCTCCAGTCCCGCGATCATGCGCAACGTCGTCGACTTGCCGCAGCCGGAGGGGCCGACGAGCACGATGAACTCGTGGTCGGAGATATCGAGATCGATGCCGCGCACAGCTTCGACATCGTCGTAACGCTTGATCACCTTGCGCAGGGAAACGTCGGCCATTGAACTTGAACCCCTCGATATCAACCCTTCGTCGCGCCGGCGGTCAGGCCGGCGATGTAGTAGTCCATCAGGAAGGCGTAGATGATCAGCGGCGGAGCTGCGCCGAGCAGCGCCCCGGTCATGATCTGCCCCCAGTTGAAGACGTCGCCCTTGATCAGCGTGGTAGTGATGCCGACGGGCAGCACGAGCTGGTCGATGGACGTCGTGAACACCAGGGGATAGAGGAACTGCGCCCAGGATACCGTGAAGGCGAAGATGGTTGCCGCGATCAGCCCGGGCAGCGCCACGGGAATGAAGATCCGCGTCAGCGTTTGGAGCCAGGATGCGCCGTCGATGATCGCGGCTTCGTCGAGTTCCTTCGGGATCGACGCGAAGTAGCCGATCATGATCCAGGTGCAAAACGGCACCGTCAGCGTCGGATACACGAACAGCAGCACATACCATCGGTTGAGCAACGTGATGCCGGTGAGGTCCTGAACCAGCGCCAGCATCTTGAACAGCGGGATGAAGAGGAGGCTGTCCGGGACCAGGTAGGTCAGGAACACGCCGGTCGCGAGCGTTGTCGAGCCCCAGAACTTCATCCGCGCGAGCGCGAAGGCCGCAGGGATGCTGATCAGCATGGTGACTATCACAACCACCAGCGACACGATGGTCGAATTCCAGAAGAACCGGAGGAATTGGTTCGACGTCAGTAGTTCGACATAGTTTGCCAGCGTCGGGTGGAACACCCACCACGGATTAGTCGCAGCCGAGATCTCCGCGCTGCTCTTGAGCGAGGTGATCACCATGTAGAGCGGCGGCGTCAGAAAAAAGATCGCAAACAGCACAAGGAAGAAATAGGACCAGCGCAGCGCCCAGGCACGGTCGCGGCTCATGCTGCCATATTTGACCTTGCGCCGGGGGCCCGCCTTGTCGATCGCCATTGTGCTCATCAGGATTCGTTCCCGCGCTTGTTGACGTCGCGCAGGATGAATATCGCTGCGACGGCGAGGATTGGGACCATAAACAGCGAGACGCTGGCGCCGAGCGGAATGTCGTTGCTCTCGATGCCGACCCGGAACGCATAGGTGGCAAAGATCTGGGTCTGGTCGAGAGGCCCGCCTGAGGTCAGGATGCGGACGATGTCGAAATTGGCAAAGGTGACGATCAGCGAGAACAGCGTCGTGATGGCGATGATGTTGCGCATCATAGGCAGCGTCACGTACCAGATCTTCTGCCACCAATTGGCGCCGTCGATTGCGGCGGCCTCGTAGAGCTGGTCCGGCACCGATTTCAGTGCCGCCAGATACATAATCAGGAAGAACGGCGCGCCGTACCAGACGTTGACGAGGATGACGGAAAAGCGCGCCCAGGCGGCATCGCCGAGCCAGTTGATGGGACCGATGCCGAAAAATGAGAGCGTATAATTGAACGCGCTGTAGGATGGGTCGAACAGCCATAGCCAGGCGAGCGTGCTCATCGCCGGCGGGATCACCCAGGGCACCAGCAGCATGCCGCGCCATTTGCGCTGGCCCTTGGCCGGTATGTTGTGCACGAAATGCGCGACGATGAAGCCGATCAGCGCCTTGAAGAACACGGCCGTAACCGCAAAGATGCAGGATTGCTTCACCACCATCCAGAAAGTCTCGCGCTTGAACAGAAAGGTGAAGTTGCCGAAGCCGACGAATTTCTGCATCGACTTGTTCAGCGTCGCGAGGTGGATCGAGAACAGGGCAGGGTAAAGCACGAACAGCGCGATCAGCAGGATCAGCGGCAGCGTCAGGAAGAACGCCACGGTCGATTTCCGCTTCAACGCATTGTGCAAGCCCGTCCGCTTGTGCGCGCTCGCCGTGCGGGCGACGCGACCGTGCTCAACGACGACATCGGCCATGTCAGTGTCCTTGGGTCAAGCTTCCTTGCGGAATGTCCAACGGCGAAGCCGGCACCTGCGTGTCGGCTCGATCTGCTCATTCCATCGAACGGTGAGGTACCCTGGCGGCTCACGCTGGGATGCGTGAACCGCAAGTGGCACACCCCGGCTTAGGTTCGCATGAAGCCTTCACACTCGCCTTCGCCCCAGGCGAGCGCGGTCTCCAACTTTTCTCCCTGCGCAAACCGCAGCGCCATCTTGGTCAGCGTGGCCTGCGCGTAGATCTGCTGGGCGATCTTCGGCGGCGCCGGAGAGGCCGCAATCGACAGCGTCTGATGATTGTAGGGATTTGGATAGTGGTAGAGCGTGCCCTTCGGCGGGCCTACCTCGGCCCAGGTCTTCAGCGTCGTCATCTTCGCATAGGCCGGCAAATCGTAGCCGCCGCTCGCCGCGACGAACTTTTCGATCGATGACGGCTGTGACAGAAAAGCCAGAAGGCTCTTGGCCGATGCCTTGTTCTTGGAGAAATTCCAGAGCCCCCAGAAATAGGGCAGGAACGGTGCATACCTGCCTTTAGGACCGGAGGGGAAGCCGTGCGTCCAGCATTGCTCGGCGACCTGCGGCGCGTCGCGCTTGGCGACCGCCCAGGCGCTCGGCGGATTCATGATGAGGGCGCCGCGGCCGGAGATCAGCCATTTGTTGTTCGACGCATCGTCCCAGGACGGTGCGTCCGGCGGCAGGAAGGCGATCAGCTTCTTGTAGTATTCGAGCGCCTGGCGAACCTCATCGGTCTTCACCGTGACATCGCCCTTGGCGTTGACGAGTTCGGCGCCGAACGACTGGAAGATGGCGCCCGCGGTATCGACGCTGTCGGTGGTCTCGCCGAGACCGATTCCGAATGGGAAACCTGCCTTCTGGCAGGCTTCCGCCGCCTTCAGGAATGTATCCATATTCCAGCTATCGGCCTTGGGCGGCGCGCCGACGGGGTACAGTTCCTGGACGTCGATCCCCGCATGCTTCTTCATGAGGTCGATGCGCGAGCAGGGCCCCTTGATCTGGCTCCCCGGGGTTGCCGGGACCGCAAGCCATTTGCCGTCGGCCTTGCCGAGATATTTGACCGTGTCGTTGACCTCACCATTCTGCTTGATCGCCTCCTCGACCACGTCGTTCACCGGTTCAAACTGCTCGGCATATGCATGCGGCCACCAGGTGTACATCTGAAGAATGTCGTGACCGGATTTGGCCTGCGCTTCGGCCGCGACCGTCAACTCGATCTTCTTGTTGTTGCTGGTGATGTAATCGATGGAGACCTCGACCTTCTCCTTTTCAGCCCATTCCTTGACCATGGCGGTGGAGGCGTCGTTGGCACCGGGCACCCAGTGGTCCCAGAAGCCGATCGAGAGTTTGCCGGCGGCGTAAGCGCCCCGGACATAGGGCGCTGTGATCAGCGCTGCGGAGGACATTGCAGTGGCAGCTACAAATTGACGTCGCGTCAGTTTCTTGCGTGACATCTCGTTTCCTCACCTGGATTGTTTTATTGTTCTCGCGTTTCCTCTGGCATTCCGAGTTTTGTTTTTGATTTTTTGTTCGCGTTTCTTGGCGCTACGCCTCGCCGTGAAATCGCGCGAAGTGCAGCAAATTGGTAGCGCGATCAGATCATGATTGATCCCGTCTGTCGAGGAAGCCGAACGGCTCGCCGTCTAGAACTAACGTTGCGTCCGGGAACGCTGCAGCGCCGTCGCGCGACGCGCGCCGGAGGTGAACCTCGGAGGCGCATTTTGCGACGCACACTTCGGGGCAGGGAGCGCGGGACATCTCGTGCGCAATTACGCCGCAGTTTCGAATAAGCCTTCATAACCGCTTCGCGGCAAACAGTTTTCGGGCGTGGACAGCAATTGGCTGCGGCTGGACCGCGAAGCGGCGAAAACGATAGAGTTGCAACCGGCGGGTGGCCCCTACCCGGACAGGACAATCGGATCGACGATGGAGACCAGAATGATCAACCCGGCGCCGCCTGCGCGGCTTCACCTGCGGCGATGGTTCGCGCTGGGCTCCGTGCTCGCGGTGCTGCTCGGCGCCGCCGCGGTGGCGCAGGCGCAAGGCCTGGTCAAGGGCGTTCAGGATGGGGCCGCGGCCGGCAACAAGGCGGCCGGCCCCGTTGGCGGCGTGCTGGGCGGTGCGATCGGCGGCGTGGTCGGTGTCTTCACCGGCGTGCTCGGCGTCAATAACAACAACCAGCCGGCTCCAGCTGCCAAGGACGCGAACAAGGACGCAAGCAAGGATTCCAAGCAGCCGGGCGCCGGCAAGGACAAGGATGCCAAGAGCGCCAAGGAGGCCGCCAAGGCGGGCAAGGGCGCCAAGGCGAGCAAGGAAGCCAGGAATGCGCCGCAGGACAACAAGGACAATAAGGACGTCACTGTCCTCACCCAGCCCGGCGCGCCGCAACAGAGCGCCGAGCAGATCGTCGCCAACAGCGATTCCTATATCGAGCGGATCAAGACCGAGTTGAACCTGACGCCCGATCAAGAGAAGCACTGGTTCGGCTTCTCGAGCGCAATGCACTATCTGGGGCATAATGGCGCGGAGCGGCTCAACCTGCGGATCGCCCGCGCCAAGCGGGATCCGCCTGACGACATCATCGAGCAGATGCGCAACGAATCGCAATTCCTGATCGACCGCGCCTCCGACCAGCGCAACGTCGCCGATGCCGCCGAGCCGCTTTATTCGAGCCTCGACGACAAGCAGAAGCAGGTCTTCATCCAGGAGATGGTGCGCCTCAGCCACGAGCGCGGGCTGGATTAATCAAGTTGAATCCGATTGCGGGCGTCTGAATTAACGGCGCCCGCCACGAATTCGTGAATCCTCTCCGCATTTCGGGTATGGTTAGCTTCGGAAGCTGACTGCGGGGTTGATATGGCGGACGGACTCTCCGTTTTCCTGGTCGAAGACGAGGCGTTGATCCGGATGATGATCGCCGACATGGTGGAGGAACTCGGCCACCATGTCGTCGCAGAAGCGGACAATGTCCGGGACGCGAGCGCCTTTGCGATGACCGCGCAATACGATTTCGCCATCCTCGACATCAATTTGAAGGGCCTCTACGTCGATCCTGTCGCCGACCTGATCGAGCGCCGCGGCAAGCCGTTTCTGTTCGCCACCGGCTACGGGCCGGAGCTGCTGCCGTCCTTGCTCCGGCGGCGGCCGATCCTGCGCAAGCCGATTTCCCTCGACCAGCTCAAGGTGATGATCGATTCGCTGTTTCCGGACGCGGTCGCCAAAACTCCTCACTGAGAAGGCTCCTCATTGACAAGGCTCCTCACTGAGAAGGCGCCGTACTGAGATCGCCAACGAAAATGGCCGCCCGTAAGGGGCGGCCATTTGGCGAAAGAATGTGTCGTGGTCTCAGATCAGGCCGGCGCTGAGGTCGATGCCGCGCGCCATCAGGCCGAACGAGGCGACCAGGCCCATGCAGCAGAACAGCAAGATCGTCTTGAACGAAGAATCGGCAAAACGGGTTTCGACGGCGGCCGGGATCGCGGCAAGCGAAATCATGCTCATGTTCATTCCCCCCTTTGTTGACCCCTGAATTGCATCAGGTAGGGGAAGCTCTTAGAGCAAAAAGTTTGACGCGAGCTTGCGAGGGATCGTTAACGGAATCGCAATCGCTCGCGTATTTGCGCGAGCAGCAAGCGGTGCCGCAAGGCTCAGTTGCGGCCGTTCTTCAGCACGGTGGCGATGGTATGGGCCGTCATGGCGGCGCGATCAGAGGCGCGCTGCGCGGCCAGCCGGTCGCGCGCCTTCTCCTCGATCAGGAGCTCGATCAGGGCCAGCCGCTTGTCATCGTCGTCCGCCTCAGTCAGCAGGCGGTGATAGCGGTGATAGTCGAAACCCAAGTCCTGCTTACGCATGTCACGCCCCCGCAACTACGCCACACACTCCAGGGAATTGTTTCCCATCGGACATAGTCGGGCAAGCACGATCCTGCGTGGAACCGCGCGTTGGCTGCAATCAGCTGTGTATAGTTAACGGACTGGACGGCGTCCGAGCCGATGAAGCCTCATCAATCCGGATTGTGGTCGGCGAACATCTTCAGGCCGACGAAGCTTGCGTCGGGTTTCGTCACCAGCCTGGTCGGGATGTTGCGCAAATAGTCCTGGAAGCGTCCCTTCGCTTCGAAGCGCGCCCGGAACGCGGAAGCGGCAAGGAACTCCGGAAAGCGCGGTACGATCCCGCCGGCGATGTAGACACCGCCGCGGGCGCCGAAGGTCACCGCGAGATTGCCCGCGACCGAGCCGAGGATGGCGCAAAACATCTCCAGCGTCGCGCGGCTGAGTTCGCAACTGCCCTCCAGGGCGGCTTTGGTGATGGCGGCGGCGTCGCGGTGCGGCACCTGGGCGCCGTCGACCTCCGCCAGCGCCTCGTAGAGGTTTTGCAGGCCAGAGCCCGAAAGCGCGCCACGCTCGATGGAGACATGACCGAAACGTCGGCGCATGGCCGCGATCACGCGCTCCTCGCGCTCGGTCTCCGCCGGCAAAGTGGCGTGGCCTGCCTCGGTGACAACCGCCAGCCGGGCGCCGTGACGTTCGACCAGACAGGAGACGCCAAAGCCGGTTCCAGGCCCAACCACCAGCAGCGGCTCTCCAGGGAGGCCGTCCTGGCCCCCGAGCGGGATCAAATCGGCAGGCTTCAGGGCGGGCAGGGACCAGGCCACGACCTCGAAATCATTGAGCACATGCACGCTCTCGAAGCCGAGGGCCGGCTGGAGCTCGTTGCCGTCGATGACCCACGGACTGTTGGTCATGACGCAGCGGTTGTTGGTCACGGGACCCGCGACGGCCAGCACGGCTCGTTTGGGCTGCTTGCCGCCGGACCGGCGAGCAAGAACGTCGGCGATGGCTTCCCGGACGGTCGGGAAGTCAGCGACCTTCACATAGTCGATGGGCCCGGCCTGGTCGCCGCCGTCCGATGCGCTTTCGCTCAGCGCAAAGCGCGCATTGGTGCCGCCGATATCGGCGAGAAGAATCTGTCCTGTCTTGCCGATACTCATGACCTTGTGGCTGCCGCGCCGCGCAGGCTCGCGGGAACCGTTCCCTCCGCTCGATCCGATCCGCAATTTGCGAACGTCTTTAGAATCCGTCCTTGGGTGAGCCTAGTCAACTCGGACAACGCCAAACCGTTGCATCCCAGGTACGACAGGCGCGATATCGCCGCATGTGTCGGTGGTTGCGAAGCCGCGCAGGAAGATCGACATTGGACGGAGCGTTCGGCGCCCGTCGCGCCGGACGGCTGGAACGGGGCCTTGCGATGCAGATTTCCGACCGCGACGTGCTGCTGGTGATCGACGTGCAGAACGACTTTTGCACCGGTGGAGCGCTCGCCGTTCCCGGCGGCGAGAAGGTTGTCCCGGCCATCAACCGAATTGCCGCAAAATTCACCAATGTGGTGCTGACCCAGGACTGGCATCCAGGCGACCACGTCTCGTTCGCACCGAACCATGCGGGCAAGCAGCCGTTCCAGACCATCGAGCTCGACTACGGCACCCAGGTGCTGTGGCCGACGCACTGCGTGCAAGGCACGGCGGGCGCCGAATTCCATGGGGAGCTCGACGTTACCAGCGCAAACCTCGTGGTGCGCAAAGGCTTTCGTCGCGGCATCGATTCCTATTCGGCGCTGTTCGAGAACGACCACCGGACGCCGACGGGCCTGCTCGGCTATTTGCGCGAGCGCGAGCTGAAGACCGTCTTCGTCGCCGGTCTGGCGCTCGATTTCTGCGTTCGCTTCTCGGCGGAAGATGCCCGCAAGGCGGGGTTCGAGGTCGCCGTCATCGAGGACGCATGCCGCGGCATCGATCTCGACGGCTCTGTGGCCGCGACCCATCGGAGTTTTCGCGAGCGCGGTATTTCGATCGTCAGCCTGGAGGCCTTGCTGTGAGGACCTTGAGATAGTCATGGTGGAGAAGGGCGGCAAACCGCTGGGCGGATCGGATCGTCCTCCGAATGATCCGCTGCTATGGCCGTTGACGGCGGCGCGGCTCGCGATGGACGCCTACTTTTGGTGGCTGGAGCGCGATCCGACGGAACAGGACGAGAGCAGTCTGCCGTGGACGACGCCCAACACGGTCGCGTTGGAGCTTGCGACCATGCGCCTGCGCGATTGCACGCGGACGCAATCCGGCCAGCCGGCACTGGTCTGCGCGCCCTATGCGCTGCATCGGGCCCTGATCGCCGACTTCGCACCGGGCCACAGCGTGGTGCAGTCCCTGCAGAATGGCGGCGTCGATCGGGTCTACCTCACCGACTGGCGCTCGGCCTCGCCGGACATGCGCTATCTCTCGATCGACAGCTATCTCGGCGATCTCAACGTCGCCGTCGACGAAATCGGCGCGCCGGTCGATCTCATCGGCCTGTGCCAGGGCGGCTGGCTGTCGCTGCTCTATGCGGCGCGCTTTCCCGCCAAGGTGCGGCGGCTGGTGCTGGTGGGGGCGCCCGTCGATCTCTCGATCGATTCCGCGCTGTCCCGGCTCGCTCGCAATGCGCCTGAGGCGCTCTACGACCAGCTCGTGGCGCGCGGCGGCGGCAATGTCAGCGGCGACGAGATGCTGCGCTTCTGGACGAAGGCGCCGAGCCGCGACGACATTGCGGCGGCATTGCAAAGGGATTTCTCGGACGAGGAGGGCGCGGCACTGCTCGCGCGTTTCGATCGCTGGAATACCGAGACGCTCAACCTGCCCGGCACTTATTATCTGGAGATCGTCAACCGGATCTTCCGGGAGAACCGGATTGCCGGTGGCAACTTCACGGCGCTCGGCCGCGAGGTTGATCTGAGGGACGTCAAGGCGCCGGTCTACCTGCTGGCCGGGCTCGATGACGAGGTCGTGCCGGCTGCGCAGGCGCTCGCGACCGCCGGTCTGGTCGGCACCCCGCCGGCCTTCATCGCCGCGGCCTCCGAGCCCAGCAATCATCTCGGCCTGTTCATGGGGGCGCGCACCCACGCCCATGCCTGGCCCCGGATCGCCGAGTGGCTGCGCGACGAGCTCTCCGGAGTGCTGGCCCGCAGCGCCTGACCTTGTCAGGTGCCTTGGCCCGGCCGGGCCGGCGAACACGCAAATCCGTTATGCATGACGGCGGATGGCCTGCACGGGGCCCGGTCGATGGGCTACATATCATCTGGAACTGGCGGCTGCGGCCGCGACAAGATTAAGGGTACCGCGCTCGATGAGCTTCCACTCGATCTACGCCCACGGATTTGCGCGCGTGGCGGCCTGCGTCACCACTTCCCATGTGGCCGATCCCGCGGCCAATGCGAAGGCGATCCTGGCGGCGGCAGGGGCATGCCATGAACAGTCGGTGGCGGTCGCCGTGTTTCCGGAGCTGTGCCTGTCCGGCTACGCGATCGAGGATCTCGTCAAGCAGGACCCGCTACTCGATGCGGTCGAGCGCGGGCTCGCCTCAATCGTCGAGGCCTCCTCGGCCCTGATGACCGTCCTGATCGTCGGCGCGCCGCTGCGCTTTGGTCATCGCATCTACAATTGCGCCGTCGTCATTCATCGCGGCAACGTCCTTGGCGTCGTGCCCAAGTCTTATCTGCCGACCTATCGTGAATTCTACGAGGGACGGCATTTCGCCTCCGGCGCCGGCATGGCCGGAGAGACGATCGCGTTTGGCGGGCTACACGCACCGTTCGGCGTTGACCTCCTGTTCGCGGCCGAGGATGTTCCAGGCCTGATCATCGGCGTCGAGATCTGCGAGGACATGTGGATTCCGGTGACGCCGGCTTCCGAACTCGCGCTTGCCGGCGCCAGCGTGCTGATCAATCTATCCGGCAGCCCGATCACGATTGGCCGGGCGCGCTCGCGCGCACTGCTGTGCCAATCGACGTCGGCGCGTTGTCTTGCGGCCTACGTCTATTCCGCCGCGGGGGCAGGGGAATCGACCACGGATCTGGCCTGGGACGGCCAGACTTCGATTTACGAGAACGGCGTGCTGCTGGCCGAGGGCGAGCGGTTCCGTCAGGACGGCCAGATCACGCTGGCCGACGTCGATCTCGATCTGCTCAGGCAGGAACGCGCACTGATGGGCACGTTCGACGATAATCGCCGGCAACGCGAGGCCTTTTTCCGCAGGATCACCTTCGCCCTGAAGGCGCCGGCCACCGACATCGGCTTCCTGCGCAAGATCGAGCGCTTCCCGTTCGTGCCGAGCGACGAAGCCCTGCTCGAGCAGGATTGCTACGAGGCCTACAACATCCAGGTCGCCGGCCTCGTGCAGCGCATGCGCGCGACCGGAACCAAGCGCGTGGTGATCGGCGTCTCGGGTGGGCTCGATTCCACCCACGCCCTGATCGTCGCCGCCAAGGCGGTCGACCTGCTCGGACTGCCGCGCAGCAATATCCTGGCCTACACCATGCCGGGCTTTGCCACCGGCAGCGAGAGCAAGACCAATGCACTGGCGCTGATGAAGGCGTTGCAGACGGAGTGGCAGGAGCTCGACATCCGTCCCACGGCGACGCAAATGCTGAAAGACATCGGCCATCCCTTCGGCAAGGGCGAGAAGGTCTACGACATCACGTTCGAGAACGTGCAGGCGGGCCTGCGCACGGACTATTTGTTCCGGCTCGCCAACCATCATGGTGGCATCGTCATCGGAACCGGCGATCTCTCCGAGCTCGCGCTCGGCTGGTGCACCTACGGCGTCGGCGACCAGATGGCGCACTATAATGTCAACGCCGGGGTGCCGAAGACTCTGATCCAGCACCTGATCCGCTGGGTGATCGCCTCAAAGCAGTTCAGCGACGACGTCAACCGGACGCTGGCGTCGATCCTGTCGGCCGAGATCTCGCCCGAGCTGGTTCCGGTCAAGCCCGGCGAGAAGCCGCAGAGCACGGAAGCTTCCGTCGGGCCCTACGAGCTGCAGGATTTCAACCTGTTCTACACGCTGCGGTTCGGCATGCGGCCGTCCAAGATCGCGTTCATGGCGCATCACGCCTGGAATGATGTCGCCAAGGGCGAATGGCCGCCGGCGTTCCCGACCGATAAGCGCAAGGCCTATGATCTGCCGGAGATCCGGCGCTGGCTGGAAGTGTTCCTGCGCCGCTTCTTCGCCTTCAGCCAGTTCAAGCGCTCGGCGATGCCGAACGGGCCGAAGGTTTCGGCCGGCGGCTCGTTGTCGCCGCGTGGCGACTGGCGCGCGCCGTCGGATTCAAGCGCGGCGGCATGGCTCGAGGATCTCGAGCGGAACGTTCCGAAGTGATTGAGCAAGACTGCTGATCGGGCAGGGTCGCTCCAGAACGACTTCGCGCCGCGCGGCTCATAAGGCCGGCGGCGCGAAATTGCGTTCAATCTAGAAAGTTCCGAGGTCCGGAGTGCCTAGGAGTCCGGACCTCGTCACCTTGCCCCAGCCTTTGATCCCCCCGCCCCATGTGGTCCCCCAACCCCGTGGTGCGCGATCAGAGGGTGATGCCCCTGGAAGGCCGCCGATCGATGTGCGCGATGTACGCGAAGTACGGTTAGGATTCCATTCCGTGTCACTACGGACACGAACGCGCTTGATGCGGCACACTGATGCATTCGTCCGCATCTGCTGCGGTCACTGCTGCCTGAATTCGATGCAGGCGATCGGCGGGGATGTCCACATCGGCGCATCGCCGCGGCACCTGCATTTCACGGGCCTGTCACTTAACTGGTCTAGCGCTGCTCCCGTCATCGCCGACGGTCAAGGAGCAAGCCATGTCGAAGCCGGTGTTGGGCGCCGCACTATCCCTCAAATCGATCCCCGCCCACCGCGATTGGCTTCTGGAACAGCAGCGCGATCTCGAGATCCAGGATTTTTTCCGCGCGGATTTGCTCGACGGCGATTGGCGGAGTGCGGCCAGCGAGATCAAGCAGATGCTCTCGGGCCACACCGGCCGGCTCGGCATTCACGGCCCGTTCTGGGGCTTCAAGATCGACAGTCATGATCCCCTGATCCGCAAGGCGGTGACGAAGCGCCTGCTTCAGGGCCTCGATGCCGCGGAATTCCTCGGCGCGACGCAGATGGTGATCCATTCACCGTTCACGACCTGGGACCACAACAATCTCGATCTCTATCCTGACAACCGCGCCAACATCGTCGAGCGCGTCAAGGCGACGCTGGCCGAGGTGATAGCGCGCGCCGAGACGATCGGCTGCGAGATCGTCATCGAGAATATCGAGGACAAGGACCCGCGCGACCGCGTCCGTCTCGCCAAGGCGCTCGAAAGCAACAAGGTCCGCGTCTCCCTCGACACCGGCCACGCCAACTATGCCCACATCTCCACGGGCGCACCGCCGGTCGATTACTACGTCGAGACCGCCGGCGACATGCTGACGCATGTTCACCTACAGGACACCGACGGCTTTGCCGACCGGCACTGGGCGCCGGGCGAAGGCAACATCCCGTGGGTGGCCGTGTTCCGCGCGCTGGGCCGGCTGACCTCCAACCCGCGGCTGATCCTCGAACTCCGCAATCACGACGACGTTCGCGCCGGCGCAGCCCATCTGGCCGCGCTCGGTCTCGCTGAATAACCGGCATCACAAAGGGCAGGGCTTTTCGTCATGAGCAAACTCACCCGTCGCACCATCCTGAAGTCCGGCGGCGCTGCCGCGGGCACGCTTCTCCTGCCGCGCTTCGCGATCGGGCAGGCCGACAACCGCCCGTCGGTGACGATCGCCGTGCAGAAGGTGACGAATTCGAACGTGCTCGACGTGCTGCGCGAGCAATCGAACGTCGGCGAGCGCGTGTTCTTCTCCTCGATCTGGGAGGGCCTGATCTCCAAGAATTGGCGCGGCAGCCTGGAGGCCGTGCCGGGTCTTGCCACCGAGTGGCGCCGCATCGACGACCAGACCGTCGAGGTGAAGCTGCGCCAGGGCGTGAAGTTCCACAATGGCGACGAGCTGACGGCTGAAGACGTCGTCTTCACCTTCAGCCGCGAGCGCATGTTCGGCGAGACCGAGGCCAAGAGCCGCTCCACCATCCAGGCCTTCGAGAAGATCCCGACTCCGCGGCCGGGCAAGGAGCTGCCGCCGGATGTGCCCGCCGTCGCCCGTCGCATCTGGCCGGACCTCGTGCGCGTCGATGCCGTCGACAAGTACACGGTGCGCTTCTACAACGCGACGCCCGACGTCACGATCGAGGGCCGGCTGTCGCGCTACGGCTCCGACATCATGAACCGCCGCGCCTGGGAGCAGTCCGCGAGCTATCTCGACTGGGCGCGCAAGCCTGTTACGACCGGCCCGTACAAGGTCGTCGAGCTCAAGCCCGACGTGTCGCTGACGCTGGAAGCCCACGACGAATATTGGGGCGGCCGGCCGCCGCTCAAGCGTATCCGTTTCCTCGAAGTGCCCGAGGTCGCGAGCCGTATCAACGGGCTGCTGTCGGGCGAATACCAGTTCGCCTGCGACATCCCGCCGGACCAGATTGCCGGCATCGAGAAGAACTCAGCGTTCGAAGTGCAGGGCGGCACCATCCTCAATCATCGCCTGACCGTGTTCGACAAGAACAACGCCGTGCTCGCCAATCCGCTGGTGCGGCGCGCCTTCACCCACGCGATCGACCGCCAGGCGATCGTCGACAGCCTGTGGGCGGGCCGTACCCGCGTGCCGAAGGGCCTGCAGTGGGAATTCTATGGCGATATGTTCAACGCCGACTGGAGCGTGCCGGCCTATGATCCCAAGCTCGCGCAGGATCTGTTGAAGCAGGCCAACTACAAGGGCGACCCGATTCCCTATCGCCTGCTCAACAACTACTACACCAACCAGGTCGCGACCGCGCAGGTGCTAGTCGAGATGTGGAAATCGGTCGGCCTCAACGTCCAGATCGAGACCAAGGAGAACTGGTCGCAGATCATGGAACGCGCGCCGACGCGCGCGGTACGCGACTGGTCGAACTCGGCGGCCTTCAACGATCCCGTCTCGTCGCTGGTCGCCCAGCACGGGCCGAACGGTCAGCAGCAGCAGATCGGCGAATGGACCAACGCCGAACTGAACAAGCTTTCGGAGTTCCTGGAGACCTCGACCGACCGGGCCGCCCGCAAGAAGGCGTTCCACCGCATGCTCGAAATCGCCGAGCGCGAGGATCCCGCCTATACGGTGCTGCACCAGAACGCGACCTTCACCGCGAAGCCGAAGTCGATCAAGTGGAAGGCGTCGCCGGCATTCGCGATGGATTTCCGCGCCGGCAATTTCGAGGCGTAAATGGCGACGCCGCTGGTCAGCATCCAGAGCCTCAGCGTCGCCTTCAACGGTGTAGCGGTCCTGCGCGGCGTCGATCTCGCTTTGCAGAAGGGCGAGGCCCTCGGCCTCGTCGGCGAGTCCGGCTCCGGCAAGTCGGTGACGTGGCTTGCGGCGCTCGGCCTCTTGCCGCGGCATGCAAGAGTCTCCGGCTCCGTGCGGCTCGACGGACGCGAAATCCTCGGCGCGCCCGCGGGTGAGCTCGACCGGGTGCGGGGCGGACGGGTCGCCATGATTTTTCAGGACCCCGCAAGCGCGCTCAATCCGGTGCTGACCATTCGCAAGCAGCTCTGCGAGACTTTGGCACTGCATCGCGATCTCTCAGGCGAGGCGGTGAAGGCCGAAGCGCGGCGGCTGCTCGATCTCGTCGGCATTCCCGATGCGGCGCGGCGGCTCGAAGCCTATCCGCACGAATTCTCGGGCGGCCAGGTCCAGCGCATCATGATCGCGATGGCGCTGGCCGGAAATCCCGATCTCCTCGTCGCGGACGAGCCGACCACGGCGCTCGACGCCACCATCCAGGCGCAGATTTTGGAGCTGCTCTCGACCATCCGCCGCGAGATGAACATGGCGATGGTGCTGATCAGCCATGATCTTGGCGTCGTCGCGGAAAACTGCGACCGCGTTGCCGTGATGTATGCCGGCCGCATCGTCGAGCAGGCGCTCGCCAACCAGCTCTTTGCCGATCCGGTGCATCCCTACGCGCAAGGCCTGATCGGCGCACTGCCGCCGCTCGACGGACCGCGTCGGCGTCTCACGGCCATTCCGGGGACCGTTCCCGATCCCGCGCACATGCCAAGCGGCTGTGCCTTCGCGCCGCGCTGCGCGGTGGCGGCCGAGCCATGCGGACTTGCCGTGCCGAGCCTGGCGCCGATCGCAAACGATCGCATGGTTGCCTGCATCCGCGCTGAAGCTTCGCGCCGCGCGTTGCTCGGGATCGCCGCCGAATGAGCGCGCCGCTCGTCGAGGTGTCCTCGATCTCGCGCAGCTACGCGATGCGATCCGGGATGTTCGGTCGCAGCACGGCGGTTCACGCGGTCGACGGCTTGTCACTTGCGATCCGCAAGGGCGAGACGCTCGGCCTCGTCGGCGAGTCCGGCTCGGGCAAGTCGACCACCGGTCGCATCGTGCTCGGTCTCGAGCCGCCGGATCGTGGCGAGGTGCGGTTCGACGGCAAGCCGATGGCCGTGCCGGGGACGAAGGCGTGGCGCGCGCAGCGGGCGCGCATGCAGATGATCTTCCAGGATCCGCTGGGGGCGCTGGACCGGCGGTTGCCGGTCGCGACCCAAATCCGCGAGCCGCTGGACATTCACGGTCTCGGCACGCCGACTGAACGCGATGAACGCGTCCGCGAATTGCTGCGCGCCGTCGAGCTGACACCGGCACATGGCGCGCGCTATCCGGGCGCGCTCTCCGGCGGCCAGCGTCAACGTATCGTGCTGGCGCGGGCACTGGTGACAAAGCCCGATTTCCTCGTCTGCGACGAGCCGGTCAGCGCGCTCGACGTCTCGATCCAGGCGCAGGTGGTGAATCTGCTCTGCGATCTTCAGGCCCAGCTTGGGCTGACGCTGCTGTTCATCAGCCACGATCTGCGCGTCGTCAGGCAGATCAGCAATGTCGTCGCCGTGATGTATCTCGGCCGCATCGTCGAGATCGGCAGCGCCGACGATCTCTTCGCGCGTCCCGAACACCCCTATACGCAGGCGCTGGTCTCGGCCTCGCCGGCACCGGGCCGCGGCAGCGCTGGCCGCATCGTGCTGGCGGGAGATCCGCCGAACCCGGCGGCGCGGCCGCAAGGCTGTGCCTTCCATCCGCGCTGCCCGCGCGCTATCGCGCGCTGCGCGAGCGAGGTGCCGGCGCTGTCGGCCGTCGGCGGCAACAGGCAAGTCGCCTGCCATCTCGTGACGGGGCCGCAGGCCGAGACGCGGGACGCGGCCTGATGGGACGCTATCTTGCCATTCGGATCGGACGCGCGGCGCTGACGATCGTGCTCGTGGTCACCTTCGCCTTCGTGGTGCTGCGGCTCTCCGGCGATCCCGCGCTGATGATCCTGGGACCGGAGGCGCCGCCGGAAGTGCTAGCTGCGTTCCGCAAGGCCTGGGGGCTCGATGATCCCATCTGGTTCCAGTACCTCGACTATTTCGGCGCCATCGCCAAGGGCGAGCTCGGCCGCTCCATGCGCGACGGGCGACCGGCAATCGAGCTCGTGCTGGAGCGGATTCCGGCAACGCTGGCACTGACGCTGCCGGCCTTCTTCTTCAAGGTGGCCCTCGGCATTCCCGCCGGCATCTACGCGGCGCTGCACCGCGGTTCGGGAATCGATCGCGCCGTGATGATGACGGCGGTCGCGGGCTTCACTGTGCCGAGTTTCGTCCTTGCGCTGCTGCTCGTGCTCGTGTTCGCCGTGCAGCTCGGCTGGCTGCCGTCGGGCGGGCAGGACAGCTGGCGTCACGCCATCCTGCCAATCGTGACACTCAGCCTCGGCGGTGCCGCCGTGCTGGCGCGCTTCACCCGCAGCGCCATGCTGGAGGTGCTGGGCCAGCCCTATATCCGCACCGCCTCGGCCAAGGGCGTGCCGTGGCGCAAGGTGGTGACGTCGCATGCGCTGCCGAACGCGGCGATCCCGACCGTCACCATTCTCGGCTTCATGGTGGGCACGCTGATCGCGGGCGCGGTCGTGGTCGAGAGCGTATTTGCCTGGCCCGGAGTAGGGTGCCTGCTGGTCGTCGCCGTCGCCAATCGCGACCTCGCTGTCGTGCAATGCATTCTCTTGCTGGTCGCGCTGACCATGGTCACGTCCAATCTGATCGTCGACTTCCTCTACGGCTTCCTCGATCCGCGCCTCCGCGCCAAGGGAGCGCACGCATGACCGATGCGACGTTGAAGGACACGGCTGTCCGCCGCCGCATCAGCCTTCCCGCGATCCCGGTCTCGGTCGCGCTCGCGATCAGCTGGATCGTCGCCATGCTGGTGATCGCGGCGTTTGCCGAGAAAATCGCGCCCTACGGCTTCACCCAGCTCGACCTGCGCAACCGGCTGGCTGCGCCCGGCAATGTCGCGCACTGGCTCGGCACCGACGAGCTCGGCCGCGACGTGCTGTCGCGGCTCCTCGTCTCGATCCGTATCTCGCTGTTGATCGCCTTCGGCGCGACCGCGATCTCGGCGATCGTCGGCACAACGCTCGGCTTTCTCGCCGCGCACTTTCGCGGAGCCGTCGAGCAGTTCGTGCTGATGCTGACCGACTTCCAGGCCAGCATGCCGTTCCTGATCATGGCGCTCGCGGTGCTCGCCTTCTTCGGCAATTCGCTGCCGCTGCTGATCGGCCTGATGGGTCTGTTCGGCTGGGAGCGCTACGCCCGTATCGCCCGCGGCCTCGCCATCTCCGCCAATGCGCAAGGCTATGCCGCGGCCGTCCGCCAGCTCGGTGCGACGCCGTCGCGAATTTACCTTCGGCATATTCTGCCCAACATCGCCTCGACCCTGATCGTCTCGACCACGTTGGTCTTCCCTGAGGTGATCCTGATGGAATCCGGCCTGTCCTTCCTTGGGCTGGGCGTACAGCCGCCGATGACCAGCCTCGGCAACATGGTCGGCTATGGCCGCGAGTACCTGACCCGGGCGCCCTGGATCATGCTGGCGCCGGCGACCACCATCGTGATCACCACACTGGCCGTCTCCGTGATCGGCGACTGGCTGCGCGACCGGCTCGATCCGACCCTGCAATAGGGCGACGGCCCGACGCGTGCGCCGATTTGCGGTCGGACGCCCGCTTCTAGCCTTGGACCTCCGGCGTCCTGCCGCGCCCGAGCGCGAATTGACCGACCGGGCCCTCGATATGGAATTCCAACTCCGTCATTTTCGCGAACAGATCGATGTTGGTGCTGCCAATGGCGCAGCCGCCGAGGCCCATATCGGTCGCCGACAGGTAAAGCGTCTGAATCAGGCTGCCGACATCCTTCAGGATCAGCGAATATGCGATTGAGCTGTATTTCCAGGAGACCCGCCCAAAACGCGCCGCGATCGTGATGAGGATTTGCGGCTGCCCCGGCGCGTCCATGGCGAACTGGGCAGCCGCCAAATGCGCCTGGAGTTGCTGGGGGGAGGCGTTGATCGCGACGAGCGCGTGGCTCCCTGCATCGTAGTGGTAGAGCCCGCGCGCAAGCCCGTCGCAGTTCGCGACGGTAAGGTACAATTCCAGCTCGTACGCGCTGCCCGCCGACGGATAAGGCCTTGTGCTGTAGGTGACGTCGGGACCGCCTTCGAAATACGGCTCGCTCTTCCATTCGGACAACACGCGCGCGCTGGTGTCGAGAAACTGCGCGAGTTCGCCGAGCGTGACCGGATTCTTGTCGTCGAAATCCCGTGTTGAATGGCGCTCGCGCAACAGCTTCGGGAAGCCGGAGTTCGGCTCCGGGGAGGAGAATTTGCGCAGGTCGATCTTGCTGCCGGCCCAGGGCGGACGCACCGCCGGCGACGGCGGAACGACGCCGGCATAGGTGAAGGCGGCGCCGACCGGATTGGCTTGCCGGCCCTCCGTGCTCCGCGTGTGAAACACCAGATCGTGGAAATCCCAGAGTACGAGGTTGCCGTCGCCCTCGTTCACCCGCAGGCCTTGTCCGTCTTTCGCATCGAGCTTGAGCAGGATCTGGCTGTCCAGCAACAGTTCGAGCAGATGGAGGGTGGAGGAAGCTGTCTTCTGGTCGAGCTTGCCGATCGTCCGAGGCTGCGACAGCGCAGCGAGGGTGGCGGCGATGGCGGGATCGCCAATCCGGAACAACGCGCCGGCGCGTGGCGATTCCAGCACCAACTCGTTGCCGCGTCGGCGCAGAAAGGCAAAGCGCGATAGCACAATGGTGTCACGACTGCCCAGCTTCGCGCGCCGCGGCCAGTATTCTGGGACTTGCGGCTCGATGACCACGAAGTCCTGCGTATTACGCGAAGAGGAGAGGCGGTATTCCAGAAGCCCCTGCCGGGCCAAGCGATGCACCAGGGCGTCGACGTCTCTCGCGAGGGCGCTCTTGCCTGCAAACGACGCGAGCGGAAGGCCGGTGCTCAGATGTCGCGCGCAGTCCATCGCGGCCGCGCTGAATTGTCCGAGGTTGACGGAATAGTCGCCCAGAATGGCGGCGATGTTTCCGTCCGGCTGGATCTGGAGGGAGAAATGATGGCCCAGCCGGGCGGCAATGTCTGGCGCGATCTTCCTGGTCGGCTTTTTCCGGGGAGCGCGCACGAAAGAGCAGCCCTTCAGGTGTGTGGAAGGAATGAAGTCAGATCGCTTTCCGGTCGCGGCCGGTCCAACAATCCGAGCTTCACCGGCACATCGTAAAGGCGACCCGGTGCGAAACGGCGATAGAAATGACGCAGGCCGGGAACGAGCACTCTGACGACCGGAACCTCGACGTCGGGGCGTGTCTGGTCGAGGACGAGGAAATCGTAGCCTGCACGGGCGGCGATCTCGACGCAGGCAATGACCTGGTCACGCGTATTGTCGTGAAGCTTGAGGCTCGGCGCTGGAGGCACGATCGGGTGGTCGCTCGGTGCCAGGAACGGGTAGTCTTCCAGGCGCAGCGGCGTGACACCGTCGAGGGTCGGCTTCTCGCCGCTTGCGCCGCCCATCATGCCGACGGACATAAATTGGGTCAGTTCGGTGAGGGATCGCAGCAGCGCTATATGGCGGTCGAAATGCGCGCCGGAACCGAACTCGATATTCTCGTGTCCATTCTGCATCCAGTGCATGATCGCCACGTAAGTCGGAATGCCGAGGTCCGTGGTGATGTCGAGCACCCATAGCTTGCGACCGGCTTCCGCAAATTGAGCCTGGAGATCCCGGACATAGAAATCGTCGAATTGCCCGAGATCGACCTCGGCGCGCTGCAGCCGGTTATACCACCAGATCGCGTAGGCATCGCGCTCGATCAGTTCGAGGAAGCCCTGAACGATGGCTTCGTCGCGTGTGTTGCCGGCCGCGCAGCCGTTGGAATCCGTATGAAACCCGCCATAGAAGAAGTACAGGAGGCCGGTCGGCAGATATTTGAAGCGTTTGTCGCGCAACGACGAGACCGGCGACCACTCGGTCCTCGTCGAGGGATCGAACGGCTCGGGCACCGGATGGGGATCGTCCGGCTGCTGCAGAAACCTGTTCTTGAACTGCGTTTCGCTGAAGAGCTGGACGTCGTTGGGAAGAAGCGCGTCGCCAGGCGCGAAATCGACAAAGCGGCGCGTCGTCCTGATCTCATCGCCTTGGAAAATGCCCGAATAGCGTTCGATCGACTCCATCAGCGCGCTTGCCTCGCCCTGTTCAGCCGTCGAGCCCTTGCCAAAGCTGCCCCCACTCAATCCGGACCTGAGCTGGTCGATGCTGTGGGCCGGCGCGGAGAAATTGTGCTGGGCGAAGTAATTGGTGTTCATCGGCAGATCAACGTCGATCCGCTCAAGCCGGGAGACCACGCCGGTCAGCGGGCTCACATGCTTGCGGAAGCGCGACACCGTCGACCGCGACGTCACAGTGCGATATCCACCGCTGGTCATGACGAGCTTCTTGCCTTCGGCGATCTCGACCAGGGCCGGAGATCGGCGCGGATTGTGCAGCTTCTTGCTGCCGCAGGTTGGGCATTGCGGGCGTCGCGCGACGTAGTGCTTGGCGATGACGGCGCCGGCCAGGTCGAAGCTTGCGATGTGATCGCGCAGATCGGTGCGAAAGCCCGAGGCGATCGCCTTGGCGATCTCGACGGCTGTGAAATGGATTGCGGTCTCTCCGACGGGATCGTTGACGAGCGGCGATACGGCGACCGCGCGCGCCGGTCCCCGGTCAAGAAATCCCTTGATCTCCCGGTTGCGGATCATGCGATCGAACAGGCAGGTCCAGCAGGCGCTCTCGCCCGGCTTGAACACGGGCCCGACCAGCGGAAAGGCGCCGGAGGGCTGCACCAGCAGCCAGGGCGTCTGGCCGGCCACGCGTTCCTGGTTCAGTTCGGCGAGCCGCCGGTCAAGATAATCGTTCACCAGCGTGATCGTGAGCTTCGGCGAGCGCTTGGCGATTTGAACGCCGAGCTTACTCAAGGCCGCGGTCAGCTCCTTGGCGCCTTTGACGTCAATCGACTCGACCTGAACGGGGCAATTGCGAAGATTTTGTTCCGCGACCTCTGGAGACAAGCCGAGGCTTGCCCAAAAGCCGCCGACGGCCTCGTCGAATGCTGGCGGGGTCCGCGCAACGACATATCGGCGATCAAGCAGCCGCTTGATTGCTTCCTCGATCTTGTCGGCCGGGAAGCGCTTCGAAAGCTGGCGAATGATTTCCGGCCTGGCCTTGCCGTGTTGCCCGATCGCGGTGGCGAGGGCGCAGTAGAGTTCGCCGTGCAGGAAGAACTTGCGATCCTCGGAATAGAGGCAAACCGCATCGGGAGGCAGTACGTAGGCGGTGAAGTTCGGTGCGAATCGGAGGAGGTTTTTGCGGGTCTGCCGCGCAACGCGGGTCTTGCGATTGGCATTCATTGAGTCAGCACGCTGATCCTGTTGCCGTCACGTCAGATCGCCGGCGCAAGACGGATCGTCGTGCCCGCACGCTGGTATTTTCCCAGAGAGTTGGAACAAACTCGCCCGTCGCCGGCAAGCCATCGATGCACGCGTCGTAGCGAAACCAAGCATTTGGCCGGCCCCCTTCTCAGAGCCGGCCAATGATATATCGGCTCGTGGACACGCCATTCGGAACGCTAGCACCAGCGGCAGCGGCCCCACGATGCGCAGCAACCCGCGCATGATACGGCGCATCCCACAACACCAACGGCACAACCCGCACATCGGCAACCGACGCCACACCGGCAGCCTCGGCATCCCCGACAGCCTCCGCATCCGCGGCAACCGCCGCATCCGCGCCAGGCCACCTGCACACGGCCAGCCGCATCTTCCTTGTCGAAGAGATGGAACGTGGCGAGGCTGACGTCGGCCATTTCCTCTTCACCGAGCGTGATTGCGTCACCCGGTACAAAGTTCGGCATGTGTTGTACGTCGGGTGTCGGAACGGCCGATGCCGCTGCGCCGCCCGCCAGCGAGAACGTCAACCCTGCGGCTCCGAATGCCGGTACGGCGACTTTGGTAACTCGCTTCTTCCTTTTAGAAGATTGCTTCGCCTGCCGCATGGTCAAACCTCCGAGCATTGCAAGAAGTATCCCAGCCGCGGTAATTCTACGCCCGGGAAATTGGGCAAGCAAGAATGACGCGCACAAAAAACATGATGGCGCACGTTCAGGATGTAGTCATCTTCATGAACGGAATCGGCACACCCCGTTGACACAGGGCATCGGCAATCCACCGACCTTGCGCGCAGCGAGTGCGACTTGGTGCAGTGCCGCAATCGCATCCAGGTTTGAACGGAGAGATCGGCATGGCGGATCAACTCGGACGTTTCGCTTGGTACGAATTGCTGACCACGGACGTCGCGGCGGCGGGCGCATTCTATCGCAAGGTCGTCGGCTGGGGCGTGAAGGATGAATCGACTCCGGAACTGCCTTACACGGTGCTTCGTAGCCGCGGCACCCCGCTGGGCGGCCTTATGGATATCCCGGAAGAGGGGCGGAGATCAGGCGCAACGCCGAGATGGATGGGTTACGTCGCTGTCGACGACCTGGACGGGACTGCCGCGCAGATCAGGCGTCTCGAAGGCACGATCTTTGTGCCGCCGACCGACACCAATATTGGCCGAATAGCAGTCGCTGCCGATCCGCAGAAAGCGACGTTCGGGCTGATCGAGAAACCGACATATGGCCGATGGAAACCGGGCCGGCTGGACGAGCCGGGGCGCGTAGGCTGGCATGAGCTATTGGCTGCCGACCGGACCGTGATCTTCGATTTCTACAGAGAACTATTTGGTTGGCAGAAGGCCGACGCTCAAACCGATCCAGCGGACTGGTATCAATTGTTTTCGGCGGGGGGGCAAACGGTCGGCGGCATGCTGACGAAATTCTCGAGCGTAGCGCAGCCATGTTGGCTGCATTACTTCAATGTCGACGACATCGGCGCTGCGACGAAGCATGTGAATGCGGGTGGAGGCCGGATCCTCCAGGGTCCGATCGAATTGCCTGATGGCTGCTGGATCGCACGATGTGTGGATCCCCAAGGCGCCCTGTTTGCACTGCAGGGTGCCCGGGGTCATGCAGGCATCGAGCCATCCTCGGCCTCGGAAGTCGGGTGGTCCGCCAAGTGGGGCGGCATTGCCTCCCAGGGGAGAATTGTGCTGCCCAAGCCGAAGCGCTAGCGACTGCAGCGTCCCTCCGGCGCTGGCGCGACCCTGCAATAACCCGCGCCGGGAGCAGGGGAGGCCTGCGCGGGGCCGATCCGGGCCGTTTCGGGGCAAGTTCCCGTTGCGCGCGCCCAGCCCGTGCGCTATCCGGCCGGAAAGGCCTGAGGCGGCTTCCATTTTTCCGCCCGGCTGACCCAACCGAGGACGGAAACCGCCATGCCAGCCTATCGCTCCCGCACCACCACCCACGGCCGCAACATGGCGGGCGCCCGCGGCCTCTGGCGCGCGACGGGCATGAAGGATGCCGATTTCGGCAAGCCGATCATCGCGGTCGTCAACTCCTTCACCCAGTTCGTGCCCGGCCACGTCCACCTCAAGGACCTCGGCCAGCTCGTCGCCCGCGAGATCGAGCAGGCCGGCGGCGTCGCCAAGGAATTCAACACCATCGCGGTCGATGACGGCATCGCCATGGGCCATGACGGCATGCTCTACAGCCTGCCGTCGCGCGAGCTGATCGCCGACAGCGTCGAGTACATGGCCAACGCCCATTGCGCCGACGGTCTCGTCTGCATCTCCAATTGCGACAAGATCACGCCCGGGATGCTGATGGCCGCGCTGCGGCTCAACATCCCCGCCGTGTTCGTCTCGGGCGGACCGATGGAGGCCGGCAAGGTCAAGCTCCAGGGCAAGACCAAGGCCATCGACCTCATCGACGCCATGGTGGCCGCGGCCGACTCCGAGGTCAGCGACGAAGACGTCAAGGTGATCGAGCGCTCGGCGTGCCCGACCTGCGGCTCCTGCTCGGGCATGTTTACCGCGAACTCGATGAACTGCCTCACCGAGGCGCTCGGCCTCGCGCTGCCCGGCAACGGCACCGTGGTCGCCACCCATGCCGACCGCAAGCGCCTGTTCGTCGAGGCCGGCCACACCATCGTCGATCTCGTCCGCCGCTATTACGAGCAGGACGATGCCTCCGTGCTGCCGCGCAACGTCGCCAACTTCAAGGCGTTCGAGAACGCGATGACGCTGGACATCGCCATGGGCGGCTCGACCAACACCGTGCTGCATCTGCTGGCGGCGGCCCATGAAGGGCAGGTCGAGTTCACCATGCAGGACATTGACCGGCTGTCGCGCCGCGTGCCCGTGCTCTGCAAGGTCGCGCCGTCGGTCGCCGACGTCCATGTCGAGGACGTGCATCGCGCCGGCGGCATCATGGGCATTCTGGGTGAGCTCGATCGCGCCGGCCTGATCGACACCTCGGTGTCGACCGTGCATGCGCCGACCATGAACGACGCGCTGGAGCGCTGGGACATCAAGCGCTCCAAGAGCGAGTCTGTCCGCACGTTCTTCCGCGCTTCGCCCGGCGGCATTCCGACCCAGGTCGCCTTCAGCCAGGAGCGCCGTTACGACGAGCTCGATAGCGATCGCGAGAAGGGTGTGGTCCGCAGCCTCGAGCATGCCTTCAGCAAGGATGGCGGTCTCGCCGTGCTCTACGGCAACCTCGCGCAGGACGGCTGCATCGTGAAGACCGCCGGCGTCGATGCCTCGATCCTGAAGTTCTCCGGCCCCGCGCGCGTGTTCGAGAGCCAGGACGCCGCAGTGGAAGGCATCCTGGGCGGCAAGGTCGTCGCCGGCGAGATCGTGGTCATCATCTACGAAGGTCCGCGCGGCGGCCCCGGCATGCAGGAGATGCTGTATCCGACGAGCTATCTGAAATCGATGGGCCTCGGCAAAGCCTGCGCGCTCGTCACTGACGGCCGCTTCTCCGGCGGCTCGTCTGGCCTGTCGATCGGCCATTTGTCGCCGGAAGCGGCCGAAGGCGGCAACATCGGGCTCGTGCGAACCGGCGACCGCATCGCCATCGACATCCCGAACCGCAGCATCACGCTGGAGGTCTCCGACGAGGAGCTCGCCAAGCGTCGTGCCGCGGAAGAGGCGAAGGGCGACGCCGCCTGGCAGGCGACGGGCCGCAAGCGCAACGTCTCGACCGCGTTGCAAGCTTACGCTGCGCTCACCACCAGCGCCGCGCGCGGCGCGGTGCGTGAGGTGAAGCGTCGCTCGAAGTAAGCGCGGCACCGTCCGCGCCTCGCGCGCATGGTCAACAAGCTCTGAACGGCCGGCGAAAGCCGGCCGTTCGCATTAAGGATGCTCGACGAAGTTCGGCAGCTCGGCATGTTGCAGCGTATATTGCTCGCGACCTTCGCAAATCCATTTTGGGCAACTGGGGCTCCACCACAATGTCTCGTACTCTCGCTGTCGTTTTCTCAACGGTCGTCGCCGCGATTTCCATGACGAGCGCGGCCTCCGCCGGCTGCTACAATTGCTACGCGCCGCCGCCGTGCCAGACCTGCTACCAGCAGCAATACGTGCAGCCGCAATACCGCACCGTCGACGAGACCGTGATGGTTTCTCCCGGCGCGACCGTCGCGCACCGCACGCCGGCGCAGTACCGCACCGTGATGGTGCCGCAGACCGTGATGGTTGCGCCGCCGAGCGTCCAGTACGAACGCATCCCGCCGCAATACGCCACGCGCCAGCGCGTCGAGATGGTTTCGCCCGGGTATTCCTATTACGCGCCAGTGCAGATGGGCTGCGCGTCCTGCGGCTACTGAGCCAACGCAGCTACAAAGAGTCTCGCGCGGCGCTCCCTTTGGGGGCGCCGTTTTCTTTTGTGGCAGCAAACGAGGCCCGGAAATGGAGGCGAATCCAACCGGGCCTCGCAACCAGCGACGCCCTGGGAGGTGTCGCCAGTGTCCGGGATTGCTGAGAAGGCTGCGTGTGTCGGCAGCCGACATGTTGCGAAGCTAGAGGAACAGGCTGACGCTCGCCTGACAGATCGCGTGCGGCGGAAAATTCAGGCCTGGGCTGAGGGCGAGCGCCTGCAGGTGCCTGTACCAACGGACGGTGGCGCGACGCGCCGCCGCCATTTCTCTCGATGCTGGAGCTCTCGTGCCGGCCGCGTATTAGGTCAGATTCAATGCCATGTGAACTACACCGGGTTCGCGGATCGTTGTGGGCTTGAAGCCGAACTTGTTGAAGACGCGGAGCATCGCTGCGTTCTCCGGTAGTACTTCGGCGATCAGCTCCGTCAATCCGGCCTCACGGGCGATAGCGATCAGATGGCGCGTGAGCAGCCCGCCAACGCCACGTCCCTGCCAGGCATCGATCACGACGAAAGCCGTCTCGGCCCGTCCAGGCTCGAACATGATATAGCGGCCACCGCCGATGATCGTGCTGCGGCCTTCGTCTTTCGTACACGCGACGAGCGCCACATGGTTCCTAAAATCGGGTTCCATGAAGAAAGCGCGCTCCCGTTCGGAAAAGTGGCGTTTCGGCACAAAGAACCGGCGTTGGAGCGATTGAGCGCTTGTCTCCTCGAGCGCGGCGAGCATGTCGGACTCGTCCTCGGGACGAAGCGCCCGGATATCGACCAATCGTCCGTCGCGTAGTCTCTCCTGGCGGCTATAATTTGCGGCATCCGGCACTTAAGTTCTCCCGCGGCCCGATTGCGGCGCGCCCCAGCGGGGCAGTTGGTCGATCCCGATTGACGCGAACACCGTTGCTAACCGTTGACCTAAATCAACGTCAGCCACCGCCGACCATTTTGAATGACCTCGCGCGATGACGAGGTCGAACATGGCGATCAAAGACTTGAACATGGCGATCAAAGACTTAAAGCTGCCTGATGGCCCGATGTCGGGGCTGGTCGCCTCGGCCGTGGAATACATGGTCGATGCGGGACAGCGCAGCGTCCTGTTCCTCGACATCATGCGCCAGCGCGGCGACCAGTATCGCGAGCACGTCGCCCAGACCGCTCCGCATGTCCTGCAATATGCCGCTGAATTAATCACGGACGGCCGGAAGCTGGACGAGCCCGTCAACTACGCGCTGGTGCGCATCATTCCGCCGAAGGATGTTGAGATCGACATGAGCCGGCGTCCGTTCGTCGTGGTCGATCCGCGCGCCGGCCATGGACCCGGCATCGGCGGCTTCAAGGCCGATAGCGAGATCGGCGTCGCCATGAAGGCGGGGCATCCCTGCTACTTCATCGGCTTCCTTCCGGAGCCGATGCCCGGGCAGACCATCGAACGCATTGCGCGCGCGGAAGCCATCTTTATCGAGACAGTCATCAGCCGTCATCCGGACGCCGACGGAAAGCCCTGCGTGATCGGCAATTGTCAGGCCGGTTGGGCCGTCATGATCCTGGCGTCGCTGCGGCCGGAATTATTCGGGCCGCTGATCATCGCCGGTGCGCCGCTGGCCTACTGGGCAGGCGTGCATGGCAAATACCCAATGCGTTATTCCGGCGGTCTGCTGGGCGGAAGCTGGCTCACGGCGCTCACGAGCGATCTCGGCGCCGGCAAGTTCGACGGCGCCTGGCTGGTGCAGAATTTCGAGAACCAGAACCCGTCGAATACGCTCTGGACCAAGCAGTACAACGTCTACTCCAAGGTCGATAGCGAGGCGGAACGCTATCTCGATTTCGAGCGCTGGTGGGGCGGACACGTCAATCTCAATGCCGAGGAAATCCAGTTCATCGTCGACGAGCTCTTCATCGGCAACAATCTCGCAGCCGGCAAGATCGAGATGTCCGACGGCGGCAAGGTCGACTTGCGCAACATTCGCTCGCCGATCGTGGTGTTCTGCTCCAAGGGCGACAATGTCACCCCGCCGCAGCAGGCGTTGGACTGGATCCTCGACTGCTACGCCGACGTCGACGAGATCAGAGCCTATGGCCAGACCATTGTCTATACCGTTCACGAGAGTATCGGTCATCTCGGCATCTTCGTATCCGGGGGTGTGGCGAAGAAGGAGCATGCTGAGTTCTCCAGCAACATCGACCTGATCGACGTGCTGCCGCCAGGACTCTACGAGGCCACGTTCGAGGCCCGTGGCAACGAAACGCTCAATGCGGATCTTGCGGCAGGCCAGTGGGTGATGCGGTGCGAGGCCCGCACGCTGGATGATATCCGCGCGATGGGCGGAAATTCGCCCGAGGACGAGCGGCGCTTTGCTGCGGCCAAGCGTGTCTCGGAGCTCAATCTCGCTGCTTATCGGAAATTCATGCGGCCGTGGGTGAAGGGCATGGTGACGCCCCAACTCGCGGAATGGGCCCGCAACATGCATCCGCTGCGGCTGCAATACGAGGCGTTCAGCAGCCAGAACCCTTGGATGTCCACGGTCAAGTCGGCGGCCGATCGTGTCGAGACGAACCGCAAGCCGGTTTCAAAGGACAATCCATTCCTGGCATTTCAGGAACAGATGTCGAAGCAGATCGTCCACGCGCTGGATAGCTGGCGCGACACGCAGGAGGCGGTGAGCGAGATCGTCTTCCTCAACCTCTACGGCTCGCCGTTGCTCCAGGCCGCGGTCGGCGTCGACCCCAATTCGGTGCCCTCGCGCCGCCGGGAGATGTCGCCGGAGCATCGCGCCATGCTCGCGGCGCGGATCGCCGAGCTTAAATCGCACATCGGTGAGGGCGGGCTCCGCGAAGCGGCCCTCCGCGCGCTGCTCTATGTTGGCTCCGCACGCGGCATGGTGGATGAGCGCAGCATCGAGGCGTTGCGGCAGGTTCGGCGTGACCATACCGGCGCCCGCATGACGCTGTCGGAATTCAAGAAGCTGGTGCGTGAGCAGTTCTTCATACTGCTTCTTGATCGCGAAGGTGCTCTCGCCGCGATCCCGAAATTGTTGCCCGACGACACCAACCAGCGGCGTGCGGCCTTCTCGGCGATGTGCGAGGTGCTGTCGGCGAGTGCGGACATCACCGGCGAGCGGGCCAATCGCCTGAAGCGCGTCGCCGCGCTTTTTGGTCTGGACGGAGAGGGGGAGTTGACATCGAACGTCGCCCCATTCGATCCCAAGGCACGGGCGTCGTAACGCGGATTGGCAGGATCGGGAGTGACATCATGTCGGCCGACACGACGCAAACCCAGCCCGGTAGCAAGTACGACCGCTTAATCGCGGCGGCGAAGGGTGCGCCGCCAACGCCGACCATCGTGGTGCATCCTTGCGACGAGACCTCGCTGCGCGGCGCCGTCGATAGCGCAAGCGCTGGCATTATCCGGCCAGTGCTCGTCGGGCCCGAGCGGAAGATCAGGGATACTGCCGCCCGGTGCGATCTCGATGTGTCCGGTTTCGAGATCGTTGATGCCGCGCACAGCGACGAATCTGCGGCCAAGGGCGTCGAGCTCATCCATGCCGCCAAAGGCGAGCTGTTGATGAAGGGCAGTCTGCACACCGACGAATTGATGCGCGCCGTCACGGCCAAGACCGGTGGCTTACGCACCGACCGACGTATCAGCCATGTCTTCGTGATGGATGTGCCTGCCTATGCAGAGACCATCTTCGTGACGGATGCGGCGATCAACATCTTCCCCGATCTCGACGCCAAACGCGACATCATTCAGAACGCGATCGACCTCTACAACCAGGCAGGGTTCGGCAAGAAGCCGCGGGTGGCGATTCTGTCTGCCGTCGAGACCGTGACCTCGAAAATCCCCTCGACCATCGAAGCCGCGGCCCTATGCAAGATGGCCGATCGCGGCCAGATCACCGGCGGCATCCTCGACGGCCCGCTGGCTTTCGACAATGCCATCGATCTGGAAGCTGCGCGGATCAAGGGCATCACATCCGAGGTCGCCGGCCGCGCCCAGATCCTAATGGTTCCGGACCTCGAGTCCGGCAACATGCTCGCCAAGAACCTCGCCTATTTCGCCAAGGCCGATGGCGCCGGCATCGTGCTCGGTGCGCGCGTGCCCGTCGTGCTGACCTCGCGCGCGGATTCGCCACGTTCGCGGATGGCGTCCTGTGCGGTCGCCGCGCTCTATGCTCATGCCCGGCGCCAGAAGGCGCCGACGGTTGCCGCGTGATCGCCATGGATACGATCCTCGTCGTCAATGCCGGCTCGTCCAGTGTGAAGTTTCAGGTCTATGCGATCGAAGGCGACGGTGCGCTTCGTCGTCAGATCAAGGGACAGATGGACGGTATCGGCAGCCGACCGCGTCTGCGGGCAAGTGGCCCGAGCGGCGATCCGATGGCCGATCGGGCCTATCCGATCGAGGCTGTGCCTGATGTTCCGGCGGCGATGGCCGTTGCCGGCGACTGGCTGCGGGACGAACTTCGCGTCACCCCGATCGCGGTCGGTCACCGGGTCGTGCATGGTGGGCCGGACTATTCGCGGCCGGTACTGATCGACCACGGCGTCGTGTCCCGTCTCGAACGATTTGTGACCCTGGCGCCGTTGCACCAGCCCCACAATCTGGCGCCGATCCGTTCGCTGCTGGCGAACTTCCCGACGCTGCCACAGGTTGCCTGCTTCGACACCGCATTTCACCGCACGCATGATGCCGTTGCCGACCACTATGCTATTCCGCATCAACTTCATGCCGAGGGTGTCAGGCGCTATGGCTTTCATGGGCTGTCCTACGAATATATCGCCCGGACGCTGCCGCGCCTGGCGCCCGATATCGCGAAGCGGCGGGTGATCGTTGCCCATCTCGGCAGCGGCGCGTCGATGTGCGCGCTCAAGGACGGGCGCAGCGTCGAGAGCACCATGGGTTTCACAGCGCTCGATGGTCTGCCGATGGGAACGCGTCCAGGGCAGATTGATCCCGGGGTCGTGATCTACCTTATCTCCGAGAAAGGGATGTCGGCCTCAAATGTGCAGAACTTCCTTTATCGCGACTGCGGATTGAAGGGGCTCTCCGGCGTCAGCAATGACATGCGCGAGTTGGAGGCAAGCGCCGACCCCAAGGCGAAGCTCGCGGTCGACTATTTCGTCTACCGGATCGGTCTCAGCGCCGGCATGCTCGCGGCCGCCTTGCAGGGCCTCGACGCCTTCGTCTTCACGGCCGGGATCGGCGAGAATTCGGCGAACATTCGCGCGCGCGTGGTCGAGCAGCTCGGATGGCTCGGCGGCACGCTCGATCCCGTCGAGAACGCGCGCAATTCCAGGCTGATCTCGCGTTCCGACAGCCGCATCCCCGTCTACGTCGTGCCAACCGACGAAGAACTGATGATCGCACAGCATACGCTGTCGCTGTTGATGAACGGACAATCGACTAATCCAAGGCAAGAGAGGGTGTCATGATCCCCGTGTTCCCGGATGCAAAGGTTGCCCTGAAGGGCAAGAAGGGCCTCGTCGTCGGCATCGCGAACGACCAGTCCATCGCCTGGGGGTGCGCGAGGGCATTTCGTGCGCTTGGGGCCGATCTGGCCGTCACCTACCTCAACGATCGCGCCAAGAAACACGTCGAGCCGCTCGCGCAGGCGCTGGAAGCGCCGATCTTCATGCCGCTGGACGTGATGACGGAGGGGCAGACCGAGGCGGTGTTCGAGCGGATTACGAAGGAATGGGGACAGCTCGATTTCCTGCTGCATTCGATCGCCTTCTCGCCGAAGGAGGCGCTCCATGGCCGCGTGGTAGACGTCGGCCGCGATGGCTTCCTCAAGACGATGGACGTCTCTTGCTGGTCATTCCTGCGCATGGCGCATCTCGCCGAGCCGCTGATGAAGAACGGCGGCACGATGTTCACCATGACCTATTATGGAAGCCAGATGGTGGTGGAGAACTACAATATCATGGGCGTGGCGAAAGCGGCGCTTGAAGCGGCCGTCCGCTACGCGGCCGCCGAACTTGGCCCAAGGGGGATCCGCGTGCACGCGATCTCGCCCGGCCCGCTCGCCACGCGCGCGGCGTCGGGTATCCCGGAGTTCGACGAGCTCATGGACAAGGCGCAGTCAAAAGCGCCGGCGCGCAGCCTGGTCAGCATCGACGACGTCGGCAATGCCACCGCGTTCCTGGCGCTCGATGGCGCCAAGCTGATCACCGGGGGCGTTCTCTATATCGATGGCGGGTATCACATCATCGACTGAGCGCACTCAGCGATAGTGCAGGGCGATCAGCTCGGCGACGCAAGCGGGCTTCTTGCCGCCCTCGATCTCGATCACGAGATGATAGTTGACGCGCAAGCCGTCTGGCGGCACGTCCTCGGTCTCAGCGACCGTGACCCTACCGCGGAGCTTTGAGCCCGCCGGCACCGGCGCCAGATACCGGATGCGATCCGCGCCATAATTCAGCGTGTTGCGCAGCCCTTTCAAGCCCATCACCGATCGAATGAACAGTGGAGCAAGCGAGAGCGACAGCAGGCCGTGAGCGATGGTGGTGCCGCCGGGCGCTTCCTTCCTGGCGCGGTCCTGGTCGACATGGATCCATTGCTCGTCACAGGTTGCTTCGGCGAATTTATTGATCCGATCCTGGGTCACTTCGATCCAGTCGCTCGCGCCGATCTCGGTGCCGACCGCGGATTTGATCTCGTTGAAGTCACTGAATATCCACATGGTCGTGACCTCGTCAGATCGCCATTTCAGGGATGTTGTCAGGAACGTCCAATTCGGCCTCTGTCACCGCCATAACCTCGCCAACGCTGACACCTGGAGCGGTCTCGAGCAGCGTCGCCTTGCCGTCCGCAAAACCGATAACCGCCATGTCGGTCACGACCAGATGTACCGGGCGCGCCGAGGTCAGAGGCAAGTTGCATGTCTTGACGATCTTCGACTTGCCCTTCGCGGCATGTTGCATGGCGACGATGACCCGTTTGGCGCCGCTGACGAGGTCCATCGCTCCGCCCATGCCGGGGACCATCTTGCCCGGGATCATCCAGTTGGCGAGAAGCCCATGCGCATCGACCTGGAGGCCGCCGAGCACGGTGACGTCGACATGGCCGCCGCGGATCAGTCCGAACGACATCGCGCTGTCGAAGGTCGCCGCCCCCGGCAGCGCGCTGATAGGGCGGCCGCCGGCGTCTGTCAGTGTCGGATGCGCCAGGCCTTGTTCGGGAATCGGCCCGGTGCCGATCAGTCCGTTCTCCGACTGAAAGAAGACTTTCAAATCGGCCGGAACGTAATTCGCGACCAAGGTTGGAATGCCGATGCCGAGATTGACGAGGTTTCCGCTCTTCAACTCCCTGGCGACGCGTCGGGCGATGATGATCTGCGGGTCCATGATCTCACCCGTTGGTAATGAGGTAATCGACGAGCGGCGCCGGGGTCACGACGTGATCGGGCGCGATGACACCAACGGGCACGATGTTCTCTGCAGTGACGATGACCGTGTCGGCGGCCATCGCCATGACCGGGTTGAAGTTGCGGGAGGTCAGTGCGTAAGCGAGATTGCCGAAATAGTCGGCGAGAAACGCGTGAACCAGCGCGTACTGCGCCCGCAATGCCGTCTCCAGCAGGAACGGCTTGCCATCCACCTCGATCTGACGCTTGCCCTCGGCAACCAGCGTTCCGACGCCCGTCGGCGTCAGCACGCCGCCGAGGCCGCATCCGCCTGCGCGGATGCGTTCGACGAAGGTGCCTTGCGGCACGAGATCGACGGCGATCTGGTTCGCGAGCATCTGCTGCTGCGCTTTCGGATTGAGGCCGATATGCGTTGCCGTCAGCCTTGAGACCAGCGTTGCGTCGAACAGCTTGCCGACGCCTTTGCCGGGGGTGGCTGCGTCATTGCAGATCAGAGACAGGCCGGTCTTGTTCTGCCGCACGAGTTCGTCAAGCAGGCGCTCCGGGGATCCGACGCCCATGAAGCCGCCGACCATGACGCTCGCACCGGCCGGGATCATCGCAACGGCTTCTTCGACGGAAACGGCCTTCATGGGCGGAACTCCGGTCGGCAGGCGCAGGTGAATACTGGATCGATGTTGGGGGCGGGCAGACTCTCGGCTTTGATCTGCGTCAAGGTTGCCGGGTCATTCGCGCAGGCCAACGCCGACGCCTGCAAGGGTCTCGTGCCAGAGCCTGCGTACCTCGGCGTGCCGCCGTTCGAGCGTCGCGCTGATGGCATCCCGGAAAGGTAAGAGGTCCGGGCCCTTCAGGAACAGGATCTGCGCCTGCAACAGCCGGCCGCTTTCGAACTCGATGCGGCGCAGCGCCATCACGAAGGGATCGTTCGCGTTCGCTTCCGTCGGCAGCAGGGCCGCCGGCCGGATCCCGGCATGAACTGCATGCGCGAGCGTCGCGAGGTGAATGGTCTGCGCGCGGGCGTGATCCGCGATGCCTTCGATCGGGGCGGGGAGCCAGGCCATCTCCCAGGATGCCGCCATGGGGCCCAGCGCGAGGTCCGGGACCCAGGCGGTCGCGCGCACGAGAAGCGAGACGATCTCGCTCTCGCGATAGAACTGCGCGTTCAATTCGGTCTGCCAGGCGGCATCGAATCTCGCGGGCAGGGCGACCGCGAATTGCCGTGCCAGCGCACCATGCGCAGAAACCAGGAACGCGGCGACCCGCGTCTGCTGGCGCGGCGGCACGCGCCCGTCGGCTTGCAGCGGTCCGAAGAACGCGCTCATGTTGCTGGCCTCTGCACCGGGATCGCGCGCAGATGGTCATAGCCGGCGGGAAACGGCGAAAAGTCTCCGCCAGCATCTTCCGGCGCGATCAGGACCTGCTTGTTGCCCTGCCAGCGGCCAGCCAACACGTCCTCGGCGAAGCGCGCCAGCAGGTCGGCTGTTAATGCAGCCTTTTCGAGCGTGAAGGCGTGATAGGCCCTCGGGATGATGACGAGCGCACTGTCGGGAATTTCCACACGCAACGTCTCGTGCAGCGCCCGCGGCGTGAGGAAGTCGAACTCGCCGTTCAGGATCATGGTCGGGACGGATATCGAGGAGAGCTGCGGCGTCAGCGGCTTGAAGTCGAGGAAGGACTCCATCAGGTTCTGAAGGGCGTAGACGTCGTTGACCAGCCAACCCTGCCGCTTGACGCTGTCGAGTTTGTCCAGCAGCGGCTTCAGCCACTGGTCGGACAAGTTCATCGGCAGCAACAGATCCTGGAGATAGCCGGTGCCACCCAGAATGAGGCCGGTGCGCAAGGCGTTGCCGATCAATAGCAGTTGTGGCGAAAGCTCGGAAAAGCAGCTCATCGGCACAAGGCCCGACAGCCGCGCGCCATGCTCGATGGCATAGCGCAGCGCGATCAAGCCACCGAAACTGATGCCACTGAGGAAGACCGGACCGTCTCCAAGTTCGCCGATCAGGCGATGCAGCACCGCGATGTGGTCGTCCTGATCGATGAACAGCGCGGGCTTATCGGAGACGCCCTGGCCGAGCAGGTCGAACGTAGCGACCCGGAACCGACGTGCGATCAGCGTGTCGCGATACGTGCCCCAAAGCTCGGAATACTGCGTGAGACCGTTGACGAGCACATAGGCAGGCGCATTCGCCGGTCCGTCGAGCTCATAGCGGATACGATATGAGCCATGACTGAGGAAAGGCATTGCGGGGACCGGCCAGCGTGACGATGACTACGATCCTCAACGCAGGCCTGAGGATTCCATTGAGCTAAATCAAACCTCAGGAGGAGGTCCAGCCTAGCGTTCGCGCAAAATACCGCCAGGAGGGAGTTCGTCATGAACGGGAGAAGCGCACTCAAGCGTTGCTTCGTCAGCCTGATCCTGTTGCTGGTCGGCACCGCGCTCGCGGTCGCCCAGCCGTTCACGCGACGCTCGTCGCAGATGCAGCATGACGGGCTCAAAAAGACCTATGAGATCGCGAACTTCCGGCTTGGCGGCAAGTACGACCTGGCCAATCCCTCCAAATGGGAGAATGGCGGCGAGGGCGGCGTGACGCTGGAATCGCTCGGGGCAGGCAAGCTGCGTACCGGATACATCGCGGTCGGCAACGCGCGGCGCAATGCCGTCGGTGAGATCACCAACGCGGTCGTGATCAATTCCTATTATTCCGGCGATTCCACCGATATGTACGAACAGTGGGTCAAGGGCGCGGCCCTGTCGGGCGGCGTCCCGATCATCGGCCCCGGACGGCCGATCGACACCGACCGCTACTACGTCATCATGGTCGACCCGCTGGGCACGTGGGGCGCAAGCAAACCGTCCGACGGCCTCGGCATCAAGTTTCCGCAGTACAGCTACTACGACATGGTGCAGGCGAACTACCGCCTGCTGCGCGACGAGTTGAAGGTGGCGCGCGTCGCGCTTGTCACGGGCGTCTCCATGGGCGGCACCCAGACCTACGTGTGGGGGGTCATGCATCCCGAATATATCGGCGCCCTGATGCCGATCGGCGGCACCACGCAGTCGGACGGTGAAGACCCCGTCGGCAACTGGACCTTCCAGATGATGACGGCCGCGATCGAGGGCGATCCGGTTTGGCAGGCGACCAAGGGTGACTACTACAATCTGCCCAAGGAGAAGCACCCTATGCCGGGTGTGGCGTTCGGCTGGTCGATCCTGGGCATGACGGGCTACGACTTCGGCTTCCGCACGACCCAGAACTGGGCCGCGGTCCAGCCCGAGATATTCTACTGGGATCCGCCGAACGAGAAGGCCGGTCTGAGCGTCACCAACCGTGCCAAGCTCTATGACGCAGTCGACCTCGTCTGGCGCAACCGGGTCGGCGAGACCCATAACGTCAATCCCTATCTCGGCCGCATCCAGGCGCGCACACTGGTGATGCACATCACCAACGATCTCTGGCTGAACTTCAAGCTGGCCCAGAAGGCCGTCGATCGCGTGCCAGGCGCGGACCTGATCGCGCAAGAGAGCCCGGTCGCCCATTACGGCGTGTTCCCGATCATCAACCAGCGAAAGAACGATCCGAAGTTCGTCGCTTTCATGGATGACGTCGCGGCTCTCGATCGCGCGGGGATGTTCGTCGACAAGAATTATCGCGTACCGGGCGTCGCCGAAAACATCGATCCGGGAAAGTCCTTCTGGAAGGACTTCGTGACCTATCCCTATCCGGTCAAATACGCCAACACCAAGGACAAGATCGGCAACACCTGGCAGATTGGTTACATGGATGAGTATGCCGGCACCGACAAGGATCCCAAGGTCCTCGTCATCATCCACGGCAAGGGCGCATTCGGCGGGCACTACGGCAACATCATGCAATATGCGCTGCGGAGCGGCTTGCGTGTGATCGTGCCGGACTTGCCGAACTACGGCATGTCCGGGCCCGGTAATCTCGATAGGAGCCCGGCGCGCACCATGCAGGATATGCGCGAGGTCATCTACGACCTCGTCGTAAATCAGCTTGGCGTCAAGAAAGCCTATTATCTCGGCCACTCGCTGGGCGGTCAGTTCGTCACGGGGTATGCCCTGACCTGGCCGGATGCGGTGCAGGGCCTTGCGCTCGAAGCACCATCCGGACTCGAGGAATACCCGCGCGACATTACGATCGCGAAAGACAAGAAGGCACCTCTGTTCCAACCGGGACTCGGTCGCGACTTCGACAAGTGGAAGCAGATCTGGGACCAGACCGGCATCCTGGCGGCGGAGAAGGCCCGCGACGAGCAGAGCATTCGTGACTTCTTCTACTTCAGGAAGCGCGACCCCGACACCGGCGTGGTGTCGGCGGCGAAGAGCGGCTACTTCTTCAGCGACAGCGAATATGCGCGCTTCCATACCGAGCAGCGGGTCGGGCTTACCAAGGGCAACCCCAAGGAGCTCGAACAGTGGTGCAACGTCTTCATCTTCGACATCTACACGATCGGGGCCGAGCTCCAGCAGGATGATCCGAAGAACCTTTACGAGCGGGTCGCCCAGATCAAGGCGCCGATCTTCCTCGCTTTCGGTGACAAGGAGCCGTTCATCCCGACGCCCGCTTTCAACGGGCTGACCGATCTCGGACGCGACGTCATCACGCCGTTCATGACGCGCATGACCAATGCGGGCAACCGGCCGATGCTGAAAATCTATCCGGAGACCGGGCACTTCATCCATACCGATAATCCGGTGGAATATTCAGCAGACGTCGTCGACTTCGTGACCAAGGGACGGGTCGACACCTCGTCGCCGCTCGGCACCGATCGCATGATCAAGGGCGCAGTGGCATCGGCGATTCCGGTGGCTCCGACGCCGCCCGGCGCAGCCCCCACGGCAGGATTGAACAAATAGGATGGTCTGATGCCGCGGGTGCAGGCCGGTGAGATACAGCTCGGCTGGCGGGAGTGGGGGCAGGGCGACGTCACCGTCGTCTTCATCCATGGCAATCTCGCCAGCAAGGACTGGATCGAGCTGGCTGCGCCCTTGTTTCCAACGGGCCTGCGCGTCATCGCCATTGACTGGCGCGGCTGCGGGGACAGCGACCGGCCGAAAGCTGCCGCCGATTATTCGAACTACTCGATGCAGCAGCATGCCGAGGACATGCTGGCAGCACTCGATATGCTCGACATCGGCTATTGCCATCTCGCGACGCATTCGACTGGCGGCATCATCGCCGCCCGCATGCTCTTGATGCAGCCGCAGCGTTTCGGGCGCGTGTTCGCACTCGATCCGGTGACGCCGCTCGGCATGGCTTTCAATGCCGACCAGATCGGCCTGTTTCGGGCGATGATGGCGAGCAAGGACCTGACACGAACGATCATGGCGACCGCGGCGTCCTCGCTATTCGTGCCCGAGAGCATGGCGCCGAACGCCGTGCCTCGATTTCGAGAGGGATTGAAGGACATCCAGGCGTTGTTCGACCGCATCATCGAGCAGACCTTTGGCGTCTCCGAGGGCATCTGGATCGGAACGCCGGTCAACCTGACGAAGGAAAGAGAGAGCAGAGAGCTCGAGCGCCGCATGCCGGAGCTGAAGCATCCGCATCTGGTGCTATGGGGCGAATGGGACGGCTGGATTCAGCCAGCCGATCTTCGCGCCATGGCCGATGCGATGCCGGATTGCCGTCTCGTGATCGTGCCTCGCATCGGACACTCGATGAATCTCGAAGTACCGGCGCTCTACGCCGGCTATTTCGGCGCCTGGTTCGGCGGAATTACCGTGTAACCGCTAACGCCTGAAGGGAGAAACGTCATGCCAGAGATCAATCTATCCGCAGAGAACGTCCGTGCGGCGCTGACCGAGGCACTTGGCCGCCTGCGCAAGGCCAACGCCGACTATTTCGAGATGCTGGAGAAGGGGATCAGTTCGTCGCCACTGCCGATCGCGAACCATGCGAAGGAGTTTTGCAGTTTCATGCAGCGCAATGTCACAGCGACCCTGGACCTCAGCGACAAGCTGATCCACGCCAAGGACGCACAGGACGCGCTCAAGCTTCAAGCCGATTTCTTCCAGGACCAGATGCGGGCCCTGACCGACCAGACCAAGACCATGGGTGAGGCGGCGATGAAGGCGGCTGGCGGCATGTTCGGTCCGAAGAGCTGAGACAGCAACCACGGTACTGACGGGCGCGGTAGCGTCAGAAAGGTCTGGTATGGCCGAGACCAACAAGCTTTCTGTCGAAAAGGCACTCCAGAAGTTGCTTCGCGACGAACCCTTGGAAACGGCGAGCGAGCAACGAGACGAAAAAGCCGAGGCGCTCAGGGACGAGATCAAGCGCATGCGCGCGCAGCGATCGCGTCTTGAGCGATCACCCGGCAAGGGCAAGTGAGATCCGGTTTCATCGGATGATGCCTCGGTTCTTCGTCGGCATGCCGGTTCGTGTCGTCAACAGCTGGTCGGTGGCCGAGCTGTTCGAGGTTCTGCGCAACGCGTTCGACCATCTGGCCGATTTCAAAGCGCCCGGCTTCACATGGCCGTAAGCCGAAGAGAGCGGGCGCAGCATGCGTGATATCGCCACATCGGGGCTCGTTGCCGATTTCCTGTTCGGCTTCGGCGCGCTGTTCGCGATCATCAATCCCTACGGACTGGCCTTCATCTTCCTCGACAAGACGAGAGGTCTTTCTGAAGACGAGCGCGCGAGCCTTGCGCTGCGGGTTGCCGGATATGCCTTCGTGGTCCTCTTGGTGTCGCTGTTTCTGGGCAGCCAGATCCTTCGGCGTGACAATCCCGGCGCTCCGGATTGCCGGTGGCCTCGTGGTCGCAGCGACAGGCTGGTCCATGCTCCACGCGCCCTCGGGCTCGGCCGGACCTCACGAGGTCTCGGCCCCCGATCATACGACCATGAAGCGCATGGCCTTCTTTCCTCTTACAATTCCGCTGACGACCGGGCCGGGAACGATCGCGACAGCCATCGCGATCGGGATCAGCCGGACCAGCAGCCTCGATGCGATGTTCCAGTCATCGATCGTTTCGCTCCTGGTGGCGTTCGCCGTGACTGCAGCAATCTACCACGCCTACCGGAAATCGAGCGCAATGGCGCGCCTGTTCGGCGAGGAGGGCACCAGCGTGGTGACGAAGCTGTCAGCATTCCTGCTGCTCTGCATCGGCGTGCAGATCATCCTCACCGGCGCATCCGAGGTCGCGCGGTCCATATTGCACAGCGCTCCGCGCGCCATTCAATAGGTGCTCTCGAGATGGCAAGAATACCGGCGAATTGCGAAGTCCAGTTCTCTGGCGCAAGTCATTGATTTTGCGGGGGACTTCGAAGAACTGCGAACAGAGGACAGCGATATAACATATTGGCGGAAGGGGTGTCCGGTCAACCTTGCTGCGATTACTTGCATATTCTGTCTGCGTCGCGAGCAATCTACGGTCCTAACCACGGCTAGTTTAGCGGCCTCTCGACCGTAGTTTTCGGCCAGCTCCACGTAGCTCGCCGCGCTCGAGGGGCAGGCTGCTTTCGCCCATCAGGGCGCGGCGGACGCTCCACTCGAAGACGCGACCGGCTCGCGAATAGCTCGATCGGCTCGAGTGCGCTGCGGATAGCGGAAGCACTCACGGAGTTCGCGCCAATACAGTCACCGTCGCCAATCCGATTTTCTTGCTTATCCGCTGTCAGTGCTTCGGCGGCGATAACGAGGGACGCGGCAACGCCCCGGGCATTCCTCGTGCGTCGGCCGCATTGCAAAACAGATTCGAAGAGCGGATTGTCTCCCGACATGCTAGCGGACGATGGCGCTAAACGACCCACTGACACGAGGAGGCGGTCAACGCGCTTGATCCGATTGCTAATGATGAGGCTTCGCCTAGGCGTCTCGGGGGCTACGACCGGATCTTCGGACCACGGCGGCTCACTTCGCTGCGGGGAGGGGCGACGTGGACCGGCGATCAATCAGGAGCTTTCTGAGCCGTCAGGTAGCGGGCGGAGTTCCTTGCGGTATTTCGCAATCGATCATCGAACGGGTGTTGCAAGCGTTCTTATCTGGGATTGTCTTGCGTCCACATTCTAGCCGGCGTAGAATTAAAAATAGCTTAGGCTAACAGGGGGTTCGCCCATGGTTAGTGACACTCCAAGCGCCGCGCCAATCAAAGAAAACGCACTGATAAGCAAGCTCCTCGCCAACGGCGGCGCTACGGCGACAGTGCTTTGGGGCTACATCGGCCCATCGTCGCGAGAAGGTTTTGTTACAGTCCACCCAAGCCTTCGCGACCTTTCGGTGACCATTGAGATTGCGGAGGGCGATATCATCTATGTCGCCGACATACCGGAATCGATTTTTCCATTCGATGCCAAGGCTGTGTGGATCAGGAGCGAGGCATCAATCTCGCACCGTCTACAGGAGACCGCCGAGTCGGTAAGAAGCCACAGGGTTGAGGGAAGCGCCGGTGCGTTCAGCGGCGCCGACGCAAGGGCTGGGATGGTGGACGTAACCAAGGGGCGCTTGCAGATGCGGGTGGCTGACTGGCGACAGGCTGCGGAGGACTGTAAAAGCCCGTGCTCCTCCACCTGCTACACCCCATGCGGCGTCTGCAAATCGATATGCAAGGTAAAGGTGTAGAACGAGACATGTCGAACGCGCCGATCGATCAAGGTTCGCTTCCCGTCTTCTCCTACGAGGCGCCATTCTTGATCGAAAAGCTTCTAAAGGATCACGTTGCAGAAACGACCGAAGAGGCAGACGCGCTGTTTCGCGAAGTCAAAAGATATATTGTTCTGACTCGGTCGGATCGCACGAAAATATGGTCGATGCACTCGCTTCGCATCGACGAAGCGTGGCATCAATTCATCCTCTTCACAACGGAGTACGGAGACTTTTGCCAACGCTATTTCGGCAGCTATGTCCACCATTGCCCAAGCAACGCACCAAAGTCTGCAGAGGAGAAAACTATCGAAACCGCGTCGTGGTCCATGTTTCGCGAACGCTATATCCAACTTTTCGGATCGCCTCCACCTGATCTTTGGAACGACGCAAACGGCATCAGACCGACCCAACGTGTGATGAACGACGATGCTGGGGAGCTGGTCACACGCGACGCCGATGGGATGATAAATTTGCTGAGTCAGGCAGGCGACGTGCTTATCAGCGTTAACGAAATTGCTCGACCCGCTCTAAACTTCGCGGCTCAGACCTCCGCGTTTTACGTACGAGAACTACCCGGAAACCTTGATGATGACGAGAAGGTGGCCCTTGTAGCGGCATTAATGCGGTGCAACGTCCTGCGCGTAGCATGGTGAAGCGTGTCGATCCGCGATCAATTGCAATCGTATGCTTCGCTCCGTTTGAACCGGAAGCCGAACCCACTTGTAGTCGACGCTCTTAAGTCGATGCCCTTCCGGTGTGGCCGTGCGCTCGATATCGGCGCCGGCGCCCTTAGCGACACGCGCCACCTGTTGCAGGCTGGAATGACTGTCGACGCCGTTGACACGGATCCGCTGACGGCGAAACTCGCTGCAAGACTTGGTCATCCATGCCTCAACGCCATGCACGAGGATGTGCGGCGTATAGCAATACCGCCCGCTGCCTACGCTCTCATCGTCGCAATTCATGTGCTTCCGTTCTTGCCCCGCGTCGAGTGTTCCGCGATTATTTCGGCCATCATCAATGGCCTTGCCGATGACGGTATCTTGTGCGGCACGCTCTTTGGAGTGCGCGACGGTTGGGCCGGCAATAGAGCGCTCATGACATTCGTCTCCAAGTCTGAGGCTGCCTCTTACTTCACTCATTTGCTGCCGATCGTGTTCTCAGAGGCCGAATACGATGGCATCGATGCACACGATAGACCAAAGCATTGGCACGTATTTCGTTTCATCCTGCGGAAGCCATCTTGCCCGGCGCCAACACAAGCGTGATAGCAAGTTGCAGAACGTTCTCTCTGTTCATTGCCGAAGAATCCCGGGGTCCTAGCCCGAACAAGCCCGAAGCAACGAAACCCGTCCGGTTCGCCGGCGGGGTTTTCATTTTGGCGGACGCCAGAACGATAGCGGAACGGTTTGCTACCGCTTTTGCTACCCAACTACTCGGAACTGCCCGTGACAAGAGGCGACGACGAGTATAGTCATCGCCGGTTTGTGCATTTTTTCCAGCACTTAGCTGGACGCGGTGGGACTAGGAGATATGCCCGCCAGAGAACTGCAAAACCGTGTCCACGGAGACCGCAAACTTGATCACGCATCTCACTGATCGTTTCTACTTTCGTAGCTTTTGACCGTAGATTTCAAGGTCAGGATCAAAAAGGCAAGCGCTATCAGAGCAATATGGAGGAGGGAGTATCCGCCATGGCCTTAGATCGCGGCCCGGGTTTGTCTGCACTCGGTTGCCACGATCTAGCTCGGTCGCTTCGCGAAGGTTTTTGCCCGATTTCTGCTGTTGTGCTCGATCCGATGTTCTGCCGAGCAGAATCTTGCGTCTGCTCGCAGTCCGCCACGGCCTCCCGCAGCAAACAAACTTCCGCAACGAGCTAGCCTACAAGTTCTGAAAGAGCTTCCACCAGCCAATTGAGCCAGCTGGACCAACAGTCCTGAAATCAGACTTGCGGGTGAAATTATCGGGTGGATACGGCGCTTGGAGTCTAAGCTAAAGTTGAATGACACATCGCTACCGTACTGGGAGAGAAGATCTTCGACGTCGTCAGATAGGGAGCGCGACAGTTTTTCGGAGGTCGAGGCCAGGACTTTTTTGAACAGTTTGGCCAACGCGACCAATTCATCGACGCTCTCACCCTCCAGGTACTGGACGGTATATTCCGGATCAAGCCGAGTTTTTGTGGGGTCACGATCCAAGAGGATGCGACGGATACTCCTTATTGGGCGCTTCACTTGCCCCTGACGGGAATAGCCGCGGTGGGACAGATACCCATACCGCCCAGCAAAGTCACGGAGCCTCTCTCCTGAATGAGCATTGGCGAAGTCGAGCAGGGCCACGTGTTCGATTTCGAATGGATTATAGCGAATCGGAGGCCCACCCCTACCAATGATCCATTTACCTCGCTTGGGAACGTCAACGAGCTCGTAGCCCGCTGAATCTCGGCACCATTCAAGTTCAATTTTGAGAGCGGCCATGGCTGCATCGGCTATGTAATGGATACGAAGTTTACCCGTTACTAAACGGCTGCGAAAGGGCTAAGTCGGGCTAAATCGGTATGGCCCGACATGTGCGATGACAATCTGACGATCCAGCCTTTGACGTACAGCATTCCCGAAGCAGGTAAGCGCGCGGGGCTGGGTAGAAACGCTGCGTACGCCGCCGCGCGTCGCGGCGAGATTCCCATCATTCGCCTCGGGTCGAAGATGCGAGTACCCGCTGCAAGGTGGGATCGGCTGCTGAACGAAGGGCAGCCCGCGCGTTCAAAAGAAGCAAGTCAAGAGCAACGGGAGGCGCGGGAAGAATGAAAGGGCAGGACAAGGAGCTTGAATTTCGCAGTCGAGACCCGCTTGCTCTGGTCGCAAGTGTCAAGGAAACGATGCTTGCTCTCAAAATCGCCCGCGCGAAGACGTACGAGCTCCTCAAAGCGGGGGAGCTCGAGTCGTATCTAGAAGGGTCTTCGCGCAAGGTGACTTGGCGCAGCATCGATGCGTACGTGAAACGTAGGCTTGACGAGGAAGTAGAGCGACGTACCCGGAGGGAGAGTGGTGCAATCTCCTAAGCAGCTGGGGACCGCTGGCGAGGCGACCGACTCGGCTTTGCCTTCCGCTCTCAAAGGGGTGTCTTCTCAAAACGCCCCCAATGCTGGCGCTCTGTCGTGAACGCACCAGCTCAGTTTGCAGAGCGCGCCTCCGGGGGCGACCTCGATGATTTCGCCGGCATTTGTATGATCGAAGCTGGGTTCGTCCGGGCGGGCTGGAAAGAGAAGCAGCTGGCCGTGGATCACCTCCAGGGTCTTGCTGAGCATTTGGGGATAGCTGACGACGATATAGCGCAAGGGCGCGTCCAAGAAGCCATGGCGCGAGCCTTCCGGATGCCGCACGATCTAGTGCACGCCGGCAACTCCGCGGAGGCCAGGGAGGGGAGCTGGTCGGACGACTTGACGCGGGAAAGCCACTTCGGCCCGCCGCATGAGAGCTATCCGGAGAGCGCGGGTGGCATTCCCGACGACGCGCCCGGAAGGCAACCAAGCTCGCGGGTCACGCCGCGCTTCACGCCGATAGCGTTGGACGATGTCGCGCTCACGGCGGAGCCGCCGTGGCTGATCGAAGGACTCCTGCCGGCCCGCGGGCTGGCCTGTGTCATTGGCGAACCGAAGTGCGGCAAAAGCTTCATGACCTCGGACATGCTCTGCACGGTGGCGCAGGGCGTGCCGTATGCCGGCCGGGCAACGCTTCAGGGGCCGGTGATCTATCTCACGGGCGAGGGCGTCAGCGGCTTCAAGCGGCGCCTGGTCGCGATGCGCCAGCACCGCGGCATCGAGGGGCAGGGCGTGCCGTTCTACATGATCGAGGATGTGCCGGACCTCGGCAGCCAGACCACCGACCTGCCGCAGCTGCTCGCGGAGCTCGACGCTTTCATCGCCCAGCGATGTCCGGAAGGCCCGCGGGCGATCGTCCTGGATACCCTGGCGCGGTGCATGGGTGACGGGGACGAAAACAGCGCTCGCGACATGGGGCGCTTCGTGAACCGTTGCGGCGTCATCGAGAGGAATTTCGGCTGTGTGGTCGTAGTCGTGCACCACGTCGGCAAGGATCCGTCCCGGGGCGGCCGCGGCTCCAATGCGCTCAACGGCGCCGCCGACGTGACAATGCTGGTCAAGAAGGGCCAGACCCACAGCACCGTCGCCATCGAGGAAATGAAGGACGGTCGCGAGGGGCAGACGTGGCAGTTTCGACTGCTCTCTCACCTCCTGGAGCGAAACTTGCCTGACCCAGCCGAAACAATGCCGGAGTTTTCGACTTGCGTGGTCGAAATCGTCTCCGAACCGACCATTTCGAAACCGAGCGAAACCAAATCGAAAAAGCCGCCTGAGGGCGTGACCGGCGACCTGCTGAAGGTCATCCGCCACGCAATCGAAGAGGCCGGCGAGCGCAACGTCGACAGCCTTGCGGTGCCGAACAACGTCGGCGCCCTCAGCCGCGATAACCTAAAAAGGTATTGCACCGTCATGGGTTGGCAGGACGCCAAGGGCAAACCCGATTCCTTCCGCGCGATGCTGAACAAAACGCTCAGCACGCTCCGCGCCGCCGGCCTGATCGGCTTCGACAAGGAATGGGTTTGGCTGACATGACGGCGCCGAAAGCGAGCGAAACCTGCCGAAACCTAATCAATTTGGTTTCGCGGCTCGCCCTTTGAAAACCCGACTGAAACCGCCCGAAACCACTCCCTAAGGGAGAGGGCGATTTGGTTTCGCCCCCTTGGGGCATTCTCCTCAGTGCCGCGCTCCCGTCGAAACACCGCTCCGCTGACGCTGCGCTCAAGTGTTTCGCCGTCGCTTCGCTCACGGGCATCCATCTGGGCAAGCGGACAAGCGCCGCCCAGGACCATGCCGAACCACCGGTCTCGCGCCGGTGGCATGTCGGCCCCTCAGACTGCTGACGCCGAAAACATCACGAACGGGCGGGCAGTTCTCCGGCCTGCGCGCAGTATCACGATCTACGCGCGATATACCGAGGCAACTCATATCCCCCTGCCGAATGGGTCCGCTCCTTTCGGAGGACCGACTGATCGCACGTCACGCGATGCCCGGATAAAGCGAGTGGAAATCGTGGTCCGACCGTGCTCTTTCTTGGGGGCGGGGAGAGGAGGACGACGGAAGAGGAGCTATGTCCGGACTTCAAAGCAGCTCAGCGCTGTCACGAGCCACAACGACCGCTAGTGAAGCGCCTGCAGCTACGTCCGTACCCGCGCCGAGGTGTGGCGTCATCTGAACCCAACATGAAGCCAGCGGGAAGCCACTGGCTTACCCATTGGCCGGCTACGGCTACATTCCCGAGGACGAGCTCGACCAGCTGGCTGGCAAAACCAGCTTCCGGGAGGACGACGGCGCGCTCAATCGCGACCTGCTCAGGCGCCTGGAGCGGGTGGCCAAGTCCATGCCGAGAGCGCCGCATCTGTTCGGCACGCCGAGGCTGAATAGCGGCTGGGCCCCGGCCATTTCCGAGATGGCCCACGCCCCGCCCGATGAGGCCACGATTACCAGTTCAGTTTCAATCTGCACCGGGGGGCTGACATCGGTGCCATCAAACGCTGGTCCCGGACGCGGTGCCTCGCCTGCCTGAAGGGACCGGCGATCGTATCGGGTTCCCACTGGCAACTTCACATGATGGCGCTGAGCACTTCAACGAGCGGCTTCGCGTAGGGAGCATCCAGACGCTCAGCAGCCGAGGTCGTCATGGTCAGGCCGCGTCAGCCCGGTGAGACAGTCGGTGAGACACTTGCGAATTACCTGGTGTCTCACCCCGGGGCTCGTGGAAGCATGGAAAAACATTCGCGCTTGCCGCCCCGACAACGCAATGATGGACCTAGCCACGCACCGAGAGGTGTTTTGCACCGATTCGGCTGACGAGACACCGTGAGTCACTGCGCACGCACAGATGATACAGATGTCTCAAGTATCGCCCGGGTGGAAACCAAATTGTCACAAAGACTTAGCCTGAGACACCCCCGCTGGACGGCTGATGAGACTTCAAGTGCAGTCATGCAGGCTGGGATAGTGGCTTGCGACCGAGCTGGTGGAGCCGCCAGGACCTATACCGGCCGTGGAAGTAAAATGATCTGGAGTTTTGGCTAAGGGCCCCAACGCCTCTCAGCGTTTTGACCGCTTTTCAGGTCTGTCCGCAAATATCTGTTGAAATTTTACTTCCAAAGCTTGCGAGACGTGCCAGAGCGTCAAGATGGTGGCGTTGCGGGCTCCAAGTTCGAGGCCACTCACGTACGCGCGATCAACACCTAGACGCTCGGCCAATTCGGCCTGCGACAATCCCGCCGAAATGCGGAGCCGCCTAACATTGCCTCCCACCAGCTTTCGCACATCCCCTGCCATAGACACAATGCGACAGAGCGTGTAATAAAATGCGACGCATTATAATGCTCGGCACAAAGCTTATGAGCCTGCCAACAACAATTAATGATCCCAATCCCTGCTGTAGCAACGCGAACGCTCGACTAGCTCAGCGGAATGAGACGCTCGAACGCAGGTTCGGGACCATCGCTCTTTTTGGATTGTAGCCATCGGAATTGTTCCGTCTCTGGTGCTGATCTTGTTTCACAGCGTTCGGAGTCGAGACGTTTGGGAAGGAGCGAATCGTTGCCAGACCCTAAGATGGATGGCTCACGCAGCTCATTCGAATCTCAATATCGAAAAAGACGAAAAGACGGTAAACGCGGTAAACTCCGTTGATATCGCACTTTCAGATTGCACGTCCTACGATTTCGGGGACGCCCCTGAAGACGAATGATCCGCGCAACATGAGCTTCGGATATGAAATTCACGGCTGAACAGCATTTCCGAATGGCAGACACGTTGCTTGAAAAGGCACTTGGCCAGACGGACATAGGCCGTGTTGCCCAACTCGAGGCATTGGCGCGGATCTTCCGCAGACTCGCAGTGAAGGCTTACATGGCCACCGACGCTGACATGAAGCGGCGAGATTGGAGCAAATACAACGTCGAGGGTATGCTCGCTGGTCTCATCGATTCGCCTACGCCATGGGACTCGTTGCTTGAATGGCAGAGGTACGCAGCGGACCTCGACGGAATGCCCCCCTCGAAGACAATGAGGCTGCTACTGGAGCAAGCGGAAGAGATTATCGTGAGAAAAAAGTTGGGGCTGCTTTGATTAGAACGAGGCGTCGGGGCGTTTAGGCATCCCTCATTCTCGTCCGGGTTTCTTGAGAAAGCCGGGCTGTCGGCTGCAGGCCGAAGCGCCGCGGCTAGTCTTTAGTTCGCGGCGGGGGGGCAACCTTTTGCGAGGCCAGCACGATCGGCATGAGTTGCACGACCTGAAAATCGCATTGGCCACCGCGCTGGGCCGGTCAAAGTTCGCCGCGTGCCCGTTGGACCCTGAACCGAGATCGCTGATTGGATGCACCCGCGAACCTGTCGAGGTTGTGTTGGAGTTGCGGGCGCGGCTGAACCTGCTGTCGGGAGAGCCGACGGCCGATTAAGTTGTCTCGGATTGATCTGTCGCAAAAGCTGACATCGGACCAAAGACTATATTGAGACCGGTTTATGGAGCTCTGCCATGATCATAGAGCGCTTATCCCAAGAGCATCTCAACATTGAGAAGCTGCTGGCCATCCTCGAGCGGGAACTCGAGGTGTTCGACCGCGGCGACCGTGCCGACTACGAGGTCATTCACGCGGTTATCAGTTACTTCGAAGTCTACCCAGAAATTTATCATCATCCTCAGGAAGACTTGGTATTTGCCAAGCTGAGGGCACGAGATCCGACTGCTGCTGCGAAGGTCGGCGATCTAGCTCGCGAGCACCAGAAAGGGGCCCAACTGTTACGCCGCGTCGCCCAGGCGGTCGACAGCGTTCTCGCGGAACGTGAGATTCTGCGCGAAGATGTGGATCTTATCGTTCGGGATTTTATCGCGCACGAGCGCCGTCACATGAGGATGGAAGATCGCGATTTTTTTCCCGCGGCACTTAAGGTTCTCAAGCCTCAAGATTGGACTGAGATCGCTTCAACCGCAACGAGTCACAATGACCCGCTATTCAGCGACGTTGCCGAGGAGCGGTTTGACACGCTGCGCGCACATATTTTGCGGCTTGAGCAGGAGGCTGACGCGGAGCGTAAGTAATCGCTATGGCGTCGCGCAATGCATTGTGCCGCGCGACGCTGAGGACGCTGAGGTCAAGCGCGCAAGGGAGAGTCAGAATTGGGCTGCGCCTTTGCTTCCGCGCCCACATACGCTTGTGGCCCGAAGCAGGAGGCTACGATGCCGCTTCACACCGACAATCTCGAATCGACCATGCGCTATGCATTGCTGACAACGCGTGCAATAGCCCTCTGTCCTTTCCATCCAGAAGTCATGATCCGCGTCGGAGACAGCGACGCCGAAACCCATGCTTATTACCGCGCCAGAAGCATCACCCGGAGTGACGGCACGTGTTGGGAGCGTGAAGATCTCATGGAGGAGATTGTGCGCCAACTCACGGATGCGGCCGACGGCGTGTGTCCTCGGTGTGCGCAGCTGGTTGCTTCCCATAACTGACGGGCCGCGCCGTCAGGACACCGGAAAAGGAAAACCGAGGCAAGAAACCTTAGTGTTGACTAAATGAGGGAGGAACTGCCCGACAAGCGAAGGCGTGTGCCCAGAGGAAGAAGCCGATGACCTGTTCGACTAACTTTCATGTCAAGACGCGAGGATCGGACTAAATTACAAACGTCGTGCCAAGATTGAGGACCATCTTTACCATCCACTGGCCCTTGATCGTAAAGGTCATGGAGCTCGGGTTTGGTATCTCGAAATTAAAAAAGACGCTTCCGCTCTTATTAAACGCCGCGCCCGACAACGCATCAGGAAAAAATGACACGTTTTGCGTGACGTCACCTCGGTGGCCCTTGACGTCCTTCAATGACCATGGACCGCTGATGTTGCGCATAAGTTGCGAATCTAGTTGGAAGTCCGTGTCCGAAACACCGCTTCCAGAGATTGGTCCGGAGCAACCTAAAAGTGCCGCGATATTAGCTACTCTGCTGCCAATCTTAAACGATATCGATGCGGTGCCCGACGACGTGCGTACCCTCAGCACGTGCGCAGCAATAAACCAGTCGTCCGCCTTTGTGTCTGCTGCCACGGCCGCCTCCCGCTGTACCTGAAATCTCTCGCCAGCGACTGGAGATTAACCGTCCTGATGTCATACCCATGTGAAGAGGTTCACACGACGTAAAACGACATCCTCGGCTCGCGTACCTCCGGCGCATGAGCGCGGTTGCGACCAGCCTTTCTTTCGTCGAAATTCGGGCACTAGTTTTGCTTTTTGGAAAATGGAGAAGTTAAGTGGCAATGGGGACGGTAAAGTGGTTCAACCCGACGAAGGGCTACGGGTTCATTCAACCTGACAACGGCGGCAAAGATGTGTTTGTCCATATCTCGGCAGTCGAGAAGGCTGGTTTCACCTCACTCGCAGAGGGAGCCAAGGTTAGCTTCGACGTCGTGAACAATCGCGGAAAAGACTCGGCGGAAAATCTACGAATAGGGTGATGCGCCCATTGTGTTGTTCAACAGAAAGGCCGCAGCGGCGGACCACTGCGGCCACCGGGATCAATAAAAATAGGTGAAATATGTGGTCCAGCCCCGGCGAGATGAAGCCTACAGCGCGAGTGCCGGGGCGCAATGTCGTCGAAGTCACACTTCGGGACAATTAAATGCCTCAGCTTTGCTGACTGAGGAGGGTCCGCCGGGGCTGGCGAAGGCGAGCCCTCAACCCAAAGGCCGCGAAAGCTCTCCGGCGGCCTTGACGGACGCAGCAGTCTGCACCTCATCCGCGCAGATGCGAGCGTTAACGTCATCGGAATTTGGCGGACTCGCTCAACGAGCTTGGTACGATCAAGCCAGCGGTCCAATCACCGCTGATGACCTAAACCAACTCCCAATACGAGCGCCTTCTGACGGAGCGCGCCCTCGGTTCGCTTGGTCATCTTGGCTATTTTGACGACAGGCGTCCGCGTCTTGGAGTGCGCCTTCAAGTCTCTGATATCGGCAGCAGTCCACTCGCGACGAACAGTCTTCTTTGTCTTCTTGGCCAAGGCGGCGCTCCATCAATGTTGATGGCGCGGTCTAGCACATGGAAGGTACGACCGTCACGCGGGATGGTGTGACGCAACGCGCGGTGCACACCTGGCCTGAGGATAGAGCGGGAAGGCCGGTGAGGCCGCGACGAGCGGTGAGGGCGAGGAGGGCGGCGCGCAAAGTTGGTCAATCCTGTCGGGAAATTAGGAAAGCCATCGGAACGCTAGCGAGACGTAGCGTTTCGCTCTAGCTTTGATAACGCGATTCACTCTCAGCACTTCGAAGGAGCGAAGTTTGCGCGCGCGAATATCCCCAACGCGATCAGCGTGCCGCCAACAATCTCGATCATGGTGTGCTCCCGGAGATTATTGGCGCCTGTTCACTGGCTGCAACAGCCTATTCGCTCGACTCACGCGAGCCTAACGGGCCTTACGTCGTAGCCCATCGAGTGGCGTGCGATTTCATCCGCATATCGCGCATCGCGCTCGCGACGCTCTGTAGCTAAAGCTTTCCAGCGCGCTATCTCAGCATCGGCGGCTTCGTGGTCCAAATACATGTTCATCGGGAGGAAGGCGTCTTTCCGCGCTATCAGTTCGCCGGTCTCTGCATCCACAATGCGAAGTTGGCCGTTGCCGAAATACTCTTTGTTAAATCGGGAAAGTTCCGCCATTGCTTCGGCACTATCGGCATCGCCCATGTCCTTATGGCCAAGATCTCGCTCCCAATTAAAGACGAGTCTTTCGTTCGGAAAGTCCAATCGAAATCGGATTTGCGTTCGCTTGTCGGGCGACTCGAATATCAAGAGAACGGAATGCAGGGTGTCGCGGTGCATTTCCTTTATTGTTAGATTCGACAGGGGCCCGAACGGTGGGTGCCGCCGGAGTTGAACGCTAACGATGGGGATATCCACCATTGGTGCGCAACTGGGCTCTTCGCCGCGAACGAGATGGTTGACCAGTTCGTGGCCGAAAATGCGCTTGAAACCCTCAAGTTCGTATAGGTGTTTGGAATATTGCGTCGTCATGCGCTCGACGCCAAAAAATTCCTCGATGGCTATCTCGGCAAGCGTCAGCATAATAGGACGTTCCGACCACAGCCGCCGAGCATCAGCCGGATCGTCGGGATCAATAACGGGGTCGCCGCTCGCGTGTGCCATGGCGCATCGACCCGACGAATAGAGATGCGCACCGATATCAACGATGCCTTGCTTCCGAAGCTGCTCAAGCGCGTCCTTCGCACGATGGTGGAGGCCGCGAGCAATCTTAGTGTTGATCCACGCTACCTGGCGCTGCCAGCCGCGCCCCAGCGCGACTTCGAGAATTCTATACAACGATAGGAAAGAATATCCCGGATGGTTTAGGCCGCGCCCCTCGCGCATCAACGCCAACGCAAGCATCGCTCGGTCGTCGTTTGGTTCTGGGAAATATGATAGGTCGAATTCGTCGCAAATGGAGAAGCCGCCTGACTTGTTACGGCCCATGGGCCGCGGCAAGCCGCCGCCGCTCATTTCATCGACTAGAAAGCCTCCCTCCAGCACCCACGATAGCGTGCTGATAAATTGCATTATCAGACGTTCGCATTCCTGTTGAGTTCGTCCAGGTGGCACCATCATCGCGACCGCTGGGAAGTGATCCGTCGTAACCGGCATGATCCAGATCGTCTCACCCCGGTACTGAATTTTTTGGGAGTGCACTGGCCACGTCGCACCAGTTTGGATATTAGCTACGAGCCAATAGCCACGGACGGCAAGTTCGCCGACGATGACTTCCTTGACTTCAGGAATTTTCAAATTCAACATTGCAATTCGCTCAGAAGGCCGGTTGTCGACTTATGTCGGCAAGCTGGCGGAGTGGCCCGCCGCAGCGGTGCCAGTGAATGCTGGCTGCGGCTCGAACAAGTTCAGCGTGACCGTTGGTGGCACCAAGTCGAGCCCAGCTTGAAACGTCTTCACGAGCTGCTTCTGATCCTTGTCGAACGACAACGTGCCGATCAAAACCGCGTCCGCGATTTTGTGCTGCCGTTCAACTAACGCGAGATAGTTCTTTTGCGCAAAAGAGATGACGGCTTTTCGCAGCGGATATTCGTCACGCCGGTGATCTCGCCTGCGGCCGGCGCTCAAGCCAAGCACATTCAGGCAGTAGCCGAGATATGCCGCGTTTGCAAAATTGGGGCGCTCTTTAACGCCCTTGATTTCTTCGTACAGCAACCGTCGGACCTTAAAGAGCACGATCTTTCGCGTTTTGCTAGAATCGGAATTGAATATTTTGCTCCACACCGAGCTGTAGTGGATCGACCATCCTTCCAACTCCTTAGTCTTAACCCAAGTCGCGTAACCGATGACATCGGCAATCAATTGGGCGATTCTGTCGTAGAGATGCTCGTACTGCCACTTGTACGACTCGCCGCGCCTTCGTAATTCCGTCTTTTGGAGCCCGCATTCTTCCATTGCTTCAATTGCATCGTCGATGAATCCGACAACGGCACTAAGCCGGTCGTGAATGTCACTCTTTTCTTGGGGGCTGAGCGGATCATTTAGTTTGTAGAGGTCCGAGCAGCCATGTTCGATTATGCTAAACGCGCGAGCGAGTGCGTAGGAATGTCGGGAAAAATTTCCGCTGCCGAGCGATGCTTTGAACGTTGTCAGCGTTGCTCGCCTATAAGCTTCTAATTGCTGGCCGTCGAACTTCCATCTGACGTCCAGATCAATATCAAGCGGCGAGTTTCCATTGGCTGCGAGAGCCTCAACAAATTCAAAATCGCCAAAAATTGTGTTTGTAAACGGCCGCGCATAACCAAAATATCCCGAGAGGTATCCGGCGTCTTCGTGATAGATGATGGAATCCTTGTTTAGGATCGCTTCAGTCGCAAGCGATGAGGCAAATTGCGACATTGGAACGTTGTATTGCTTCCTGTTGGCGACCGCGCGAAATAGAGCAATCGCCGTGTTCGGCGCGTTTCCTGCGACATGCCGGCAGAACCGTCTATTTCCAAGGATGAGAAGCAGGTGATAGGCGCAGTCTTCCGCTTCCGGTTCGTCTCGGTCGCCGTCGCGGTGTGGACGACGGTTTGGCTCTGAGGCGTCCGAAGCAAACCTAATGATCGGCTCCGCGGAGCGTCGAAGTTCGTCAGCAACGATTGAAAGATCGCTATCGACCCCTTGCATGACGTATTGATAGACCGCGCCGGTGAATCTGTAGGCGTTCCTTCTTCCGAATTTCGGCGGACGAACGAAAGCATACCAAAGCCACGTCATTACTAGCGAGAGAAACAATAAGCCTAGTATTGATTGCCAATAGGCCTGACTCGATAGAAACCACGGTATTGGATAGCGCTGAGCGAACCACAAATCTGAAAGAAGTGCTGCAGCGCCAATCAACCCTGAAGTCCAATACGTTAATTGCCATAGCGGGATTGGCGCAGTCTCAACACGAAACTGGTAGCGCATTCCGCTGACCGTAAAAATAAGCACGAGTAGCGCGAATGCTTGTACGAATTCCGCGAAGCCGAATATGCCGCCTTTGCCCTCTGGCGGGACGACGAAGCAGGCTCCGAGAAACGTCGCATAACACTCTTCCGTCGTCTGCAAAGCCGCGGGGGGCGGTGGGCGATGAATGAAGGGCAGCCCTACAAACAGCCACACCGCGAGTGCGAGCAAGCCAACAACAGCAATTCTCTCGTCTGAAAATCTTTTCATGTCACTAACTTGCGGCAGGAATCGGTTGGCCGTAACGTGACACAATGCAGGGTAGCAACGCGAGGATTGGGTAGCTTGTCCCGGTTATTCACAGGCAATAACCGGGACGTGCCCTGTCATGCCATGCCTTTTGCTCGGAAGGCTCACGACGCGGCTTAGCTGACTGCGTACCCATGTCGGCCGATTGACGGATAGGGGGCAAATGTTTGGACGGAAAAAGACGACCGCTAACACCGTGGAGAAACAACGGCCCTGTTGGGATGAAAAGACGCAAGCTTCCTTTGCGGAAAGGGACCGCTTCGACGTCTACATCACCAGCGTGACAAAGCGGACCGGCTTTGGAAAATGCACGACCCACGACATCGCTGGCACCCGCGGATACGAAATCTCCGGGTTGGTGGTCTACCCCCAATGGCAGGCCGAGCTGAACTTCGACGAGAGCGATGGCGAGTTCGGGGTCTGGTTCTATCACAGCTACGGCCGTCACAATGAAGCCCGGCAGCCGTTTCTTGAAATCTGGCTCAGCGACCGTGATTACAGCGTCCGCGAAGCCATCGCGAACGCTCATCAGGCTGCACTCGTCAGTGGGCACAAGCGCTCGCTGGTCAGGTTCTGGAAGCGGAAGGTGACGGGATTTTCACAGCGGAGGAAGCCGCAGCCGGCTGGTCTACCGACAGTCGCTATCCAAATTGAACGGCATGTATGTGTGGGAGCAATTCGAATCCGTGCATTTGCCAAGGTGGGCGCTGCCCACGTCGAATGAACGCTTTTCGGCTGACGGAATGCCGGACTGGTACGACCATTTCTAAGCGGCCGACAGCCGCTGGATTCGCGTTCGGGAGTGCCTATCTTTCCTGGAATGCTGAGATCCCCATTCGAGCCCTGTATTCCGACCCGCCACGCCAAGGTGCCTACCGGTCCGGACTGGATTCACGAAATCAAGCACGACGGTTATCGCCTCATCGTTCAGCGCGACGGCGACTGCGTGCGGCTGTTCACCCGCAATGGCCATGACTGGTCGGCGCGCTATCCGCGCATCGTCGAGGCTGCGCTGCGGCTGCGCGCTACGTCCTATGTGATCGATGGCGAGGCGGTGTTGCTCGGTGCCGACGGCGTCTCCGACTTCGAAGGGCTGCACTCCAGGAAGCATGACGCCAGCGTGCAGCTCTATGCCTTTAACGTCCTGGTCGCTGACGGCGAGCAGCTCCTGCTGACTGATGTGCAGCTCCAGTCGGCGCGCGCGAATCTTTTGCCCGATCAGGGAATCAGCACCCCGCAAACAGCCGGTAGGCTCATGAAGGTTGGCAAATTGAACGTTAACGCACAATTCGGCGAAACCGAAGCCTCGCGCTGGGCCACCGGACCCATGCGGGATCTGCGCAAGCCGCCGCTCAGCCTGCGTAAGACCAACCTTGCGAGGCTACTGGCCCGCCGGGTCGACGGCATCCACCTTGCTCCGTTCGAGCAGGGCGAGGTCGGCCCGGAGCTGTTCCGGCATGCCTGCAAGCTCGGCCTGTAGGGGTTGGTCTCCAAGCACCGCGACAGCTGGTACCGCGCCGGCCGCAGCGAGCAATGGATCAAGGTCAAGAATCGAAGCCATCCGGCGTTCAACCGGGTGATGGAAGCGTTCGGCTGAGCCCAAACGAATTTGATTGAGTTGAGACAACAGATATACTCGCCCTGGGGTGGGGTACATGTCTCAAGCTGTCGAAGCATTTCGCCAGATTTCTTGGCTGATTTTCAAATGGATTCTCATCGCGAGCGGCTCGCTCATCGGGCTCGCGCTTGTTATCTGGGCCGGCATTTACGGATTCGGTTGGTACACGCATGATCGGCACGTTCCGAACGTGCAGTTTATCGTTTCGACAGACCGCAAGGAATGCGTCGACGATAAATGGCCGATACATCTTATCATTGGCAACGGTTCGGAGCGCACCATCGAAAAGGTTTCCTTCGCGTTTGTCGCCCGACGCCCGGAGCGGAGCACTGATCTCGCGCGCTATCACTCCTACAGTGATGATCACATCATTCCACCGCAAAAAGGCTACGGCATATGCTGGGCAGCGCCCGAGCTTTCTGAGAAGGTCGACGATGTGCGAACGCTCGAATGGACCATCGGATCCAAGTCGATCACGTTCCGGGACTGATGTGCCCGCCCTGGGGGAATAGAATGGATTGGCTTCAGTTTACTTCATCGATTGTGCAGTCAGTTGTTTCGCTAGCGTGGCCTGCAGCGTTCGTCGCGGCGGTTTGGCTTTTCCGAGAGAAGTTGACGGAGCTGCTGCCGCAGCTTCGTGCGAGATATAAGGATGTGGAAGTATCCTTCAGGCTTGATCAAGCGGAGAAAGAGGCGGCTCAACTACCGCCGCCTCCGCCTGGGGCGGAGCCAGCGAAGGCGTCCCCAGAAGAACTCAGCAAATTCGAGAAGCTCGTGGCCATCTCTCCGCGAGCAGCAATTCTAGACCTCCGCAGTTCCATCGAAGAATCCATCCGTTCACTCGCGGACGCGCGATGGCCAGGAAAGCCATATCGCGGAATGTGGACGATGATCCGCGAACTTAAGAATGTGGAAGCAATCGATTCCAATACTTTCGGGCTACTCGACGACTTGCGTATCATCGGCAATGCCGCTGCGCACCCGAGCACAACAACATCATTCTCTGCTGAAGATGCGCACCGATTTCGCAAACTGGCGGAGCAGATAATTCCGCGACTACACCTTGCTTTGATGATCAACTAGGTCTCGCTCAGCAAATGCGGGCAGTAATGCCGGGGGCGGTGCCCATCTTGGCCGGTTCGAAGTTCGGCCGCACGTCGGCGCCGCGCTGGCCGCACTTGGTGCAGACGAACTTCGGCTCGATATCGGACAGCCTGACGGCGTCGGCCCAGCTGTCGGCATTGGCCTCGGTGTGGCGACCGCAGCGGTAGTCGCGGCAGTAGATCAGGACCTCGCGCACGCCCATCTCGCGCATCTCGCCGAAGGTGATTTTGACGGGGTAGGGGGGCATGGATTTGGTGGTCCTGACAAGCCAACGCGCTGGTATACGTGCCGTGAACACTCGCGGCGGATTCACCGCTCCTCCAAACTGGAGCAGCCAAGGCACTGAAACCCCAGCGATTTTAGTCGATCCTTATGAGGCATGCGCGAGTAGCTACGGTGACGAGCTACAAACAATTGACCAAACGTGAGCAACCGCCGACAGAAGGTAACACTCTAAGATCGGCGGCACGCGCCGTGCGGCGGGGAGTTCATTTGCCCGGCGCACTCGCGAATTTGATAAAGCGACTTGTTCCACGAAACAGTGATGGGATGTGCATTGCGGGTGCACGCCTGCGAGGAATCGCC
>NZ_JCAMOP010000049.1:0-61402 GCF_059512345.1 Bradyrhizobium sp. Unk1
CCGAGCGAGTCGGAGACGGCGGAGAGCGCGGCGTTGTCGGCGCGCATCGACGTCGCGATCGACCAGTAGGCGGCGTTGTCGGACGCGGTCGAGACGCGCTGGCCGGTCGAGATCCGGGTCTGCGTGGTGGCGAGCTGCGAGCCCACAGACCGGAGGGTCTGGAGCGCGGTCATGGCGGTCGAGTTCGTAAGCAGGCTTGACATTGCGAATGTCCCTTTATGTACGCGTTACATTTTCACGAGGGGACATACCGGGCTTTCACCGGTACGGAGGGGCGGCATCATGCCTTTGGACTGATGTGGGTGGGGTCCAACCCGCCGTGCCGCATTGCTAGCACGTCGAATCTTGCGCCGAGATTAAGATCGGCTTGAATTTCTCTGTAATATCATATAGTTAACGCTACCCTCTGCTAACCATAGACCGGCACTTTTCGCTAACCATAACCGGCCGGCGATCTCGGTAGCTATGAGAACGACCGCACCAGTCCGGAGGCCAGCAGGTTCCAGCCGTCGATCAACACGAAGAACAGCATCTTGAACGGCAGCGCGAGGATCGTCGGCGGCATCATCATCATGCCCATCGACATGGTCAGCGTCGCCACGATCATGTCGATGACGAGGAACGGCAGGATGATGAGAAATCCGATCTCGAATGAACGCCTGAGCTCGGAGATCATGAAGGCCGGAATGATGACGCGCATGTCGATGCGCTTGTCGTCGAACTTCTTGCGGAAGCTCTCCGCGGCGAGCGCCTCGAAGGTCTGGAGATCCTTGTCGCGGACATGGGCCAGCATGAACTCGCGGAACGGATCGGTGATCTTCAGATAGGCCTCTTCCTCCGAGATCTCGTTCTTCATCAGCGGCTGGACGCCGGTTTCCCAGGCGCGGTCGAAGGTCGGCGCCATCACGTAGAAGGTCATGAACAGCGCGAGGCTGATCAGCACCAGATTGGCCGGCGTGGTCTGGAGGCCGAGACCGGAGCGCAGGAACGACAGCGCCACCGCAAATCGCGTGAAGCTCGTCACCATGATCAGCAGCCCCGGCGCCACCGACATCACCGTGATCACCGCCATCAGCTGGATGATGCGGCCGCTGGTCGAGCCGTTGCCCGGCGGCAGCAGCGAGTTGAGGTCCGGAATCTGGGCCAGTGCCACCTCGGGCAGCACGACCAGAACCAACGCGAGCAGCAGGACTCTCACTCTCACTGAATCACCAGGGTCTCAATGATCAATTCGCGGATCTTGCCCGACGAGCGGATATTGGCGCGCTCGGTCAGGTCGTCGCGCAGATGCTGAAGCCCGCGCGATCCCTCGAACTGGCCAACCGATGCCGACCGCAGATAGGTCACGATGTCCTCGCTGATATGGGCGGCCAGGATGCCGGCATCCTCGTCGCTCATGCTCTCGGTCACCATGGAGGCTTCGACACGGGCCCAGTTGTTGGCCGGCGCGGCGAGATTGGTCACGATCGGGGACAGCTTTCTCAGCCGTGCGCTGCCGGCGTAGCTCGTGGCCAGGGGCGGCGGCGTGGCGGTCTTCTTTGCGTCGGCGACGCGCTCCGCGGCCGCGAACAGATGCAGGCCGGCAACCGCGCCCGCACCGATCGCGATCAGGGTCAGCACCACAATGGCCGCAATCAGGCGCATCACGTCCCCTGCCCTCGCGGCGCGGCGCGGCCGGCGCGATTCTCAGAATGGTGCCACGGCGTCATAGATCCGATGTCCCCATCCAGGCTGCTGCACGTCAGACAGATTTCCGCGACCGCCATAGGACACGCGTGCCTCGGCGATCTTCTCGTAGGAGATCGTGTTGGTGCGCGAGATATCGCGCGGACGCACGATGCCGCCGACGTTGAGCACGCGCATCTCGGTATTGACCTTGAACTCCTGCGAGCCGCTGATCATCATATTGCCGTTCGGCAACACGTCGGTGACGATGGCGGCGATCGACAGCTTGATGTCCTCGGTGCGGTCGATCTGGCCGTTGCCCTTGATCTGGGTGTTGGTGCTGAGGTTGGCGTTGGTCTGGCCCTTGTCGTGCCATCCGGCGGCATCCATCAGCCAGTCCAGCCCGAACTTGATCTGCGAATCGCGCGAGCGACCGGTCTTGTTGTCGAGCTTGGCCTTGTCCTGCATGGAGATGATCACCGTCACGACGTCGCCGGTGCGCCGGGCGCGGGGGTCACGGTAGAGATCGGTGCCGTCGTCCCAGGTCGAGCGATAGCTGACGGGCGAGCGCAGCCGGGGCGTCACGGGAATCGGATCGGCCTGCGTCCGCAGGCCGCTCCCGACCGGCGACAAGCGCGGACCGTTCAGGACCTCGGCCGGATCATTGACGCATCCGGCAAGCGATAGCAGCGACAGGATGAGGATCAGATTCTTCATCTATTTGGTCTTTCCGTCATCCACGCGACGCATTCCGCCGAGCAGATCGGCAAGGTGCGCCGCGCGTGCCGTATCCATCTCGTTGAAGATCGCGCTCGAGCTCCTCGGACTGAGTTTTGCAAGCACGGCGGCGGCGGTCTCGTCCGCCATCCCCGCGATCTGGGTCGCCGCGGCGTCCGGCTTCATGCGCGAATAGATCTCGACGACGCTCGCTTCGGCCTTCTTCAGGAAGTCGTCTCGCAGCGCCATCCACTTCTCGTATTCGGCGCGCTTGGCCTCGACCTCGGCGATCCGCTCCCGGAGCTGGGTCTCGGCCTTCTCCAGTTCCCTGAGCTGCCAGGCCAGCCGCGCATCGACGGCGGGGTCGGCGACATTGCTGCAGAACAAGGCGACCTCATTGTCCGCAGGTACCGCAGCCTGTGCCGGTGCGGGCTTCGGCGGCGCCGTGACGCTGCCCGGCTTGGCCGGGCGCACGGGCGCGACCGCGGGCGCCGGCGCCGGCTTCTCGGGAACCGGCACGGCACCCGTGATCGCGGGTCCGGAATCTTCGGCGGCCCACGCCGTCGCCCGGATCGACGCATTGTCGCCCGGTATCGGCGAGGTTGGCGCATTCGGCTTCTGCGGTCCGGGCGCGCGGGCACGCGCGAAGGACAGCAGGTTGAGCGGCTTCGACGGCTTGGCCTCGTCCAGCGCCAGAACGGGCGAAGCGCATCCGAACGCGCAGGCCGCGACCAGGAGGAGGAGTTTGGCTTTGTGATCCAGCTTCAGCATCGGGCCGCGTGCGATTCTCGGTCGAGACCTGAGCATTGAGCGACCAAGCTTGCACGACGCTTGTGCATCATTGCACAATGACGTCGGCCTGGAGTGCGCCGGCCGTTTTGATCGCCTGGAGGATCGCGATGATGCCCGATGGCTTCAGGCCGATCTGGTTCAGCCCGCGCACCAGGCGCTGGAGGTCGACGCCGCTCAGGATCGCCACCTGCGATCCGGCCTCGTTGGCCTCGACCACGGTCTGGGGAACGACCACCGTCTGCCCCCGCGAGAACGGTGCCGGCTGCGACACCACGGGAAGCTCGGTGACACGAACCGTCAGGTTGCCGTGCGTCACGGCGACGGTCGATATGCGCACGTCGCGCCCGATCACCACCGTGCCGGTCCGTTCGTTGATCACCACTCGCGCCGGCGTGTCCGGCTCGACGGTCAGCTCGCCGATTTCGGCGAGGAAGCGGACGGGGCCGATATGGCGCGGCTTAGACAGCACGATGGTGCGGTAATCGCGCTCGAAGGCGATCTGCGCGCGGTAGCGGCCACCGGCGTAACCGTTGATGGCGTCGAGGATGCGCGTCGCAGTGACGAAATCCGGGTTCTTGAGCTCCAGCACCAGGAACTCCATCTCGTGGAGGCTTCCCTGCACCTCGCGCTCCACCAGCGCACCGTTCGGGATGCGACCCGCGGTCGGCGTGCCCTGGCTGACGCTCTGCGCCTGCCCTCCCACACTGTAACCGGCGACCGTGACCGCGCCTTGCGCCACCGCATAGACTGCGCCGTCCGCCGCCCGCAGCGACGTCATCACCAGCGTGCCGCCGAGCAGCGAGGTCGCATCGCCGAGCGACGATACGGTCACGTCCATGCGCTCGCCCGCTCCGATCGAGGGCGCCAAATCCGCGGTCACCATAACGGCTGCGACGTTGCGCGTGCGCAGCGTCGTCGGACGCGGGGGATTGTTGGTGCTCGTGGTCTCGTTCCTGACGTTGATGCCCATGTTCTCGAGCATCGATTGCAGGGACTGCTCCGTGAACGGAGCGTTGCGGAGCGTGTCGCCGGTGCCGTTCAGGCCGATGACGAGGCCGTAACCGACGATCTGGTTTTCGCGCAACCCCTTGATGTCCGCGATGTCCTTGATGCGGACGGCCGCCTGGGCGCTGGCGGCGGAAACGAGCAGGACAAGCGCAAGCAGGAATCTGGTCATGATCCATCCACGACCTTGACGGTGCCGTCCGGCTGGACGACGCCCCTGATGATCACGCCGGTGTCGGTGTTTCGCACCGGGATGAGCGCGCCGGGCGCGCCCGACTGCATCGCCGCGCCGTAAGTGACGATCGACAGGCCGCTGTCTTCCACCACGACCTTGACCATGGCGCCGCGAGCAACCGTCCAGGGATCCTCCACCGAATTGGTCGGAATCGGCTGACCCGGCAATAGCGTGCGCCGCGCCATGCGTCCGACCAGGATCTGGCGTCCTTCGATGAACATGGCAACGCCGAGCACGTTCGGCGCGAAGGCGCGTTCCGTGATCATGTCGTCCCGGATCAGCTCGCCGGCTCGGATCGAGACCGCCGGCACGGGAAGCCGCTTCTCCTCGGCCGCAGCGAGGCGCGCCGAGACGAGAACCAGCAGCACGGCGGCCAACCCGCGCACCATCAAGCCCACCCTGTTCGACATCGAGAACACCGGAACTAGCGCATGCCCTTCGAGACCGTCTGGGCCATTTCATCCGAGGCCTGGATGACCTTGGCGTTCATTTCGTAGGCGCGCTGCGCCGAGATCAACTCGGTGATTTCCTTGACCGGGTCGACGTTCGAGGCCTCGAGATATTGCTGGTTGATCTTGCCGTAGCCGGAATCGCCCGGCAGTCCGACAACCGGTGTGCCGGACGCCGGCGTCTCGCGATAGAGGTTGCTGCCAAGCGGCTCGAGGCCCGCTTCGTTGGCGAAATTGGCGAGGTTGAGCTGGCCGATCTGCCGCGGGTTCACTTCCGTGTCCAGCTTGGCAAACACCTGTCCGGTCTGGTTGACGACGACCTGAACCGTTCCCTGCGGTATCGTGATTGCGGGATCCAGCAGATAGCCGTCGGTGGTGACGAGCTGGCCGTTGGGGTTGGGGCTGAACGAGCCGGCGCGAGTGTATTGCACCTCGTTGTTCGGGCCGAGCACCTGAAACCAGCCGCGGCCGTTGATCGCGAGATCGTAGGGGTTGCCGGTTTGCGTGAGCGCGCCCTGGATGTGCAGCTTGCGGATGGCCGTCGACTTGACGCCGAGGCCGAGATTGGAGCCTTCCGGGATCGGCGAGGAGCCGTTGGCGTTCGCGACGCCCTGCATGCGGTCCATCTGGTAGAACAGATCGGTGAATTCCGCCCGCGCACGCTTGTACGACGTCGAGTTGATGTTGGCGATGTTGTTCGCGATGACTTCGATGTTGGTCTGCTGGGCGTTCATGCCCGTGGCCGCAATGGCGAGCGATTTCACAGCTTCATTCCCTCAGATCAAATCGACATCCGGACGACTTCTTGGTAGGCCTGCACGACCTTGTCGCGAACCGCGACCGCGGTCTGCAAGGCCTGCTCGGCCGACATCAGCGCCTCCACGACCTTCCGGGTCGATTCCTTGCCCTGCATCGCCGAGATCGACGCCGCTTCGCCCGCCTTCAGCGTCCCGATCGCGTCCGTCGTCACCTGCTTCATCACCGATTCGAATCCGACATCGTCGGCGGACTGAATGGCGGTCGGCGCTGCCGGCGCAATGGCCTGCGTCTCGGTCGCGCGGCTCGCCGCTTGCCCGGCGGAAATCGCGGTGGATGAAATTGCCTCAAGCATTGTCAGCTCCTCAGCAGGTCGATGGTCATGCCCAGCATCGACCGCACCTGTTTCACGACCTGGAGATTGGCTTCATAGGACCGATTGACTTCCCGCATGTCGGCCATCTCGATCATCATGTTGACGTTCGGCAGCTTGACGTAACCGGCCTTGTCGGCGGCGGGATGTCCCGGCTCGTACTCCACGCGATACGGCGTGGTGTCGACCCCGATCTCCTTGACCTTCGCAAGCTGCGCGCCCGAGGCACGGTCCATGGCGGCATCGAAGGTGATGGTTTTGCGCTGATACGGATCGGCGCCGGCCGTGCGCCCCGTCGAGGTCGCATTGGCAAGGTTTTCCGAAACGATGCGCATGCGCGTCGACTGCGCTTCGAGCCCGGAGCTCGCGACCGTCAATGACGCCTGCAGTGAGTCCAGCATGTCAATTCACCTCAGCTCTTCGCGCTCGACAGCAGCATGCGGTGGAACGACCGCACGACTGCCGAATTCATCGAGTAGTCGCGACTGACGTCGCTACCCTTGATCATTTCCTGCTCGAGGCTGACGGAGTTGCCGGAGTGAACCACTTCCCAGCTGTCCTTCTTCGCGGTCTTCCGCGTATCGGACTCGGCCGCGGACAATTGCATGTGCGAGGGCGACGTCGTCGCGAGCCTGACCGGCGTGGCGTCGAGCACCTTGTTGAAGGGCTCGACGTCGCGCGCCTTGAAGCCCGGCGTATTGGCGTTGGCGACGTTGGTCGCGATGGTCGACTGGCGGAGCTCGAGGTAGCGCGCCTGCGACGATGCGAGTTCGAAGAGATAAAGCGGTCCCACGACGGCCCCATGCTGATTTCTTAAGATTAAGTTTAGGGCCGCAAGCTTTCGTCAGGCTGATGCAGCCGACGCTATGCTCGGAAATCTACTGAACCTTCTCGGTCCGCGGCGCCTGCTTGGACTGCAGGAAGTAGATGATCTCGGCGACCGGCCGGAAAAACTCCGCCGGGATCACCTGGTCGACCTGAACCGCCTCATAGAGCGCGCGCGCCAGCGCCTTGTTTTCGATCACCGGGATCCGGTTCTGCTCCGCGACTTCGCGGATCTTGAGCGCGATCACGTCCATGCCCTTGGCGACGACCATGGGCGCGGCGTTTTCCTCGCGCTTGTAGCGCAGCGCGATCGCGAAGTGCGTCGGGTTCGCGATCACCAGCGTCGCGCGCGAGGCAGACGCGATCATGCGTTGGCGCGAACGGTCGCGCGCCAGCGAGCGCAGGCGCGCCTTGATCAGGGGATCGCCCTCCGCCTGCTTGTGCTCGTCCTTGATCTCCTGCTTGGTCATGCGCAGTTCGCGCCGCCAGTGGAACCGCGCCCAGGCGAGATCGATCGCGACCAGGACGATGGTGGCGATGCAGATCGCCGAGACGATCCGCATCGCGATGTTGAGAATCATCTCTGGCAGCGCGACCGGATCCGTGTACATCGCCTCGAACGCCCTAGCTTCGGACGAGCGCAGCACGAACACGACGACGACCGTCACCGAGACGAGCTTGAACAGCGACTTGGCGAATTCGACCAGGCCCTGGGTTCCGAACAGCCGGCTCCAGCCGCTGATCGGGGAGATTCGCGACAGCTGCGGCTTGATGCGCTCCAGCACCAGGCGCGGCGCATTCTGCAGCAACGATGCGGCGAGGCCGAACACCGCCAGGGTGACGACCAGCGGCACCAGGAATCGCAGCGCCTCGAGCCCCACCACCGTGAGCAGGTTGCGCGCCTCCGCACCGTTGCTGAGAGGGAAGCCCTCGGGATCGTCGAGCAGGCTCTTCAGCGTCGGCGTCAATTGCTGTACGCCCTGGCCGATCAGGAACGCCTGGATCACCATCAGCGCGGCCATCGAGGCGAAGATAGAAGCCTCCCGAGAGACCGGGATTTTGCCCTGTTCGAGCGAATCGCGGACTTTCTTCTCGGTCGGCTCTTCTGTCTTGCTCTCCTGATCGGATGTTTCTGCCATGCCCGTTCAGCGGTCAGCGGAAGACCAGCTCATCCTCCTGCTCGGGGTTGAGCTCGATTTCGCCCTTTTCCGCCAGGTCGAGTGCAAGGTCGGTGATGACGCGGCGCGCCTCCAGCACGTCGCGCTGGTTCGACGGCTCGCCGATGGCGAGTTCGTGCTCGACGACGCGGCGGACGCGCGAGGCAACCGAGGACAGGATAAGCTCGCGGAAATGCTTGTCCGTGCCCTTCAGCGCGATGACGATGCGATCGGTCGGCACCTGGTCGAAGATCATGGTGCGCGCCTTCGGGGTCAAATTGACCACGTCGTCGAAGGTGAACAGCAGTTCCTTCAGAACTTCGGCCGACTTCGGACGCTTCTCCGACAGGCTCTTCAGCATGTCCTCGATATGGCCGCGCTCCATCTTGTTGATGATGTCCGCGACGCGCGCGTAGGTGTCGGCGCCGAGGTTGCGGGCGAAATTGAGCGTCAGGTCCTCGTGCAAGGTCTTCTCGAGGACTTTCATGGCGTCGTCGACGATCGGCTTGAGGCTGAGGACGCGCCGCATCAGCTCGTTACGCAGGCTCGACGGCAGCTGGCTCATCACCTTGGCGGCGCAAGACGGCTTGACCTTGGACAGGATCAGCGCCGCGGTTTGCGGATGCTCCTTGGAGAGGTACGTCGCCAGCGAGTTTTCCGACACCGACGAGACGCGGTCCCACACCGACCGGCTCGAATTGCCGAGCAGGTCCGACATGATTGCCGAGACCTGGTCGGCCGGCAGCACGTCGCCGAGCACGGCTTCGAGACCGCCGATGGTGCCGAGAATGTTGGCGCCCATCGAGAATTGCTGCGCGAACTCCTCGACGATCGACTCGAGCTCCTGCGCGGTGATCGGCCGCAGCTCGGCCGCAGCCTTGGTGACGATGCGGATATCCTGCGGCTCGAACTGCGAGAGCACGCTCGCGGCCGCCTGCCGGCCCATGGCCAGCAGGAGTGCCGCGACCTTTTCCGTTCCGCCCAGCGTGGCAACGCCTCGCTGCTTGATAGGAGCGACGCCGACCTGTGCCGCCATGATCAGGTATCACCCTGCCCCAGCGGTCCGACGATCTCCGTGAGCGAGACGCCGAAGCGGGAATTATCCTCTTCGACGACAACCACTTCGCCGCGGGCAACGACGCGGCCATTGACCACGACGTCGACGGGCTCGCCGACGCGGTGATCGAGCGGAACCACCGCGCCGCGGCCAAGCTTCATCAGGTTCGCGACCGGAATGGTCGCTGATCCCAGCACCACCTGCATCGTGACGGGAATGCGCAGGATGGCATCGACGTTGGCGAATTTGCCGGTTTCCTCCGCCGTGCGCGCGGCGATCTCCGCCAGCCGCTCCAGCGGAGACGCATCGGTCTCTCCCGATGCCGATGCAGACTCATATTCGAAAGATTGCGCCATTTGGTATCGCCTCTTGGTATTTCCGCTCCCGGAGCGCCGCGACGTTCCGATCGTACGTGTCCTGCAAGTCCCGAATTCAATGCTTGTTCGCTTCGGCGCCGCTCACTGTTGCGGTCGGTTGGAGTCCGCTCCGCGCATCGAGCGCCGCGATCGCCTCGTGGGCCTGATCTATCTTCGTGCTCAGTACATTGGCGAGCCGGCTGAGATTTGCGGTGGAATCATGCGCGGCGGTGATGACGGTGTCGAAGGCACCCGCCGTCTCGTGAACGATGGTCGAGAACTCGCCCTGGTAGCTGCGCAGCCGCGCCAATTCACGGTGCATCCGGGTCACCCTCATGCTGGTGAACGCCAGCGCGATCAGCAGCACGGCATCAACGAGATAGGATATCATCGACGAACTCCCGCTTCTGATCGACGGGATCCGCCACCTGCATGGCGTAATAGCCATCGAGCTGGCCGATCTGACACCAGAACAGCACCTGGTTGTTGCTCTCGAGCCGGGCCAGCGTGCGCGGCGTGGCCTCGAGCTCCAGAACCTGCCCCACCTTGAATTGCACGACGTCCTCGAGGGAAATCATCTTCTCGTCGAGCACCGCGCTCAGCGTCACTTCGGTACGGTGAACCTCGCTCTCCATCTGCTCGCGCCAGCGCGGATCAGCCGCGCGGCCGTCGCTGACGACGACGTGGGCGAGCTTCTGCCTGAGCGGATTGAGTGCGGAGTGCGGAATGATCAGGAACATCTGGCCGCCGCGATAGAGCGCCTGCACCATCATGTTCGCGCAGATCGACATATTGCTGGCGCGCCCAATCGCGAGCGACGCCATCGCCGTCTCGACTCGCTCGACACGGAAGGTGACATTGGAGGTGCCGGCGAAGGCGCCCTGCAGCGCCTTGGCGAACCGCTCAAACAGCGCCTGGACCAGCCGGATCTCGATGTTCGAGAAGGTGCGTTCGACGTCGAGCGGCGGTTCGGCGCCGTCGGAGCCGAACATCGCCTCGACCATCGTGAACACGAAGTCGCGATCCAGCATGATGATGACGCGCGAGTCCCACTGCTCGGCATAGAGCACGGCGGCAACCGCGTTGCCCTCGTAGTCCTTGATGATGTCGCCGAGCGGGTCGTTGGTGATGCCGTTGACGGAGAAGTAGCACGGCGTTCCCGCCATCGGCTGCAGGCTGTCGGTGCACGATGCCGCCATGCGATCGAAGATCACATTGAGCATCGGCATGCGTTCGATCGATATGCCGGCGGCGTCCAGCAGGTAGTTCGGCAGCTGCTTCCGCTGATCGACGTCGAGGTCTTCCGTCATCATGCGCGGGCAGCCTTCGGTTCAGCCTCGGTCGCGACGGCCTTGGGACCTGCGATCGTCTCGTTCTCGACCACGTCGATCGACGGCCGTTCGCCGCTCGCGATCATCTTGCGACCGTGCTCGACGGCGATCTGCGGCATGGCGCCGTTCATGAACGCCAGGAGCGTCTGCTTGACGATGATGTACGGCCGGCAGCGCTTCTCTCGCGTCATCTTGATCTTGAGCGCGAAGGGCGAGAGGACGCCGTAGGACAGGAAGATGCCGGCGAAGGTGCCGACGAGCGCCGCGCCGATGAAGCCGCCGAGGAGCTTCGGCGACTGGTCGAGCGCGCCCATGGCCTTGATGACGCCGAGCACGGCGGCGACGATGCCGAGAGCCGGCAGCGCCTCGGACACGACCACCATCGAATTGTAGGGCGCCAGCTTGGCCTTCACGATGGTGTGGATCTCTTCATCCATCAACGCTTCGATCTCGTGCGTGCGCGCATTGCCCATGATGATGAGGCGGACATAGTCGCAGATGAACTGCAGCAACGGCGGATCCCCGAGCACGCTCGGAAACGCCTTGAAGATCTCCGAGGACGAGGGATCGTCGATATGCGCCTCGACCTCGTTGCGGCCCTTGCCCCGCAGCTCCCGCATCAGGGCATGGAGCGCTCCGAGCAGATCGAGGTAATAGCGCTCACTCGGCACCGCGCCGGTGATGGCCTGCATGCAGGCCACGCCGGTATCAACGACCGTTTTCCACGGATTGGCGACGATGAAGGTGCCGATCGCGGTGCCCATGATGATCACGAATTCCCACGGCTGCATGAGCACGGCCAGATGCCCGCCCATGGCGGCAAATCCGCCGAGCAGTGCCGCTACCGTGATGAAAATCCCCACGAAACTGAGCAACGCGCCACTCCATCGCCGATCCCACCGGGAATATCTAGTCGGCGACGCTTGCGCGAGGCTGGCTTCGTGGTCGCCAGCCCCGCGCAAGCATTTCGCGGCAGCTTGAGACGATGTCGCAACGGCGGCCAGAGGGGCGCGTGCAATGCTATCCACGATCGCGGACTACACCAGACTGACCAAGGACATGGGCAAATCGCTGACGCAGGTCGCGACCCAGCCGGACGTCAGCCGCGACACCGATTATTTTCTCAGCCATATCGGCAATGTGAAGACGATCGACGACTTCCTGAAGGACTATCGCCTCTATTCCTACGCGATGAAGGCCTTTGGTCTCAGCGATATGACCTATGCCAAGGCGTTCATGCGCAAGGTGCTGACCGAAGGTGTCTCCGACTCCAAGAGCTTCGCCAACAAGCTGACCGACACCCGCTACCGGCAATTCGCCGCCGCCTTCAATTTCGCCGCCCTCGGCGACAAGGCGACCCAGACCGCCGCGGCCACCACCGGTACGGCGTCCCAATACGTCACGCAGACGATGGAGGAGAAGGCCGGCGACCAGAACGAGGGTCTGCGGCTGGCGCTCTATTTCACCCCCAAGGCCTCCACCGTCAGCACCTCCTACCAGATCCTCGCCGACAAGGCGCTGACGCAGGTGGTCCAGACCGCGCTCGGCCTGCCGTCGACCATCAGCGCGGCGAACATCGACGCCCAGGCCAAGTTGATCGCGAGCAAGATCGACCTCAGCGATTTCCAGGACCCGGCCAAGGTCACCAAGTTCGTGCAGCGCTTCGCCGCGATGTGGGATGCGACCCAGGCCCAGAACGACATCAACAATGGCAACTCGACCAACTCCGCGCTGGTCCTGATCGGCGGCGCGTCGTCGATGGCCGGCATGGATACCGACATGCTCACGAAGCTTCAGTCCATCCGGCTCGGAAAGTAAGTCATGCAATCGGCTCTCTATGTAGGATTGTCGGCGCAGGTCGCCCTCGAAAAGCGCCTCCAGACGATCGCCAACAACGTCGCCAACGTCAACACGGCGGCATTCCGCACCGACGTCGTGAAGTTCGAGACCGTTCTGTCGAAGGCCGGCGCGAACCCGGTCGCCTTCTCCTCGCCCGGTGACAACATCATCTCGCGCGAGATGGGCAGCATCACCGAGAGCGGCAACCCGCTCGACGTCGCCGTGGTCGGACAGGGCTGGATCGCCTTCGCCGGCCCGAACGGCACGGTCTATACGCGCGACGGCCGACTCCAGATCGCCCCCAACGGCGATCTTCAGACCGTGTCCGGCTTCCCCGTGATCGATGCCGGCGGCGCGCAGATCACGCTCGATCCGAACGGCGGACCGATCGCGATCGCCCGCAGCGGCGCGATCACCCAGGACAACAACGAGATCGGTTCCATCGGCCTGTTCAACATTCCCGCCGATGCCAATCTCGAGCGCTACGGTAATTCCGGCATCACGCCGGACCGGCCCGCGACCGCCATCGCCGATTTCTCCCGCGACGGCTTCAAGCAGGGCTATGTCGAGGGTTCCAGCGCCAATCCGATGATGGAATTGACGAAGCTGATCGCGGCTTCGCGCGCCTTCGACGGCACCAATTCGATGATCGAGGGCACCGAGAGCTCGCTCCAGAACGCAATCCGGACGCTGGGCGAGCCGGGCAAATAGACTTGCAAGTAGACTGCGCTGCATGCGCATTGAGGGTGGACGGTTTCCTTGAACGCTCTTCGGCAACTCGAGTGGGCGCTGCTGGAGCTTCAGCAGAGCACTCCCCTGGCCAGCGTCAGCGGCGCGATCTCCGAGATCGCTCCGACGCATTTTCGCGTCTCCGGCCTGTCGCGCTTCGTCAGGCTTGGTGAACTGATCGGCGTCAACTCCGGCGGCAAGCCCCAGATCGGCGAGGTGGTGCGGATCGACAACGAGGGCATCATCGCCAAGCCGTTCGACCGGCAGTTCGCCGGCGGCCTCGGCTCGGTCGCCTACCGGATGCCGCCACTGTCCTTCGCGCCCGATCCGAGCTGGAAGGGCCGCGTCATCAACGCGCTCGGCGCGCCGCTTGACGGACAAGGTCCCCTCACCCCGGGATCCCGCACCGTCTCGGCGGAGGCCGAGGCGCCGGCGGCCATGAAGCGGGCGCGCGTCCACAAGCCGCTGCGCACCGGCGTGCGCGTCATCGACCTGTTCGCCCCGATCTGCGCCGGCCAGCGCGTCGGCATCTTTGCCGGCTCCGGCGTCGGCAAGTCGACGCTGCTGGCGATGCTGGCCCGCAGCCAGGGCTTTGACACCGTCGTGCTGGCGCTCGTCGGCGAACGCGGCCGCGAGGTGCGCGAATTCATCGAGGACGTGCTCGGCGCCAACCGCAGCCGCGCCATCACCATCGTATCGACGGGAGATGAAAGCCCGATGATGCGGCGGCTGGCGCCGAAGACCGCCATGGCGGTCGCCGAATATTTCCGCGACCGGGGCGAATCGGTCCTGCTGGTGGTCGATTCGATCACCCGTTTCGCCCATGCCGCCCGCGAGGTCGCCCTCGCCGCCGGCGAGCCTGCGGTCGCCCGCGGTTACGCACCGACGGTCTTCACCGACCTGCCCCGCCTGCTGGAGCGCGCCGGCCCCGGCGAGGAGGGATCCGGGACGATTACCGGCATTTTCTCCGTGCTGGTCGACGGCGACGATCACAACGAGCCGATCGCCGACACCATCCGCAGCACCCTCGACGGCCACATCGTGCTGTCCAGGCACATCGCCGACCAGGCGCGCTATCCCGCCGTCGACGTTCTGGCCTCGGTCTCCCGCCTCGCCCACAACGTCTGGGACCCCGAGGAGCGCGAATTGGTGAGCAAGCTGCGCACCATGATCGCCAAATACGAGGACACGCGCGACCTTCGCCTGATGGGCGGATATCAGTCGGGGCGTGATTCGGGCCTCGACCAGGCCGTCGACATGGTTCCGAAAATCTACGGCGCCATGCGGCAGGACGCCTCCGCAGGGCCGAGCGCCGATCCATTCCGCGAGCTGCGAGACATGCTCAAGGGCGACTAGCCGGGCCGGGACGGGCGCGCGGCTCCCGCGATTTCGCATTGCTCGTTACTTCGACAGCCGTTGGCGCATGCCGCCACGCTGCCGGCGCATGCACACCCATGGCTGCCACCGCTTCCTCTCGGGAGCGTTTCAACCGTTCGGAGGCGCGTGGTCGGCCGCGTGGCAGGCAGACGAACCGTCGATTCTCCGAATCGCGCCCACAACAACCGCCGCGTGTAATCCCTGTGGGTTCCCCCGAGAAACTCTCGCGTAGATCGCACAAGTTGTGGATGACTCATCAACGCAGATCGCCTCTGTCATGCACAAGCTTCGATCAATTTGCATCAACGGCAGACATCAACATGCCGTGCAATCAAACCGTCGTATAGTTGCGTGCATGGTGCGTGAGGGACAGTGTATTGTGTTCACCATCATGTGTCCCTGGAGGCGAGATTGTCTTGAACGTTACATTCGCCTGCGGCGACATCCAGTCTCCAAGAGCGTCTCTGCTTGCTTTTGTTGAGAAGCTCATTCATCGTTTCGGTGGAATACAAGAAACGTCTGCGTGTGACTTGAACTTCAGAGGCTAAGGTTGAACAATACCGATCCATCGTCCGGCTGTGACGGCAACTCGGGCTTTCGTTCGACGACGCCACGATTGGCACACCATCATCGACACAGCTTCTCGCGCCGTATCTCGCAGGGTCCATCTGTCGAGGCCGGTGGCAGAACGGTCCGTGCTTTCGCGCGAGAGCCGGGCCGTGCGTATGTGTCGGATATTGTGGTTGGTACGGCTTCTCGCGAAGGACTCGTGCGCAACGACGGAAGGCGGCTCCGGGGCGCCGCAGACGTGATACCCGGGGCAAGGTAGGAATTCATGCCGTTGGCACGCGAGGCCGTCGAGCTGCTGGTTCAGGCGGCCAGAGCCTGGTATTTTGAAGGCAATCAGCACGGGTTACGCGACCGGGAATGGATGGCGCTTCGGTTTCTTCACCGTGCCAACAGGTTCTCGCGCACGCCGTCCGCGCTGGCCGGCTTCATCGGCGCGACCCGCGCCACGGCATCGCAGATCGTGAAGACGCTGGAAGCCAAGTCCTTCCTGGTGCGAAAGCCGTCGCACGAGGACAAGCGGTCCGTCGTGCTCCACCTCACCGCGCAAGGCGAGAAATGCCTGAGCCAGCACGACCCGATCAATCACGTTGTGAACGCGGTCACGTCTCTCGGCACCGACGAATGCATCAGGCTGCGCGACTCGCTGCGCGAGATCCTCAATCACCTCGACGCGGCCCATCAGCGGCTCGATGCCAGTATCTGCCGCGACTGCATGTTCCTCGCCGAACGCAGTCCCGGCACGGGCAAGGGACGCGCGAGCGCCGAATTCATGTGCCGGCTGTACCGCGCCCCGGTTTCCCTCGAGGAGACCGAACTCCTCTGCACCAGTTTCGAGCGCACCCGCGACCGCCCGAAGATCGAGGAGCATCTCGACCGCGCGCGCATGGCGAGCCAGGGATGAGGCGGGAATTTGCGACGTGATGGAACGCGCAAGTTTCGCGCGGATGCGATCGCCGGCGCTTGCGTAAAGTTTCTCAACAGCATCGTTCTTTGAAACACGCTCGTTTTCTCCGCTCTCCCGGACGCGCTGACCAAGCTTCGGCGGACAAGTCGCTGCGCTCGCAATGACGGAGCAAGGAGATGTACTGCAGTTCTCAGACATGCACGCGTAGGATAGGTGGAGCGACCTGTCCGCCGAAGGACGAAGGCGGAAGGGCGAAGGCGGAAGCGAAACCCATCCTCTCTCATCAACGCGGAAACATGATGGGTTTCGCAAGTTCTCTACCCATCCTTGCTACGACGTTGCTACGGCCCCTCAGACACACCTTCGCGTCCTCGCGGCGCATTTCGCCCGAGCTTTGCTTGCTCACTCCACCCTCGAAGCCAAGAGGGCGCAGGGAAGGCCGGGTGCTGACCTCGCACCCGCGGTCCGCTGCGCGAAAGGTAGCGCAAGGAAACCGCACAGCAGCATACAGGTGGTGCCAATCACTCGGCCTTCCCTGCGCGATGGTTGGACGGCTTATGCCGTGCTCTCCCGGGAGCCGAGTTCCTTCTGGCCTCCCTCACGCTTGCGAAAGTCACCAGCACCGCGCCGGTTGACGCGACTGCCGCATCCGCAAGCACTTGACCGTAGCGACGACGGCCAGGACCACACGTCTATATTTTGGCACTCGGTGAAACACGCCGAAACTAAGAAAACCCTTTAAAACAAGTGCTTTTCGACTAGCCTGATGCGGGCTGTTTCAGCGGGCTTCACCAAAATAAGGGCCCGGCCCTAAGCCTTTCAGCGTCCGCACGAACAAACTGAAAGTCTCAAAGCCGAGCCCTTTGGTCCCAAGCCTTAGGAGCCGAAACCACATGGATAGTAGCATTGTCCCCTCCCCCGCCGGCAAGCGGGGCCGCAATAGCAGCGTCATTTTGACCGACCGCCTGTGTGAGAAGCGGATCACTAAACGGACCAAGCTCTACGACCGGAAATGCCCTGGCCTGTACGTCAGCATCACCTCGGCGGGTGTTGCGACCTTCTCCTTCAAGTTCACCGACAGGCAGACTGGCAAGCAGCGCACCGGCTGGCTGGGTGTCTACAATCCGGAGACCTTCACGGTCGAGGACGCCCGAGCCAAGGTCTACGGCCTCAAGGGCATGGGCGGCGAGGCACTCGCCGAGACCTTCCGGGACCAGAAAGCTGCAAAGGCCAAGCGTGGCAAGACCGTCGCCGAGATCATCGACGAGCGAATCAGGTGGATGAAGGCGCCGGTCAAAAAGCCGGACGGCGAGATGCGGCCCCGCCTGGAAAGCTGGGAGAACACCGCGAGCCACCTCGACCGGTTCATCCGCCCCCGCCTCGGCAAGAAGCTGGCCATGGAGGTCACCAAGCACGACATCGCCACGCTCTCGAACGACATCGTTGCGGGCAAGTTCGGGAAGCCCTCGGTCAGCAACGCGCGCCATATGCGCAAGGCGGCCTCGGGCCTGTTCAACTGGGCGGCGGAGGCCGGCCGCGACTACGTGACGGCCAGCCCCTGCGTCAACCTGCCGAAGCTCGATCCGGAGCATCCCCGCACCCGCGTCCTAACGGAGGATGAGATCAGGACGTTCTGGCATGGTCTGGACCGGCAGGATCTGCCGTGGGACCGAAAGACCCGCCTCGCACTCAAGTTCGAGTTGGTCACCATGCTGCGCTCACGTGAACTGCTTGGTGCGCATCGGGACGAGCTGTTTGACCTCGACGGCGACCACCCGCGCTTCGATGTGCCGCTGAAGAGGGTCAAGAAGCGGCGGGCGATCCAGCAGCCGCTGTCTGACCTGGCGGTCGAGATCATCAAAGAGGCGCTGACCTCGGATACTCAGCAGTTCGTATTCGAGAGCCCCATGTACAAAGGCCAGCCAATTCACCGCAAGGCAATGGCCGACGCGCTTCGCGGTACGAAGTACGAAACGAACAAAGACAAGACCAAGACCGCCGGTCTTTGCGAGCTGTTCGGCCTCAAGCCGTTCACGCCACACGATCTGCGCCGGACGGCAGCGACTCTGGCTGGCGATCTCGGCTTCGACGACGCATGGATCGCGAAATGCCTCGATCATGCCGCGAGCAAGAAAGCCGAGCAGATCGTGCCCACCGTAACGGGCAAGGTCTACAATCACAGCAAGCGGATGAAGGAGAAGCGCGCGGTGCTGGATGGGGTCGCCGCCGAGCTGAGGCGGATCATCGGTGCGCCAGCCCCAAAGGCCTCCGAACAGGGGAAGGCCACTGCTCGCGGCCTGACGAGCTGCGTCATCCGATGAGGATCTGGCCGGTGCCCTCCCGGCGACCTTCGCTTTTCCCTGCGCAGGGGAGTCAATAGGCAAAAAAAGTGAAAATGGATCAATGCCGCGCGAGTGAGGTGTTCACATCCGTGTCGCGATTCCCGTTGGCATCTGAACGGCGAAACACATCGACGTCCGTTGAGCGTTATGAAGAGGTCGGAGCAGCCCCCGGCCCAAGCCTTCATCCTCGGCCGGGGGCCCAGACATCATGCGCGTCCAGAACATAAGCCAGCGAGCGGCCTACGCTACTCTGCTTAACGCACCCCGTCGTGCACCCCCCAACGGCTCGGGCATTTTAAGTTGATGGGGGGCGCTTCGCCTTAGCCCCTTCCGCCGGACCTCTCTACGACCTTCCTACGCGATGCGGGGCTCGACGCCTGCCGTCCGTCGCGACGCTGCCGCTCGCCCGCGAGCCTGTGGTATAGGAAAACAACCTTAGCCAGCAACCGAATGGCGCTCCCCTTCTCGCGTGGCTGGGGCATCCAATTGCCGATCGCGAGCAAGAACTGAAGGACGTGCCACACCGGCCGCTCGACCAATCGACGTGGCCCAAGGGCATCAGATCGATTTCGATAGCCGAGACCGGAGCGCTCAGGATTGACGCGAAGGGCGAACTTCATTGGCACGGCAAGCCGGTCGAAATCCGGCGGCCACTCGATCTGACGCGGCGACAGGAAGCGGTAGCGGTGATCGTCGCCATCGCGACGGTGTTCGCCGCCGTTGGCGCGGTGGCTCAGGGTTTGCCGCCTACAACGAGTGGGCCACCCCTCGACTTCCGCTTTACCCCCGTCAGCGACCAAGATCGCACGGCGGCGCAACATGTCGCGAAGGACCAGCAGGCAACATCGCCCTGCGGTTCAAAGGGACGAAACGGGTCCTAACTAGCGCCGCTACTGAAACGGCATGACCGCCTTGTGGTGTCTCTCCAACGCAAGTTGCCAAACCATGCCCAACTTGCACGCTAACTTTGCGTAGGCGTTCACTGAGCAAGCGCCTGTCTTCCGCTGGCTACCGGTTGGAGCGTGGCGCTGTCTCCGTTCAAGACAAACGTACCAGCCGAGGTTCGGTTAGGCATCGTTTGCTGCATTCGCGAATAGAGCACGGCAACGCTGACGAACTGGTCATGTTTCATGCCGTCACGCGATTCGAGTTGAGAAATGTCGACAACCTGCACTTTGGCCTTTAAAGCCGCCTCCTGCACAATCGGGTTGTTGACATCCAAGGCTCCTGTGCGAGGAACCCCGCCGCCGCTTAGAAAACTAGACAGTTGAAGTGCACCATCATCCTTGGAGACCAGCACCAGCAAAGGCGGCTTAAGCGGTCCGATATCTTGTACCTGGGCGCGGAATGTCTGCGCGTTGATGTCGGGAGCCGCCAACACGACACGACCCAACCGCGCGATCACTTGATTCTTTCCTTCGGCACGAAGCTGCTGCAACGCGTCCGCGGTCAACATAGCGCCCATGCTGTGGCCGACGACGAGAATGTCTCCGACTTCGGGACTACGGGTCAGCATCGTTAGCAACGTCATCAAATAATCGCGCGAGTAGCTCGCCGCGTCCTGGTCCGTTGCATAGGCAGCGACTTGGGCTTGTGACGGCCACGAGAATAGGATCGGTATCCCGTCAATTTTGGCATCGGCCTGCAACTGGGCCATCCGGAACAGGGACTCTTGGAAGTTATTATTGAACCCGTGCACGAAAACAAAAACTTTCTGCTTCTTGCGTCGGTCGGCCCTTTGCGGGGCGACGGCCTGATGGAAATCGGCTTCGCTCATCACGGCCTGATCCAAGACTGCAAAGCTGGTTCGCGGATCGGAAGGATCGGTCGGCATCTCGATTTCGCCGGGCTTGTGGTTCGGCGGGACCGATATGACAAATTTTGCAAAGTTGAGTGCGTTCGCACGGTTCGCCGTGAACACGTTTTCTGACGGACTTTGCCGTTCGCGGGTGGTTGCCACGTAGACCTGCAAGGTCTTGGCGCCAGCCGCGATCGCAACCGGGGTCAACACCTCTGGGCCAGGCCGGGTGGCGCAGCTGGGCAGGATCACCGCAAGGGTGGCAATAACAGCCCATTGGATACTGCTGCGACGAAAAGGGCGGGCATGACTTGTTACAAGCACTGAATCCCCCACCAAATCGACCCGACCCGATCATCGCGCGCAAGTGCATTCAGCCGCGAATATCTTAGATCCATGAAAAGTTGGTCATTCCATCGCAAACTGTAGTTCTTGAGGGGGCCTCCGACCTGTACCCGGCACGCAACAACGCGGTTTTCAATAGTGACCGCAAAGCGGCACAAAAGGGGAGATAAAATGCCGTCGGGGCTTTGCTGCCTGACGCCGTTCGGTGACGCTCGGCGTCGACCGCGATATGTTCGGTCAGGCAATTGCCACAGGGGGCTGGCGCTATACCCCACGGCGACCAAGGTCCGCAGCGCGGGCAAATCTAACAGCGGAAGTCTAGGCCGTGTACCCATAAACCCGGCGGCGTGATGCCACTAAAGCAATGTCTGCTTTGCCCCCATAGCGACCGACTTCGGGCGGCAGCGCAACATGTCGCGATGGGCCAACTGCAGACTTAAACGGTCCGCAAACCTTATTCTCGGAGAGTCGGTGACTGAGAGGGCCTTGTGCTACTCTCGCGAGCATGTCCCGCTTCAGCATTCGTTCCACCGTTTTGCTTGTCCTCATCGTCGGGGGCACGTCCTGCATTTACGTGTTCTTTGGCCTCTATCTGTTGATCGGGCTGATTGCGTTGAACCTCGCCTGTCTTCTGTTTGTCCCGCTGGCTAAACGGTACGGATGGGGCGCAGAAGGGCGCCTCACAAGGCATCTCAGTCGTCCGCGGTTCGAAGACGAAACCCGCAAGGCCAGTTAGATGCTGCCCCTTCGAATGAGGGACGTTCGCATGAGAACGCTGCTCAAAATTGCTCTAGTGGCGGTCTCCGCCGCAATCCTGACCACAGTGCTCTTGACCAGCGTCTTAGCTGGCATCTTGGGGATGCAATGGAGCAGGACGTTTCAAATACTGAGTTCTGCGACAGGGCTGTACCTCCTGCCCACGATCATCTTCATTGAGTTCTATTTTCTCATAAACGACCTGTTGGCTTATACTTGCAGGAAATTCGAGCTGGACTTCGGGCTACACTTCTCTGAAATCCCATTTAGGTTCGACCTCGACAATTTCGAAACACCCATTCCGCTTAGGACGAAGCTCGTTCAGCTCTATCCCCTCACCATTCTACTCACACTGCTTGGGTTCGTTGTCGCGCTAATAACGCGCCAATAAGGCGGTCCCTCCGGTCCGCTTCGGGTCAAGAGGCGGCATACTGGAGTTGCTTGCCCAAGGTCCGCGTCACCCCTAAGAGCGGACATGCCGCCGTTATGCGGGCACGCCCCCGGGGACCGTCAAGGGACAGCGGGCCTTCTGCAATCGGGCCTGGGGTCCTCGGGTGAATTGTGCGGGGTACGCGCGATAAGCCCCGCCGTTGCGTACCCTTATGCGCTCTGATGCCGCTGTAGTCGCTGGGCCTGCTGATCGTGGGCTGACGTGCAGCGACTGAATGCCCCGATGCAGCGCTCGTGATCAGGCCGCTTAGCCATCGCTCTTACTCCGGTTCGTCCTCAAGCCAAGAATGGATGCCTGAAGACGGAATGAGCCGTTTGGGCAAGTGTGGATTGATCGTGCCTGCGAAGATCGTCAAGCCTTCTTCGAGCAACAACCGCGTGAACGCCTTGGCCTCTGCTTCGGTTGCAAAAGTCTTCGTCTTGCGGGGGCTCCGCTGCTTGGGCAGAACACCGCGCTTGCGCTCGAACGTAACGTACCAAGTCGGCGTTACCGACCTCGCCACTCCCGTCAGCCTTGTCCAATTTTGTTGAAGGAGACCACGGATGACCGCGTTCCTCAGCTCCGTCTTTGGACGTAGCGAGCCACGAACTTGCGGACCGATGCCGCCGAGGGGCTCGTGACCCGCAGAACAGTCTCTACCGCCGCACGCCAACGCGATTGACGCCCCCGTTCAAATTGCCACCGGCATTGTGCCGGACCGCTGCTCGCGCCACCGGGCGAGGCCGGAGCACTACGCCAGCCCGTGCGACGCAGCCTGTCGGATAGCCAACATACGTGCAGTAGATCACTGCCTGGGCCGGTGCCGCGCTGAGCGTGACACCTGCGAGCCCCAACAGGATGCTGGCTGCAATCCCCGTAACTGTCACTGATTTGGTCGAGAGACCCTTTCGCTGATGCATGGTCATCCTCCTCATCGCACTTGCGAACGTGACTGGAGCCGCCTCAAGCGCGGCTGAACCTAACCTGAGTGCCAGAAGTTGTTTGACCTTGACGCAGATCAACGGCAGCAGGACTTGGCGTCGAAGTCCGGTCTGGGTCATTTTCGACGCATTTGGCAGAGATTGAGGACTGGTTGATGTCCGCTCCTGTCCGTAAGCGCCGTACCAAGAGCGGGCCAGGAGCGTTGCGTTTGGCCGGACTGCCGTGATTCATACTCCCGAACTGGGGCTCGAATCATGCGCTGCGAACTCGCCGACCATGAATGGAGCGCCATCAAGCCGATGCTGCCGAACAAGCCGCGTGGCGTTCCTCGGGTGAACGACAGACGGGTCCTGAATGGCATCTTCTGGGTCCTCCGATCAGGAGCACCCAGGCGTGATCTGCCGACGGCGTTTGGCCCATACACCACTTGCTAAAACCGCTTGAGCTGGTCACCATGCTGCGGTCACGTGAGCTGCTTGGTGCGCGCCGCGACGAACTTTTCGAACTAGACGGCGAACATCCGCGCTTCGACGTACCGCTCAAGCGGGTCAAGAAGCGGCGGGTCATCCAGCAACCGCTGTCTGATCTGGCGGTCGAGATCATCAAGGAAGCGCTCGCGTCGGATAACCAGCAGTTTGTGTTCGCGAGCCCCATGTATAAGGGCCAGCCGATCCACCGCAAGGCGATGGCCGACGCGCTGCGCGGCACCAAGCACGAGAAGAACAAGGATAAGACCAAGACCGCCGGACTTTGCGAGCTGCTCGGCCTGATTCACACCCCACGACCTCCGGCGGACGGCGGCGACCTTAGCTGGCGATCTGGGCTTTGACGACGCTTGGATCGCGAAGTGCCTCGATCACGCCGCGAGCAGGAAGGTCGAACAGATCGTGCCGACCGTCACCGGCAAGGTCTACGATCACAGTAAGCGGATGAAAGAAAAGCGCGCGGTACTGGACGGCGTCGCAGCCGATCTGCGGCGCATCATCGGCAGGCTGACCGTGAAGGTCGCTAAACGTTCTGACCTGCGGTTCGCAGCCTGATCAGACCGGATCAAATGAGCATCTGATGTCGTTGCCTGCCAGCACCGGCCGCATTCGGCACGTGCGCTTGAGTCGGACACGGATCGACTTCCTGCTCGCCGAGAGGTCAGGAAAGTATTCGTTGCCGAAAACCGTGCCGCCGCTCGCCGGCACGGACCTGCCGCAGGTGCATGCCGCGCCTGCGCGCGCCCAGGTGCTCTTGGCAGCCGAGGGGATGCGACGCAGATCGCGCGCTGCCCGAACGGTAGCTGGACGATGCGGTAGCCTGATGAGGCGTTCGCGAATTTGTGTGCGTGTCAGTCGCGGAGATCGCCATCAACATCTGGACTCTCCGGTTCCACGCGCCATAATGAGGCGATGGGCGGGATATCCAAAACCTTAAATTGTGCGCGTTGCGGCAAGCCGCTGGTCCTGATAGCGCGACCGGATGGCACGGGCCCACTCCGGCCGACATGCTTGCATTGCGAGGAAGCCGATCCGATCACGTCGCCCGAGGTCGCGAGGTGGTTTGCTGGGGAATTGCAGCCGCCGAAGGGATAAGCCGTGGGGATCGCTGCCATGGCCGTGACTGCCGCATAGTGCCGAGCTTGAGATGCTCGGGGACGACCGTCGTTGGCCTCAATTGTGTCGACAAATTACAGTACTGATTCGCCAGTGAGCCAGCGTCTCGCAATCGGTTGGTCCTTTGGCCTCTGAACTCACAAGTCACCGACGCGAGTGGCGTGCAATGGGGCCCGGCCCAGCCGGGCCTTTTGTCCTTTGTGAATTGTGTGCACTCACTGCACCCTGGGCCCACCGCGCCGCATCGCGACCAACGACCTTCGTTGGCGCGAACTCACAAATATTTGGCCTGAACTGCCAAGATACAAACTGCCCTTTTTACTATGGCGACCCAGTTGGCCCGACGCACGGGGTGCACTTCGACCGGGGATCGATGACCATGCGCGTCTTTTTTAGTTGCTTGTTTTGTGGTGCCCTCCACAGTGCAATCCAGATAAAGCGGTCGGCCGCAGGAACCGGCCGTTTCGATTGCACGGAGTGCAAGCACACGCTTCATCGCTGGTGGAGCGTGTACGACTTTATCGACTGGAAAGGACCGCGCGATCCGTAGCGAGCCTTTGGCGCGGTCGTCGCAAAGCAATCCGAGTGCCACCGGGTTGCTGCGCCTCGGCAGTGCCCCCGGCGCCAACTCGGTTGAGTTTAGCTAAGTAATATTCCGGAGGTGCAATTTGCTCTCCGTCCGCTAATCAATTCTTCTATCGGTCACGCCTTCTGTTGGGCAGAGGCATTGGGAGTGACCGATAGGGCCCGAGCAACTGCCGGCGGTCCATCCCCAGCGGCTTGGCGCGGAAAGGCCGGACTCGTTTGCTTCTGGCTCAGTCATCCTGTTTTGGCACAAACTGCACAGGCATTCGGCCATAACCTGACGTAGCGTTGGGTATGGGCAGCAAGCTTATAGAGCGTGTAGTTGCGATTGCGGCGGGCGTGTTCACCGTGGCCGCCTTTCCTGCGCTCGTATTCAGCCATTGATCTATCTCAAACTCCGCACGGCCGCCGCGCGCATCTTAAGATGGGCGCAAGACCCGTCCGTGGACCTGCAGCATGCGGCCATGGATGCTTTATGCGAGGGTTTGCGAGGTTCCGGAATTGCCATTATTTTTTCCATGATTTGAGGCGACGTCTGACCGAGGGAGAGCCGGCAGATGAGAGTTCGCGAACTGGTGCAAGCTCTGCAATCGCTTCCCGATCAGGACGCTACGGTGGTTATTGGTGAAGGCACCGAACCCGAGGTGTGGCTTATCGTATCGGGCTTAACGCCGCGCCGGATTATGCGTTTGGACGATGACCAGGCAAAGCCTGGGAACGAGACGGCAGTTGAAATTGTATAGCCAGCCCCCGCATTGCCTCAATTCGCAAATGATTGGCTCGGAAAGACAAGACATATCGAGACTAGTCGCTTAGGCGGCTTCTCCGCGCGTTCCAAGGAACTTCCGATTTTGCGGCGGTTTCCTCGGCTTCATCGAGAGGGGGACGTTTTGAAGGACATGATCGATCACTGGTACAAGTTTCGGTCGGACTCCGTTGAGTGTGCGACGATCAGTGATGGGGCAACCGATAAGGTAAAGCGCGAACTATTCGCGAAGCTCGCTGACCAACTCAACATCCTGGCGAACGAAGTCGAGCGCGCAATGAGTGCGAAGGCGAGCGGCATCGGAAAGGATCGCGCTGAGAAGCCGATCTCTTCAATGATGCTGGGCCGCTCTAGCAACCCGGCGGTCGCAAGACCATCCAGGGCCGGAGCGAGGTCAGCTAAGGGGCCAGAAGCTGAAGTCGCTGCCTGAGAAACGGTGAGGCCGTTGTTACCAGCTGTAGCGAAGCATTCCGGTGCCAGCGTAGGTGGATGAGTGCGAGGCGAAATCGCCGTCGAACTTGGCGAGCAGGCTGATGCCGTTCGCGAACCGAAGCTCCGCACCCACCGACGCGAGCGCACTGTCTTTCGCCGGGACCGCCCCGTTGACGATGAAGCTCGCCCCCGGCAGCGCCTGGAACACCGGCATGAGGGTGGGATCACTCACCCAGTCATGCGCCCACGCAAGCCGCCCGCGCAACGTCAGCACGGCGTTGGAATAAAGCGCGAGCGCCCGGTCGAAGCGCGCACCAAGCTCGCTTCTGGCGTCGGTCGCATCGCGCGAACCAAACGCGAGGGCAAACCCGTTGGGAATGGTGCCGGTCTCGCTGTAGCTCGGCGTGTGGAAGCTCTGCGCCTGGATCGCCGCGTACGGCGCAACTCCGACATACGGCGTCTCGAAGTGATAGCCGCCTTCCAGTCGTCCCCCGTAGCTCTGCGCGTTGAAGTCAGCCGTCAGATGGTCGCCGCCAAAAGCGAAGCGGTCGGTTGACATCCAGTGATTGGTGAAGGCGAAGTCAGCGGCGAGATAGGCCGCGCCCCAGCGGGTCGCACCGTAGACGCCAGCCTGGACGGCATCGCTTCTGCCACCGCCAAGCCCCTGCGACAGGCTCCAATTGGTGCCGCCACCGGCGATCGCAAAGCCCACTACGGAATTGGGCGCAAGGCGGTAGTCGAAGCCGCCCGCGAACCCTGCGGTGCGGGCCGACAGATCATGGCTGCCGATCACGGGATCGCCGCTGGTCTTGTTGCCCCCGCCATAGCCGCCGCCCCAAACCGTCCAGCGCGGCTCATAGATCGGCGCCGGCGCCGGGGGGGGCCTTGGTGTACATCGAGGCATACGCGCCGGCCGGCCCCGACCGCCGCGGCTCGCATTCGGGCCTGAAGTCGGGCCCCGGCTGGTCAGTGCGGCCAACGCCGCAACGGCCATCGACGAAGGGATCGAGCATCAGGTTGAGAAACTGGCTGCCGAGCTGGAAAGCCACTGTCTGGGCGCCGGTCGCAGCCTCGCCGGAAATCTGATCGAGGGCAGTGGTGAGATTGCTGCCGGCGAGGCCAAAGAGCGGCACGAAAGCCGGCGGCAGCGCGCCGCCGTTGTTGAAGAAGTTGTCGATCGCGCGGCCCACGTTGAGCTGGTTGCCGGTGAAGGTCGGCGGGGGCGGGGGCAGTGTCGGTCCACCCGGTATGGGTGGGATGATAGGTTGTGGCGGGTTGGTATCGGGAACGAGCTGGGCCTTCAGGTTAAGTATTACGTCGTTGCCGACGTAGGCCAGTCGCGCCCCGAAGCCGGCCGGCAAGCCGGGGGTGGCGAGCGCGTCGAAGGTTGTGCCGTTGAGGCCGCCGGCGGCCGTCAAAATGGTGTATTGGCGCGAGACATAACTCCCAGGTGCAAAAACGGCCCCCACTGTCCCCGCGAGCGAAGCGGTGCCGGTTACATTGGTGGTCGACGCGGTCGAGGGGTTTACCTGCACGATGTAGAACGCGCCGGATTGAAACGCGAGGCTGCCGGCGACGTTTATGCTGCCCGGCGTTCCCACGGGCCCGGGAACGAGAAAGCCGCCGGCGTTAACCATCGTCGGGCCTACAGTGCCGCTACCGTTCAGCACAGCGCCCGAGTTCAGGGTGGTGAGGCTCGATGATGCGATCGAACCATCCACCAACAGCACACCGGCGTTTACCGTCGTTGTGCCGGTGTAGGTATTGGTGCCTGACAGCGTCAACGTGCCGGTGCCCGTCTTGACCAGCGAGCCGCCGGCGCCGAGGATCACACCGCTGACGTTGGTCGATAGATCGTTGCTGCCAACTGTCAGTGTTTTGCCGGGAATTATGTACTGTCCGGCGCCCGCGATCGATCCGGCTGTGATCTGATTGTCGCCGTTTGGCCCCGCCGTGAACTCAAAAGTGACGTTCGCCCCAGCGTTGGTGATCAATTGCGCGTTGCCGCCGGTGCTGTTGCCCGAAAACGTCGTGATACCGTTCGTAGTGATAGTGGCGTCGCCAGCCGTGCTGCTGTTCGTGAAAAGTAACTGAAAGTTGTTCGCGATCGTAGCGTTGCCCGCCGAGCTGCTGCCAGCAAAAGTCAAGCTGCCGCTGTTGGTAATTTGCACGCCGATCCCGGCAAAGTTTTGGATGCCCGCGCCGGTAAATGTCAGGCTGCTCAAGGGAGCAAGACTGAACGAATAGGCCCCCGCTAAGGCATTATTGAAGAGAAATCCGCCGAGGCCGTTTGCGGCAAGGGGGTTGAACGTCAGGTCCTTGGTGTTGGACTGCCCGAAGAACGCGGTCCCGGTCGGCACCGTGCCCGAGTCCCAGTTGCTGGCGCTGTTGAAATTTCCCGAGCCGGGAGTGCGCAGCCAATTCGCATCTTGCGCGTGTGCGGATGTTGCCGCGAGCAGCGCCGCGACTGCCGTCGTGGCCGCCAGATGCGCGCGGACCTCGCCCACGCGCAAACGGCCTGAATATCTTGCCGCGTTTGTCGCGCGAACCTCCTGCGCATTTGTATCGACGTTGGCTCGCCTGATGCTGTCTCCAGAACTCATCGTTCCTCCTTCGAGGAGACGCGACTCCAGTAATGACCAGAAGAAAAGGGTGAAAGCGCAAATCACCGCAATTGTGGCGAACAACAAACGCAATTACAGTTTGTGGCTTGCTGTTGTGAATTTGTCACGAAGCAGACAGCGAAGCTGACCAATTCTGAATTTAGATAGTTCGTTTGCTCTAAGGCACGTGGATACGACCGCTTAGGGGGTCAAAAGCTGACCTCGGCATCTTGCAGGAGCTTTGTCCGTTCACCGCCTAGCAACAGACATCGGGGTGCTCGCGGGGTGGTCAGCTACGGGCTAACAGCCGACATTCTCTGATCTTCGCCGTGGGCCAGTCGCAGCGCGGGCAATCCTAAACGATGATGACCGCAGGGCTGGTCACGAGCTTGACGCTCTCGGCACATTTTTGTCCGTCAGAATGCTGATGCTTACCAACAGCACCCAAATCGGGAACACCAGTAGGCTCCAGTCGAAATAATAGCTGCCAATCAAAAGAGCGGCCGCAACCGCATAACCACCCAGGGCCAACCAGCGCGGTGTGAAGCCAGTATAGACGCCGATCGTCGAGGTCGTGATCATGAAAACGGATGCCGTCTTCACCACGTAGATGTTGATCATTCCGTAGGCCAGACCACGCCCGAAATGGAATGTTGCGGAATTGACCAAGACTTCTGGAGCAGCGTGAAACGCAAGTATGATCGCTCCCACCACGGCAGCAGCCGCAAACAGCATCGCCAGAAGCAAGAGCGCGCTGCCGAGAAATACGGTCGCAAAAAACTGATCCTCGCGCCGCCCAAGCTTGTCCCGAAGTGCGCCGACAAACCAGAGAAAGGCAACTCCTGCAAAGGGTACGAGGTTTAGGGCGACCACGACGTTGGTAGCGCCGGTGTGCAGCCACGCCCCAGTCTCCAGTGGATCGCGCGGCACTGAATGCCGCATCAGCATAAATACCGCAAAAAGCAAGATTGAGAACGCAACCCCGGCTATTGCGGCAGCTCTTGGAGTTCGCAATTGGGCGTGCGTTAGGCCTGGCCGATCGGAAGAAATTTGCATAACAGACCTCCCTTTCTTGAAAAGTAAGTGTGACGATTGCAATGGACAGCCGCAGGTGAGCTACGGCTCGTCAGGTGAACGCTCTTTCGCAGTATCCTGCAATCGCCGCCGCCTCGTTCGACTTGGCGTGCGCCGGCGCCCGGCCACACATTCCGTAGTTAGTCGGACAGACCATCAAGTGCCCAGAGTGCGGCGGTGCCCCTTGTGCCGATATGCGGCGCAAGTACCGACCATCCTAGTTCCTTGATGTCGAGAAAGAGCGGGTCATCGTTGTCACGATGTCGTCCGCCCGATCTGGTCCGCGAGCCGGTCCGGACTCGCCTTGCTCTCCTCCTGGCGATGCGAAAGGCCGAGTCCCTGCCGATCCTCAATGTGGGCGGCGACGCGATCCTGTGGATCGAAGCCGGACCGCTCGATGCTGGAATCGAGATGATCGAGATAGGCACGGACGGGGCTCGCGCGCCCCCTACCAACGCAACCAGCAAGCTCCACCAAGGCTGCGCGCAGACGCCGAATTACCTGAATGGAGGTAGATCCGAACTGCCGGATCTCATCAAACGCTAGCGCAAGGTAATCTTCCCAGGTCGGCATCTGATAGATCACTCTCAGAATACCATCCTCGTCGAACGCACGGCAGGCCTCCAGGTCGCACGTCGCCAAGCGTCTCAGCAGATCTTCGATCTGGTCGATCGCCTGCACCGCGGTCGTCGGATCGTTTATCGCGGGAGAAAGCGCCTTGATGGCGATGTCAACCAATAGCCTCAAGGCATATTTCGGGTCCTGCTCGAATGTCCGTTGCTCACCAAGATGAACGCTTGCCCTCAACTGTTTCTCAACGTCAGCCGGGGCCTTGCCATGAACACGAAGGATCGTGGTCCCCAGGAGCAGGGTGTCGCCCACCGCGCATTCCAAAAGGATGACGCCGTCTATCATGCGCGCGCAAGCGACGAGCCGCTGGATGTCGATCGAAGTGACCGCCTGCGGCGTTTCGCTGTGCCTGACGACGAGATCGAAAGCATCTGACGGATTCTGGCAATGACCTTCGTCCCCCTGACCGCCCCCGGACCGTTGCGGGGACCCATACGTGCTGCGGATAACATCCCTGCCGGTATCTCCGAGGACCTGCAGAACGCGCGTGATTTGAAGGTTGTTGAGGCGTTGAACAAGCTGCGAGAGCATCAGTACGCTCGCCACCAGCATGACCGCGACAATGGTCGCCGAGATCAACGGCACTCCTTCGATACCGGAACGATCGATCCACGCCAGCGTCGCGAGGCTGTACGTGAAGGTCGCGACGAACATGCCCAACGAATGAAACAGCCACCGATCGCGCGCGAACCAAACTACGAGGCGCGGTGAATAAACGATGGCATTGAACTGAACGAGGACAAAGGCAATCGAAAAGACGATGCCGGTCAGCGCCATCATGCCCGATGCAACCGCGGATAGATAGGCCTGCGCTGAGGAGGTCGAAAGGTTGAGGCTGTTGGCGATAAATTTCGCCTCGAGGCGAGGCAGGAGGAAGCCGGCTGTGATGCTCGCAGCTGCATAGATTGTCGGTATCAGCCATGGCTGCATCGGCTTCCTCCCCGGACCTGGCAAGAGCGCGGCCGCTGGCTGCATTCACAGACGGCAAGCGGACTGTCGCAACGCCGCAGTCAACCACCGGGAGGACGCGAATTCGCGCCTTCCTGGCCAGCTTCTATGCGGCGATCCGAGGCTCTTTGATTTCGATCAATGATCGGGGCCGCAACCCGTGGGTCGTTTACGCACTCACAAAGTAGAATCGGTACGAAGAATTTCATGCTGGGGAAGCCATTCCAGGGAAGACGGCGTCTTTGGCGGCCGTACTGACCGCTGCATAGGGGTCGGATCATGAATCACGGCGTCGATTCCTTGCCCTCGTTCGATGCGACGGCCAGCCAATGGATACATCTCGTCGGCGTCGGCATTGAAATCTTTGGCGTTCTCATCATTGTCGCGGGGATCATTTGGTCCAGCCGGTTCGTCTATCGGCGTGAGATCAGGTCTCGCTATGATAGCTACAAAATTAGCATTGGGCGCTCGCTTCTGCTTGGCCTGGAAGTGCTAGTCGCAGCAGACATCGTCAAGACAATTGCAATCGAGCTTACCTTCGCGAGCCTGGGCCTCCTCGCCGGTCTTGTGCTTGTCCGGACGTTCCTGAGCTGGACCCTGGTACTCGAGATCGAGGGCCGTTGGCCCTGGCAGCGAGAACTCGCGCCGGCTGCTGACGCCAGTCCGGCACAAGAGCGTTGAAGCATCGATTTCCCAAACCTGTTGGCAGCTCCCCGAGGGGTGCGCCCAAGTCTGCAATGGGTCAATCGCGTCAGTTTGGGCGATGACTGCGGGCGTCTGCTCCGCCCTCATAAGCCGACATTCGTCTACTGCCCGCTGGTACGTCTCGCACTTGCCAACAGCTCCATCAGTGACGGGCCAAAAATAATCGCTCTCCGGTCCCGGTTATTGCAGTCGCTCGTCATGCCGGGACGGAGCAGACCTCGTGGCCGCCTCGCTGTTGTTAGCGGCTTTGCCGAAAATAAGCATGCTTTCCAAGAACGCATTGGCACAAAGTGCACTAGCCAAACACTGAGGTTCTGCTTGTCTGGGGGCTCGCCTCGCCGATCTTTCTCAGCCCCCAAGCTTCCAAGATTGGCGAGAACGTAGAGGGCCCGAGCGCGGCCATCAACTTCGCCCGAGCCGATGAACGGGGGAATAGTCCAAGACGATGGATGCAGCGGCAGATCGGCAACGCGGTTTGGAGTTGGGTCGCCGATGGGCAGAGCATGCTTCCGCACATGAACTCGCCATCATGGTGAGCGGTTCGTTCGATGATCTCAGCGAAATTCTGCCACCGGACGTATCCGATCAGTTCGTCGGCGGCTTTCGCGAGGGCGTGTTGCACGTCTGGCGCGGCGCTTAGGACCTCAGCGTGACCCCGGGTATGCGGACCAAGCGCCCTTGCAACCCCCCTCGTTGGCGGTCACGAAGATTAGTCTGGGGGCGTGGCATAGTTCTCGCTGCTTTCATTTTCACGGTTTGCCCACCGAAGCAGCGACTGAAGAGTAGTCCTATCGAAGTTTTTTCATCTCACGTCGTGCGGGGGCAAAACATGTATGCACGCCATCCGACATAGCCCCGTACAATCACGGTGCCAAAATCGCAGATGCCCTGTCGGAAATGGTCAGGCCTACCTGCCAGTCGCGTGGGATACGTTGATCGTCATCACCTCGCCGGTTCATCGCGGCGGAGCTTGGACGACATCGATGCTGTACTGGCTCTTTTAGCTGGTCACGGCTGACGTAGGTCTACCAACGACCTTGGGGTTTAGGGGCGTCTCGTGCTGAGGTTTGTATATGTTGTCGATGACGATAGTGCCTTCCGAACAGCGCTCGAACGTCGCCTGAAACTCGCCGGGTACGAAGTGGCGACCTACGCGTCGGCCGAGCAGTTGCTGGATCGCTTCCCGGACGAAAGCAAGCCCGGCTGCATTCTTGTCGATGCACGACTACCGGGAATGAGCGGTCGTGAACTCCAAGCTCGATTGGACGAACTCGGTTCGACGTTGCCGATTATATTTCTTACCGGCCGTCCCGACATCCAGACCACGGTGCAGGCCATCAAGGCGGGCGCGGAAGACTTTCTGATCAAGCCGACATTGTCCGACGACCTCTTTCGCGCAATTGATGGTGCGTTCGCACGTTACGAAGTCACGCGTGCCAAAAAGGGTAAGCTGGATGCGGATCGCGCCCGTCTGGCTGCATTGACGCCGCGAGAGCGGCAAGTATTCGAACTTGTAGCTCGGGGCAAGGTCAACAAGCAGATAGCGTACGTGCTGGGCTGTACAGAGCGTACTATCAAGGCGCATCGCTCACGGGTGATGGAGAAAACGCAGGTCCAGTCATTGGCCGAACTCGTGGCACTTGCCGAGCGATTGGGCATCCACCGGACTGACGGCGTTGTCACCCGCCTTACGGCGACTGGATCCCTCGTCATTTCCGAAGACTAAGGTAGCCGGTCGCATAAGCCGCGATGGCACAAGCCACGAGAGCGAGCGCGAACCACACCCAGAGCGGGGTGGCTTTTCGCGGCTGACGTTGCTTCATTGCACCCCCACCCCAGCCCCGAAGAGCCTCATTGAGAGGCGGGGTAGAAGCAAGGGGGCGGGAAGCCGTAGGCTGCCGCGAGGTTGTACCAACGGCCAATTGCTAGCTCGCAAAAGTCGAAAAAGACTAGCAACAGTTCCGCGTGCTGGATGACGGCCATGAAGGTGCGAGAGCTTGTGGAGACGTTGCAAAAGCTTCCTGATCAGGACGCCACAGTCGTCATCGGGGAAGGCCTGTCACCCAATGTCTGGCTCATCGTCGAAGGTGCCATAGTGCGTGGCATTCGAACCAGGAAGGATAATTTAGATTGGGTAGGCCCCGGTAGCGAGCCGGGCGTCGAAATCGTCTAGGGTGCTTGCGCTCTACATAGTCTTTTCTGCCAGCGGCCTTGACGACTCATTCTTACTTGGTCGGCGCTGCCGGGGCTCGCGGTTACGAGGGCCACTCAATAGCTGAATGCGTTGAACGGCCGCAGGAGAGCAGCGAGTTGATCGTGCGAGTGGTAGCTATTGCGGCGGGCGTTTTCACCGTCGCCGCCTGCTCCGTCCTGATCCTCAGCAATTAGGTAATGCCTCGATAGGTCCGCCACTCCGCCAGACGATGGGCCGCCGCCGTAATCTCAGCCTCGGACGCTATCCGAAGTTTGCCGAGGAGACGAACTCGTTGCTCCGCGATCTGCTTGGCAGTTCCACCGAGCTTTGCAGCAATTTCTCTATCCGTCTTCCCGGCCGCGAGACGCCTCAATAATCGTTTCTCGCGGGGTGTCAGAAGGATCTCAGACATCGCCAGGTCATCGCGTGTTGGCCTCACTAGAGTCATTCTGCCGCGATCGTTCATGGAGGCAATACGCCGTGGGAGCATGCACGGCCTGTTAACGGCTCCGCGCCATCATCACCTCGACCAGCGCATCAACACCTAAAACTCACACATTGGGAGCCGTTGCTGACCTCAGCCCGGTGACGGCCTTTCTGGGCTATGCATGGATTATCGCGCGTTCACAAACGACAGCCTCACCATGATGTACGAGAGCGTTCGCGGGGCCTTGGCGTCTGACGATGCGCAGAAGGCCGCCGGGGCGCCCCCTCGCTTCCGGGTTCGGGAAACGGCGGACTGGAAGCAGCACGCAGGCAATCTTGAAGCCGAAATGCTCAATCGGGGAATGTTCTTCGACATCATCGACTGGTCCGAGGATCAGGGACGATTGCCGCTCTGACCTCTCAAGCTGCGCCGCAGAACTCATCGGATAAGCGGCTCCGAAGCCCCGGCGGAAAGTCCCTGCAGCCGCCATCCTGCGATGTCACTGGTCTTTCCGCACCGTTCACAGGTCAAGTGAGGACATCCTAGAGATCGTCCACGCTTCGCATTTTCTTGGGAGGCTTCGCGTGCGCAGCGCGGACAGGCCAGTGCCGCGCGCCAGCATGCCAAGATGGCGAGCAGAAAACCGAAGACGCGATTACCAATCCACTTGATCAATTCCAGTATCCAAAACGACGGTCCCGGACTTGGGGGCTGAGATTGGGGGCCGGGACCGTCATCGAGGCGCGGGGGCGCGGCCCATCCGCGCACTGCTAGTAACGCAGATGACGCTCGCAATAGGCAATTGTCTTCTGGTACAGCCCCGGCTCAGTCGTAGCCGTAAGCCACCCTGACCGGCAGGCCAGTCTCGCGCGAGAGCCGCGCGGTCAGCGCATGCGCCTTGGTGGCGCCGTCCTTGCCCTCGAAGCTTTCGAGCAGGTCGAGCATTTCGCCGCCTGCATCGAGCGCGCAGACGTGGCACGCCTCGTCAACGAGGCGCATCGATGGTGCGGGCTTCTGGTCTATTCGCGTCATTGGCACCTGGATACCTGCGAAGGAATTTCTTTCGCGGACCATGCGAAGGTTCGGTGACGCTCGCAGAGCGGGGACGCGGGCCGTCCGGCCCGGTCAAGGCCAACCCACCGCGCCGCAATAGTTTCACAGTTTTGAGCAACCAATACCTAGACCTGCTGGGGGTCAGAACATGGGGGACATCACCATGACTGACAGTGAGCGCAAAGAACGCGTGGATCGACTTGAGCGCTATCGGGTCCTGGAAGGTGAGACTACTGATCCGCTCGCGGCGTGTTTGCTCCATGACATTGTCGAGGAGCTGGAAGCCGAACTGGAAGCAATAGCTGCAACGGCGGCGTTGATGTTTGGCCGGTAATTCGAACGCTTAGCGCCTCAGCTTCCTAAGTTGAAATTGGCAGTGTCCTAATCTGTTCTCGGACAGCCCCGGTAGGATGTCCATGCTCCAGACTAGGCGGAAAGGGGTGGGCGCTGGCGGTAGCGGCTGGTTTTGCCTATCACAATAAGAGCGCCTCGTTGCACCTTGTACCGATAGACGCCTACGCCAGCCTGTCTCATAAGTGTCATATGAAGAAAGGCGACGTGACCTGCCCCGACTGTTTTGCCGGATATCGGCGGATCGAACTCGAAACCCAGAAGGGGCAGCCCGGGCACTACAAGTGCTTGATCTGCGAACCCGTCCTAGAGGTGTTCGACGGCTCACGGTGAACCCATCACATTTACACCCAGAGCGCACTTAGTAGGGCCGCCTCAGTTGGCGGCCTCTTTCATTTCACAAGTAAAGGTCAGGCGAGCCGTCGCTCAACTTCTCTACGCGACGCGAACCGCTCATCCCGTCCGGCTCGCTGATGCGCCATCACGCAAGCTCGGATGGCCCCCTCAACTTTGGTCCGCCATTCTACTTGATCGTCGCGTGCTTACCGACGTGCCGGAAGCCTTCGGCCCCTTACCCGTTGCCTTGGTGCAGTCTTTCCTCAAACTAGACGCCACGACGATCGTTGACCCGCGCAGGCGCCCCGTCGAGGCGATCGATCAGCACGTGAATATGGCCAACATTGCCCTGCTCCGCCCTTGTCGGGCAATTGGTCAGCAATCGCAATGCCAATGGGCGGCTAGGTACTAGTGGCGACGGTGATGGCGGGGTGCAGGAGCCATCGCCATTGAGGATCCAAACGTTCCCAACGGCCGCATGACGTCCTCCGTCGGCTGGAAGAGCCCTGGCATGACTGTCGCAGCGACGGGGCGTTGACGGCCTCGGCCCACGACCAATGTCCCACCGGATCCCATTTGCACAACCGTGGCGGTCACGTTGCGATGGGTGCAGCGGCAGCCGAGCGCGCTCGCAGCCGCAGGCGTTAAATCAAGGAACGCGCCGGTGAACGGACCGCGATCGGTCACCGTGACTTGGACCGACCGGCCGCCGCTTTGGACCATCAGCACAGTGCCGAAGGGCAGCGTCCGGTGGGCGGCCGTCATTGCAGCGCAGTTGAGTACGCCCCCGGAGGCTGTTCGGCGACCGCAAAGGCGGTCACTCCCGCCATAATAACTCGCGCTCCCGGAGAGACGATGCGCTTCGGCCACGGAAGAGAGCGAGAGAAGGACGATGCCGGTCACGACCATGCGTTTCATGCTGGATCCCTCGGGTATGAAAGCGGTGCTGCGACAGCGTCGCGTCACCGCCAAGTCAAATCGGAGGTCCTACGGAGGGCCCGGCGCAGGACGTCAACAGTCGACCAAGCCCATAGGCACTTGTAACTCTGTTGATCGTCAAAGGTGCCGGAAATGGGGCGAAATAGAATGCGATTTGAGGGCGGGCACGCGGAGGAAGAACCCGAGGCCAACCATCAGCTGTCGGCACCGGCGCCGCACGATCTGTTCAAATTCGAGCAATCAATTTCGGAAGAGGCATCCCGTTTCAAAACTGAAGCAAGGCTGCAGTGGTCTCGGCCTGGAGGCGCAGTAGGCTGCGATCAAGGCGTTCTGCGCAGAGCACGGCTACAGCATCGCTGCCGAGTACCGCGAGGTGGCGCATGGGTCATCTCGGGGCTGTGCTGGTCTTCGGTAACAAACCTCCTGAGGCGGCCCAATCGTCATACGGTCGGAGCTTGAGGCCGAGCCGCTCGTAGTAGACGCGCAGATAGCCGTCGCTGCCGCGAGTGACCGCGTCGGGCCTTACCGTCTGTACCTCCTGCGCGATCAACCCGACGTAGGCCCTATCGCCGCCGTTGTATGCGAAGCGGTAATAACCGAGACCGTTGTCAAGCCGACCGAGGAGCACTACGTCGTGCTTGAGGTTGATATCCGACCTGCGCCCACCACCACGGCCTCCGCCGCCTCGAAACCCTCCTCCGCCGCCACCGCGAAATCCTCCGCCCCCGCGGCCACCGCCGCCTCGGAATGCTGCCGCTCGATGTCCGCCGCCCGTGAACCGCGCTCCACCGCCGCGGCCCGCCGCAGGCCTGACATGGGCGGCTCTGGAAGCCCCGCGGTGCGCCGCGCGACCGCCGGACCTTACGTTCCTGGCCGCCGTCGAGCGGTTACGCGCTTGGCGATTGCCGACCGTTCTGCCGGCGCCGGCCTGCCGATTTCCCCGACCTCGGTCGGCGCGTTGAGCGCGGTCGGCCACATTGGCTCGGTTGGCGCCGGTCCCCAACCGCCGCGCTGCAGCCGCGCCCGCTGCGCCCGCCGCGATCCCCGCGCCGGCGCGTCGGTTGGCGCTGCCAAACCTCTGTTGCAGGTTCGGATTGTTGTAGCGTGCGCCTTGTCGGTGCCTTACGTCGTGCTGCCAGTGCTCGACGCGAGCGCCGCGGTTGATGTCGATAGCTCCGCCGCCCCAGTTGACCCGGCTGCCGCCCCACCATCCGCCGCCGCCCCAGTAGCCGCCGGTAGCCCACCGCCCCAGTGCGTAGGCTGCGCCGAATGCCACCCCGGCCGCGATGATGCCGGTGCCGATGTAGCCGGGATAATCCCAATAGTATGGATAAGCAGGATAGTCAGGGTAAGGCCAATCGCCGAAAACCACCTGAGGTTCGTAGTAGGGAACGTAAATACTGTCAGTCACAGCTGGTTCAATGTAGATGAATCGCCGGTTCTGATCTTCCTTTACTGTTACATTCTGCTCTCTTGTTGTGACCAGCTTCTGCCTGTCGTAGGCTTTGGACCGCAACCGTTGCACAGCATCCATCACGTCCTGTTGCTGCGCGAGAAACGCCTCGCCAAGTTTCTGGGTCCACTCGAGTTGCTCGTTCATCATCTGCAGAACTGACGGCGTCGCGACCAGCGCCTTGACGCTCCCGTCCCAGTCCTGTTTCTCCGCGGCGACCTTGAGGGCGTCTCCATTAAGCCCCTTGTTCTGGTTCATCCAGCGCTCTGCATGCACCACCTCCAGCGGGTAAGTTGATGCCATCAGCACGTTCGACAACAACGTGTCCGGATATAGCGCAATCGGCGCGACCAGCGCATCAAGTTCGGCCGGTTTGAGCGCCGGCTGTACTGTAACCGGCGAGGATGCCGTGCTTGGCGCTTGAGGCGCCTGATCGCTTGTCTGGGCCTGGGAGGGAACGCTGGTAAGCAACAGTCCGATAAAAGCACATATCCAGCATGTCGTTCTAACGCCCAGCATGTTCCGCGTCTCCAGGGTCGCACGTTATCAAAGCACGATGGGCCTCCACACGCGCATCTCTAATCGTCGTCGTTTTCGGGGTCGATCCTGTGCTCGATCACATCTCGCATCCCGCGCATGACGACATATGACGCGAAAGACATCCGTTTTTTCTGATCCTCGCTCAAGGTCTTGTAGAGCGGCTCCCAAGCATCGGCGAGCTTCTTGAGATCAGTCCCGCGCTGAATGAGCCGATCCGCTCTGCGTTGCATAATCTCGACCGGATTGCCTTGTTGGAGGGGATCCATCGCTCCGTCGTGCAATTCGGCTATCCGCTCCAACCGGGCCTGCCGGTTCTTCGCCCTAGCGCGGATGGCGTCCTCGACGGCGGGCCATAATTTTTCCTGGTCGGGCGTCAATTGCAAGGCTGCCTTGATTATGCCGACACGCATATCCGTCAAGCTTTTCATGTCGGTGGCGCTGAGTTGCCCTACTCCGCCGGTCGATGAAGTCTCTGCCGCGTAGGACAGAGATGAAGTTGTCATCAAAAGCGCAATTGCTGCGACGGTTGCTTTCTTTGTCACTGCAAACTCCTGAGGCTCGTATCGCATGCCCCCGAGCAGAACGACGTATGCGGTCAACGGCGGGTTGATCTAAGTCAAAGCGCCGACTGAGAGATATGGACGTGCTTCTGACTGTTCTCAAAATCTTGGACTGTACCAAGGGACAATGTGGCGCGCCGAGCGCAGGGCAACGAAATTCGTCTGGACGGTTGTTCCCCGGCTGCTCGGTTTCCGCGATGTGGACATATTGCCTTGCGAGATTACGAACAACGGACGCAATCTGAGGACGGACATGACGCTCACACGGCGCCATTTTCTGCCGCTCTTTGGCAGCGCCATGGTCTTTCCCCCGGCTTTGGCAGCGGAGCAAGGTGAGAGGTTGCCAGTCGTCGCAGTTTTGACGGGCAATGTAGCATCGGACACCGATGCGGAAAGGCGCATTCGCGCATTCCGGGAAGCTCTTCCTAGATTGGGATGGATTGAAAACCAGAATTATCGGCTGGAGGTGCGTTGGCCCGGGCCAGTGCTTGCAAACCAGGAAGTGTGCGCGCGCGAGCTCGTAGCACTAGAGCCTAAAGTTATCCTGGTTACGAATACGGCGGCTGCTCGAACGTTGCAGCGATTGACGCAGGCCATACCGATCGTTTTCGTCGGGCTGTCCGATCCGGTAGCTACCGGCCTTGTTTCGAGTGTGGCTCGGCCTTCCGGTAACATCACCGGATTCGCGCTCTACGAACATTCGTTCAGCGGCAAATGGCTAAGTCTGCTGAAACGACTTGCCCCGCACCTCAAAGAGGTGAGCGTGTTGTTCAACCCAGAGACTTCGCCCTACGCTGCCTTCTATATTCAGGCCGCGCTCGAAGTGGGAAGTAAGCTCTTCGTTTCGGTAAAAGCTGTTCCTGTGCGCGACCCTGATCAGATCGATCCCGCAATTTTGGGCACTGGTGCAAGCGGGAACGCGGGCCTCATCATTCTACCTGACGGGGGATTTGTCTCTTCAAACAGCGCAAAGATAATTAGTGCTGCCGCGAAACACAGGGTACCCACCATATTCGCCGTCAAGAATTATGTGATGCGCGGTGGGCTCATGTCTTATGGACCAGACTTGACCGCACAATTCCGGGATGGCGCGGGTTACGTGGATCGAATACTGCGAGGCACAAGGCCAAGCGAGCTCCCGGTTCAATTTGCGACGAAGTTCAACCTCGCCATCAATGCGAAGGCGGCCGACGAGCTCGGATTGCCTGTTCCGGAGACGCTCTCACTGGACGCTGAGCTCATCGATGATTGATCCAGTTGGGGCTGCAATCTTCAGCTAATGCCTATGTCGCCTTCGGGTCACACCCGGAAGAACTCGGGCTGAGCATATCAAGTCTGCTTCACCCCCAAGGAGCGGACATCTAGCGGACATGCTGGGTCGACCGCTTGGGGCCAACAGGCGACATCGCCGATCCGCCTTTTGCATTCAATGACCTCGTCGTTTCCATCAACACCTGACGGGCAGGTGAGCCTAACCATCCAGACTCGGTCAAGTGCATTGCACCCTTCGGTGCAAACTGTCTTCTGGCGAGAGATGGGCGTCAACGGTAACATTGCGCACACTGTTGGAGCCGGAAGAGACGAATGATCTCTGCTTGTTGGCTTGCCGTTTGGATCGCGTGCTTCGGCTAGTCATAGCGCCTGAATGAAGATCCCGGGTCTACCGGTCGCCAGCCAATTGCACCGTTTGACGTCCACCGTTTAGCGCTCTGAGTTTGTTTATGTATTCTTCAGGCTTCAACAAATGGAATGGAGCCTTCAAGCCCATAAAACTCGCTATGCGACCGATGAAATTGGTGCAGTTGGTAGTTCCCGCGTTCCACACCGGCGAGGTCGCCTGAAGACGCTTGATGTAAGCAAATACCTTTTTGGCGTCGGCCTCATTCAAGTAGACTCGATAGCTGGCTGTCAAATATTGCTCATCAAGGTCGCCGTAGCTCGCGCCCGTTTCAGAAGGCACAAACATGAGATGTCCCAATACGTACGGCAGCGTGTCACCTGCTGGATGCAAGCCGGCAACTTCGACCGCCCTTTGGCTCGTCTTGCCGTACCAGACAAATGCGTGTCCGTAGGATGCAGCAGTGCGGGCACGAAAATCAACGTAGTAGGGTCCTTTAACTGAAGATACCCGGGCCGGCTTTGCATCCGACGTGGCTGGCGGGCTGCTTGGCGCAGCTGCGGCCGTTTTCGTAGCGGAGTTAATTGAAGCCTTGGGGGCAGTGTCCGGTCGCTGCTGAAGATCAGCGCGCGCCGTGAGTTGCTGTGCACCAGCGCCTCCCACGGAAGCCACAAAGATTGCCATTCCGACAATCAATCGCAGATCGCGGTATTCCCAGATCACTCTTGCCACGCACGCCCCCTCTTGGGCCCAACACAGCCCAAGCAACAACTAGTCCGCTTATCGGAGGTGAACGCCTCCGGCCCCCGACGGGCCGAAGGCGCTTGAATCCGCAGGCTTAACCCTTGGTGACTAACGGAGCCGGCGCCGGAGCCTTGCCGATCGGGTATTTGCCGACTGGAGTTTTGCCGACGGGATATTTACCAATCGGCGCGGTCTGGACGACGGGTTGCGGACGAGGCAGATCCGCGGCAGCTGCCGCTCCCACCAAAGCCAAAGACGCAGCACCCGCAATTACGAATTTCAGCATCAAGTCTCCCCTGAAGTTGCCCACTACCCTTACCGATTCTGAGCCTAGCCGGACGTTCTCCCCACGCAACAAATAGAGGCCCATGAGGGCAGTCGCGCGATCTCTTTTCTGGCAAATGTTGCAGAAGGGGCACGCTTCTAACGGATTGATGGGGAAATCCTGCCGATCCGCGCCATATACTCGCGATAGCTGTCGCCGAACGTCTGCAGCATCATTCGCTCTTCTCTTGCGACGCGGCCAAAGAACAAGATCCCGAAGCCGGCCGCGCCCGCGAAACCGGCAATCCAATTAGGCGGCAATGCCTGGGCGATAGCCCACAGCCAAAATGCCGAATACATCGGGTGCCGAACTCTCACTGCGCGCGCATGGCAAGTCCGTCGATCGGGGCGCGTTGAACTGGCAAGCGAATTGTGTGGCCATGCAGCGGTTTCAGGCCATTTGAGCATTGGGGAGGATGCTATGACCAAAGATGATTTCAGCCAGAGGTGTTTGGAGTCGCTGCCGCAGAGGCTTGCGGTCACCTCGCTAGCGCGCAGCAGGAACGACCCAAGCGCGTCGTTGACGACGTAAAGTGCATCCGCGCGACCAGCGGCAGTGAGGCCCCGCTCGCTCCGCGGGTGCGGCAACTCCTGCCAACTACTCAACGGAAATTTACTGGTGCGCGCGCTCGGTATCGGCGGTGGCGGTGGTCATGTATTTCGAATAGAAATGAGCAACCCGCTCGCGCCACATTCCGACGAACGCCTCCGACGTCAGCTTCTCCACCGATTTCCACGCCTTTTTGACGGCCGGAAGCGTATTGCGCCAGATCGCGCGCCTGCACCATTTTTCGCCCTTCTCCCTGCCTTCGCTGGTGGCGCACATTGATTTCCAGGCGATGCGATTGGGTTGGCTGAGGTGCTCCGCGGCGCCCTCCCAGCCCTGCTGATGGATCAGGTAGAGATCGTTCAAGTCCGGCTCCCTGTGCGTCACCCACTGAAACAGAATGCCTTCGATGATGACCTTGTAGGCCGCCGCAACGGCATTATCGCGAGGACTGAGAATGTCTCCGGAGCCGAATTTGCCGAACTCGTATTTGCTCAACTGGAACAGTCCGATATACGACCCGGTGCGTTGCTTGGGGTCAAAACCGGACTCGACCTTGGCCACCGCCTTCATGAAAGTGAAATCCAGACCGAAAGCGTCGGACGCGCGCTTGATCTCTTCCACCGGCGTTCCGACCGGGATGTCCTTGAACGAACGCAAGACGATCGCAGCCGGCTTCTCGGCAGGCGGCAGTTCGGACCAGACATAACAAATGAGATACCGGAAATCCTGCGGCCCCGAGTTGGAGGAACCGCCGGATGCACCGCACGTTGTCGGCGCCGGTTGGGCGACATCACGGTGGCCCAAGTCCACCGATTCCTGCACAGGCGATAAATCGGCCGACAGCATCTGCGACGGATCGGCCAACGCGACGATCGATTCCGGCTTATCCGATGCCGCCGTCGTGTCGGTGGCCGTCCCTGCCGCGGGTTCGGCCGTCGCCACTTCGGCGCTAGCGACCGTGGCGTTCGCGACAACGGTGTTAGCGACAACGGCGCTGGCCATCGCGATTGCCTGCGGTTTGTCAGCGAGCCTAGCGGTGGCGGCGAGAGATGCTGCGCGGTCCTCGATTGGCACTGCGCGGGCGTTCTCGGTGCCGGCCGAACCGAAGCCGGCCAGCCAGCCAACGATCCACCCCGCGAGAACGACCGTTCCGCAAAACGTTGGCGCCACTATCGCAAATCGCTGCGGGGTCATGATGCCATCGCCTCCATAGGCTCCATCGGAGCCGTGTAGAAAAGCCAAGCATGCGAAGAGGCTCATTCTTGGGATCAATGTGGGTCGCGCAAGGGCGCAAACGGCCGCTCGTCAATTTCTCCAAAACGTGTTGCCCGATTGCAACGCGTCGATCACAAGCAATTGCGCCCGTCTCAACGGCAACTCCCATCGCAAATTGTGAGTACGGTCCAATTTTCGACCCACTGCGACCAGATTTGAAGGAGAGGCTTGCCGCGTTGGTCGGGATGACGCTTCAGGCGTCGGCTTTGCGCATCGTTTCGAAACGATGGAATTGCGCCTATTCGACGGACGATGTTCGCTAAGGGATTACCAGCAATGCAGCGCGCGATAACAACGGCTGTATTCGCCATTTTTATGCTCCCTGCAGGGATCGCACACGCTCAATTTCTGTTTGGAGCCCAACACACGTTCTGGCCTGGCCAATACGCTCCGTACAAACACAAGCACCACCACCGGCAGACAAAATCTGAAACCGCGCCCGAGCCCCTTCCGAAGGGCCCGCTCCAGATCATCATCTCAATTGCAGACCAACGAGTCTCGCTTTTTGACAACGGTGCCCTGATTGCACGCTCTTCGGTGTCCACGGGAATGGAGGGGCATCCTACGCCCCTCGGCGTGTTCAGCGTTATCAGCAAACAACGATGGCACCGTTCAAATATTTATAGCGCCGCCCCCATGCCCTACATGCAACGCATCACCTGGTCGGGGATAGCGTTGCATGCCGGTGTCGTGCCCGGGCATCCGGCGTCACACGGCTGCATCCGCTTGAAAAATGATTTTGCCGTTCGACTCTGGCATCTCACGAAGCGCGGCACGCGCGTGATGATTGCGCACGGTGATGTCCAGCCGGTCGAGATAACCAATCCGCATCTTTTTCAACCGGAAGCCGCGGCCGTTTCGTCGGAATTCCAGACTGCCACCGTCGCAACCAAGAGCATCGGTACAGCCGCAGCAACGCAGGGATCACAGGCGTCAAACGCCGAGACTCCGGAAGCCGCCGGTCTCCAGGTGCCGGGCTCGGTTCCCGCTGCAAGCGCGCCCAAAAAGATCGTCCCAATCTCCATCTTCGTCAGTCGTAAGTTGAGCAAGCTGTTCGTGCGTCAGGGATTCACGCCGTTGTTCGATGTCCCGGTCAAGATCGAAAATCCGGAGGAGCCGCTGGGAACGCACGTGTTTACCGCAATGGAATTCCAGAACGAGGGAACGGCTATTCGATGGACCGTCGTGTCGATGCCGGATGAATTTCGTCGCATCGAGGGTGCGACGAGAGGGCGCGAGGCGCCCGTGAAGCAAACCGCCCTATCGGTACCGTCGCCCGATCAGGCCAACGCTGTCCTCAATCGCATCGAAATACCTCAGGATACGGTTGAGAGGATCTCTAAACTTCTGACGCCGGCCTCTTCATTGATTATTTCCGACAACGGATTTAGCCATGAGACCGGAAAAGACACGGATTTCATCGTGACAACGCATTGATGCGGCGACGCAACCACCAACAAGCGACGCCGCTCCGCAACCCGTTGGAATTGTTCGAGCGCAATTCTCGTGCAAAATTCTTGATGTCCGCACCTAAGCCAAAGCGGCGCAGGTCCGTTCTGGGTCATGAGCTGCTCTCCATAGCGTATGCGACCTGGTCAGCTCCCCCCTGAGAAGCGAACGTGGAGTCTCTATTCGAATGTGGGCTGCTTGAGCGGATTTTGCCCTACTCGGCTGGCTAAAAACCAATGCCACCTTAGCTGGGTCCAAAATCAGGGCTGAACGGCAAAGCAACCGCATCACTTGCCAAAGAGCTGCTTGTACTCGCAGGGTGGCAGTGGACGATTGAGCGTGATGACGATCTTGTCGATCGTATTCCAGTCCGGTCCTCTCTCTACGATTTCGTCGAGCTCCTCCAGCTCCTCGAAAACGATCGTTTGCTACGGCTTGCCATCCAAATAGGTGATCTCCGCCATCCAATGATCATGGACCGACCGTCTTCATTATCGCCTTTGCTCGGTGGGACATCGTATCCATGCTCCGTCGCTTGCATCGCTAGGAGTCTCGCTAAAGATCGAGGCGACATCGCGACTGCACCGATTAGCTCTGAGTAATTGGCACTTCTGAACGATGAGCAGCAGCGGCACTGCGGATGACGACCTGTAGATCATGAGGTCAACGAAGACGCGCGCGTCTCGACGGAGCGTGCTGCCGCCGCGCGTGCACCGATTGACATCCCGCCGCTATGGCGCATAGATTGTTGTTGCATCCTGAGAGGGCCCGACGGCCCCGCCAACCAGCCTTAGACCGGCAACGGTGGCACGACGATGTGGCCCGCATGGGCAACAGTAGGTCGCCAGCCCTCCAGATGCGTGTTGTCGTCTTGGAGGATTTTCTATGCTGCAATCTCGACGTGGATTTCTGATCGGGCTGGGAAGCGTGCTGACCACTGCGTTCGCCGCCGAAGCGCAGGCGTTTGTGCTTAAGACGGCAAAGCCGTTGTTGGTGGAACAATCCGAAGTGCAGCACACGCTATATTGGTATTTGCCCAAAGCCTCTAACACGCCGATGCTGTGTCTCGATGGTTCGCCATTCAGCGTGCTACCGCCGCCAACGTGGCGTGAGTTTATTCGTGCCTTTTGTACGAAAATGTATGCAAGGCCGGCTCGGCCCGAACATATCGATATGTGGCGACGCTATTACGAGGTCGAACCGGATCAGCTCGACATACCGGTGGATCCCGCGGTCTGGCAACGTGAACAGGATATCTACTTGAGCCCGCAGGCTCGAGCCTATGCGTTGCTCCAAAGCATTCATTTCGGCCCTGATCTTGATCGCTCATACCATGGGACCGGTAGCCATCCGCGTCCCCACGTACAGTTCAGGGCAGAACAGGTCGGCAACAATCACCTCACCAGATGGGTCACCGCAAGCGACCTTGTCGCACTGTCGCTGCTGCAAGCCCGCCTGATCGACCTCAACATTCCGATCAAGATCGCCGAGGGCGATTAGCGTGGCGCCAGGAGACACCGCCGACTAAGGCCCTTCCCACGGCGGCGATTAACGCTGCTGGCACTCAGGCTCCATGGCCGGCGGTGTCTATTCGAGGCATAGCGATCAAAGGAAACCGGGGCAAGACTGTCGAAACAGCGGCCGGAAGCTTCTGGTGAGTCAAATTGACTCACCCTGGGTGGCGACAGCAGTTCACAAATGGAAAATTTTGTCGCGGTGCATTGCGATCGTGCTGGCGTCATCGTTCGGGGGCTACCAGGGGGCGACCGGCACCTGTCGGGACAGCTCCTGTCGGCCCTCCCTTCCGCTGACCCAATCGATGCCCCGACCGCGTGTGCGACTCTTGCGACCTCCGCACGTTTGTAACATACTGACGCTCGTCTGCATGTTACGAGATGGATGATGTCGCAGCCCGTTGTCGCCTATTATCGAGTGTCGCGCGAGAAGCAGGGTCGGTCGGGGCTCGGTCTCGACGGCCAGCGGCGCCTCGTCTCGGCCTTCGCCTCCAATGAAGCGATGGAGATCGCTGGCGAGTTCACAGAGGTCGAGACCGGTAAGGGAGCGGATGCGCTGAATAGGCGTCCCCAGCTTGCCGCTGCCTTGCGGGCGGCAAAGAAGCTCAAATGTCCGGTCGTCGTAGCCAAATTGGACCGCCTATCTCGCGACGTGGCGTTCATCGCCGGCCTGATGGCCAAGCGAGTGCCGTTCATCGTCACTGAGCTGGGCAAGGATGTCGACCCATTCATGCTGCACATCTATGCCGCCGTGGCCCAAAAGGAGCGCAACGTCATCGCGGAACGCACCCGCATCGCCCTTGCGGAGGCCAAGCATCGCGGCAAGCGGCTCGGCAATCAAAGACAGGCCGACGTCAACAAAGCCGCTGCAGCGACTCGGGACGCCCAGCTAGAGCCCATCCTGAAGACCATGTGGGATCTCCCCTACCGAGAAATCGCGCAGGAGCTGACCGATCGCGGCATCCCCTCGCCCCGAGGCGGCATCTGGAATGCGATGACGGTGATGAGGGCGATGAAGCGACTTGGCATCGGAGGTGAATGATGGCCGTCCTGATGGGAGCTCCGACGCAGCGCGAGCGCTACATCTGACGCTTTCTTCACAGCCTTTCGGGGGGATTCCCCTGGGACGCCTTGCACCTTTGCTTTAAGCCCCTGCGATACAGCAGATACTTCGCGGCCCGATTCTTCCGGATCGTTTGCAATCCGCGCCCGCCATGCTTCAGGCAGGTCGAGACGCCCTTCAGTGCAATATTCCGGCAGCGCTGTCCTGTGCACCTGGCGATGGCCTGGCACAGCCGCCGGTTCGCGCGGCCGGGCTCGAAGGCCGAGCGCACCCTCGATGCTCTCCAAGCTGGGTTGCCGCTTCCAGCCGTCTTGCCCATCCACCTGACTCCAGACCGAGGCTTGATGTGGAAGTACTGTACGCCTGATTACAAGCTCTGCATTAAGAAATCGCAGACCGCCTCTTGGGAGGCGGACCGGGCACGGCTACGCGCGCCGTTGCGCGTTTGGTGCTCCTTTGAGGAAAAGCCAAAGCGCGCAACTTTGCGCTTTTGCTTTTCCCTTAGGGCACCGATCAATAAACGCGCAGACCTGATTGCGCGTTTATTGCGCCTTTAGATTCGATCAAACGAGCAAGTTGTTCCGGGCCGCTTGGTGTCATCAACGTGTAACCCCGTCGCCGACTTTCGGGTCGCTGGGTTCATGTATTCGCGTTCAACCAGCACCCCGTTGCTAATCCATGACCGGATGATTTCTCGCGCCTCCTTCTCGGACTTGCTGGGTGCCCATTTTCGAACCACCTTCCAAGCGGCACGGCTCCTTGCATTCGGCGCACCGCTATAAAAGGTTCCATCCCCCAAACCTTCGTCGATTGTGGTCAAGATTTTGTTGAGCACCGCGTTGTCCAAGCCATCCCAAGTTTTGGGTGGTGCCCATAGCTCCACTGTTTGAACCTCGTCGCCGTTTGGGTAAAGTTCAGTTCCGTTGTTGAGACGCACGCCGATCAACTTGAACCAGGTTGCTCCTCCGACCGAGGGCGCCGTATTGATCTTGGCGCGATTAAGACGAACGTATCGCCGCCGCTCCTCCTCGGTAATGTCAAACATCTGCGCCTCCAGCTCGCTCATCGGGGTCAACGTATGGGTAAGCCGAGCGGCGTCGATCAGGGAGCTCGCGCCACGACCGCGGCGAGCATCGCCGGGCCTTTCCCCGCCTTTGGAAGTATGGTGCGGCACATGAATGGCGATACTGTATCTGGCAGCGATGTCAGTAAGCGCCTCTACCACCTCATCCATGGCACTGTTTGAGTTCTCCTCGACCCTGTGCGCCTTAATCAAGGGATCGATTATGACGCAATCGATGCCGTTCGCCTTGATCACGGTCTCCAGATTGCGCCCAAGCTGACCGTCCACGATACTACCTCTGGCACCCACGATTTTCAGCTTGCCAGCCTGTCGTCCTGGTGCAGCCAGAAACAGCCAGCCGTCAATGTCAGACAGTTGAATGTCGTAGTGTAACCGTGCTGCCATGACCCGGCGCACCAGTTCGTCACGCTCGTCCTCGAGGCTGACAATCAGCACGCGTGACCGCTGAAACACATGCTCGCCCGTAAGAGGACGCCCGGTACAGAGTGCGAGGCCCTGCGCGACGCAAAGTGCGGTCTTGCCAGTCCCGCCGTCGGCGAGCACCGAGCTCACGTACTTTCGACAAAAGCTATTGCCGAGCAGCCATTCGCGCGGCGGAGGCGGATCAACATCCTGCCCTGCATTCCACTCGCCAAGTCCGACCGCAAGATCATCGCTTATCCGATCAGGCTGCTCACGGTACTTTTCCGCACTTCCAACCAGCCGGGAAATCTCCTCGTACCGGTTGCGCCACCTTTCATCGCGCGGCGCCGCCGAGCATTCCATCAACGCGCGGAGATGGTTGCATGTCGCGTTGGCGCCGGCACCCGCCCGAACCATCTTGGCAGCCAGACTGAGCAGCGAATCATGCAGGCTCACGCCTGTAAGAACGTTGCTGACCAGCGTCGTCCAATCACCAGTGCCTTTGGCACCAGCCTGCCCCTCGTTGGCCGTCGGGCGCCCTCCCACACGTTCATAGCCGAACTCACTGACCAACAGGTCCACGATATCGTCCACGAGCCGCTGAGCTTCACCGCCATCGAGATATGGCAGCTCCTCCCATCTGGTCTCACCCAGCTCACCACCGAACCACGTGTAAGGTTGGTCCGTTTCGGGGTGTGCGCCAAAACACACCAATTGCTGGCCGTCCCCCAAAAGCTCAATCTTCTCACCAGCCACCCCGTTCGGCGCCGTCAAGCTTACAGCGATTTTCTTGAAGGGTTGATCGGTACGAAATGGAATAGCTCGCTTTGGCGCTTTTCCGATGCGCGTGAGCACCGAGCCATATTCTTCATACCGATCCCGCACGAGCTCCTCGACCGCAGCCGCCGCCTCGTGATTCAGGATATCAATGTCGAGGGCGGGAGCACGTGACGTCAAGATGCCGGTGTTGATTGCGCTGGGGTAGAGCTGGTCCCACAGATCGATTTCTCCCGCGCTTACATCGTACTTCGTCTCCCACTTCGGGAGCGGCGGGCGCTTTCCGATAATCGGCAACGGTGAGAAGCCGGCCGCACGCAACTTCAGTCGGACCTCCGAGGGCAACGCGGTCGCTTCCGCCATTTCGTGCTCGCAACGTAAGTGACCCCGGCAGCATGAATGCTGCCGGGGTATCGCTTAGAACGGGATGTCGTCGCCACCAGTGCGATCGTGCGGCTTGGACGGGGAGATCGGCTTGATCAGCACGCTCTGCTGGCGCTGCTTTTCGAAAGTCGTTTCGCCAGCGTAGAGCTCAACGGTCTTGCCGATCCAATCATCGGAATCCCACCCGTACGCATGAGCCAACGTTCGTGCGTTGGTCTTGTTGAGCGACAGCATGTTTCCGCTCTCGAACTTCACGTCCTTGCTGCCGAAGTTGCCTTCTTGGATTGCGACGATTTTCTCCCGGAGGGGAGCATCGACAACGTCCTTGTATTTGATGTAGGCCACGCCAACATATTCTCGCATATCCATGTCACTCTCCTTGCATCACTGCGATTTCATCCACCGTCCTGAGGATCAACACAGGCGGCAGGAAGACTCCCTGAGCGAACGTGCCGGGAAGATGAGCGGCCGGCGCATTCTCGGCATGCGAACCAGACGCCGGCGGAAATGCATTGCTTTCAACTTGATCGGCCAACAACTGCCGAGCGGCATAGCTGCCGCCTCAGAATGCTTCCGATGTCCGGTGTTTCCTCGAAAGTTACGACGGGAGCCCAAAGCTCCGACAATGTCGCTGGTTGCCCAACGCCATTTGATGCCCAAGTTGCGGGTCACCTGGATCAACGTATCAGGCACAATCATAGCCGGTCCTCTTCTCGGCCCTTGGCCGATTGGTAGACCGGGTGTAAAAGGCGGGCTCACTGTAGTTCGACGGCCGCTCTCACCCGGTCGCAAAAACGAAAGCGCCGCCCTCTCGCCGGGGCGGCGTTCGCTATTTATGCGCTCGGAATGCCTTCACGTGTCGGCGCTGACTCCCCCGATGGACAGGCCCTCTCCCTGACTGCATCGGTCTCGCGCGCGGCGATCCATTCCGAAGCGGCAAGCTGGCTGATGCGCACGGCCCAGCCAATACGCATCTCGCGCGGCGCGAGTCCCTGGCGCTTCAACTTCTCATAGGTCGAACGGCTGATACCAACCGAGCTGCAAAACTCATCGACCGACCAGCCCAGTCGCGGCACCGGGTGCCTCTCGATGTTCGCTGCAATTGAGCGCGCCATCGTCGTCCTCCTCCTATTCACGGCGCACCGCGCCACCTCACAGCAGAGCATGTCGCTGTTCATTGACGGACGAAAGAGGCGTGTTTGGTACTCTAGTTTCGGCGTGTTTCGGCCAGTTCTCGCTCACGAGCTTTTGAGTCAACGGGTCTCCGCTCGAAGTGCGCGCAGGCGATCGGTCGCGCATTTCGTTGGCTCGATCAGCTGCAAGACATCACACTATCGCTCGAAGCTTTGGTTCTTGCCCTTGTGCAGTAACGTTGAAGCTTTGGTGCAATCCTCGAGAGCAAGCTGAAGCTAAACTTCCTAGAAGGCGCTAACGATATCGCTATACTCGTCGGAGCATCGTGCGCGAGCGTGCTGTTTCATGTGATCCAGAAGCGAGAGTGCGAGATGGCAACGAATTATGAGATTCGCCGAGTTCTTACTGAGAAACAGCTTCTAGCGATCATACCGTTCAGTCGAACGACGCTTTACCGCCTGGTAGTCGCAGGTAGATTTCCGAAGCCAATCTACATCAGTCCAAATCGGAAGGTTTGGTACGAGGACGAAGTCCTGGCCTGGCTGAACGCGGTCAATGAATTTGATCCGCGCCGTGGTCGCGGCAAAGGACGCCGCCGGCGTGTCGCTTGATTTCGCAAGCTACCGATAGGAACGGGATGCAAGAGAGGAGACTCACATGGTCAACGGATTTTCTCAAGAATGGTTCGTCGCGGACTATCTTCCCGATGTTGTACCGGTTTACGTTGTGAGATCTCGCGACAAGCGGCTCTGCACGGAGGTCCCACCTTCGGTCACCCAGGTGGCCGTCCCGAGCAAGAAATTCATCGAGCACTTGAAGCGAGTTGAGGCTCACCGCATCGCATGTTCGCGGCGCGGGTGGTACTTTTTGAAGGGAGGATACTGGCGTTCCGATCGACCACACATGGTTTTTGCAATGAGGCATCCCGGTGGGTGGACTATAAGCCGCTACAGTCAAAGTGCCGCGCCCAATAAACGAGATGAGTGTTCCTCCCTGGAGTCCTTGTTCGCCAGCGCAGGGATCCCGGTCTTGTTGCCCGAATTTTGGCTTACGGCCCTCGCAATCGAGAATCCTGCCCGACTCGAGCTTTGTTGGCGCGACGACGTTCTCCTAAATCTTAGCGATTAGAGTTCGAGACTGATCTGACGATCTCAAAGAACCAGATTGACTCCGCTCGGATCTACCGAGCAACCTCTTGAGCCGGCGCTTGCGCCGAGTAGGGGCAGGTCGCGCAACTCCTCGCCGTCATGCTCGATCAGGTCGAAGGCGTGCAACGCCGTCTCAAAGCCCTAGCGCGACGACGGCACCCCGGACTTCCGCTCACAGCCAGCTGAACATCAGCCGGTAGTCATCGTGCTTGATTTCGCGGACCCAGTCCGGGGCCGAATGGTGCCGCGCGGGCTTCGACGGCGGGCATGGTTCGATGAAGCCGGATGAGCGGCGCGCGATCATGCCAATCGGCAGGGAAAGGCATCAAACTGTGTCATCGCCTTCCCACGCGGGCGTCGAATAATCGAGAGCGACCCTTCTGCCCTCGAACCAGCCCCAATCGGATGCCTTTGGTTCGAATGGGCAACCATCCTCGCCCGGCGTGTACTCCCAAGCGATGAAGGCTTCGATGTACTCCGCTTCGCTCATCATTTCGGAGAGCGGCTGCGCAGCCCGCATGATCAGCACGGCTCCCTTCGGTGACACCCAAAGTGCAGGACACAGCAGAGTGCGGCGCCTCTCTTTCGAATTTCGGTACAGCTTCGCCTCATAGAGATTGCTGGCGCGTCCACGCTTGTTGCGGGCGACCTTCAAGGCAAACCAGCCAATCACAATGACCGGCGATCGCGTGCTTCCTGCTCTCGAAATCCGTATCACGCTGCTGCCGCCTATAGCGCCTCTGCCTCTTTGGAGATGTCGAAACCTTTCATTTTCAGAAGCAACTGAACATCGCGCAAGATCCCCTTGGTGAGACGGCACGCTACCTCGATTTTCGGCGGATTAATCTCCTCCAGTTTTTCGGGATAACGAAAGACAAAGTCCATCTGCAATGGCGATAGGAACTCGATGAACTCGATCGTCTCCGGGCTAAAGACGAGACCTGCTTTCGCACAAGCCCTCATTGCCCGCGCGAGGTCATGGCTTTTGTAGTCGCCGGGTCGCGGGTGCTCGTGCACGATCAGGTAAGCTGCGAGCGCGTTCTCAATGGCGAAGCCAATGAGCAGATATGCCGACAATCCCGCAATGCTCATCGGGTCTTTGCTGTCTCGTATCCTTTCCGCCCCGCGTAACAAGCCGACGGCGTAGGAGAAACGAAAAAGCGTCTGCTCGCCTATTGTCCTCTCCGTCATCAAGCCGCCGCCCTATCTTCCTTGTCCACCCCGCGCCTGACGATCTTGAGCGCATCATCGGGCAATGGCCGCTGCAATGCCTTCGCCTCGTCCCACGGCGCGCGCATCCACACGTCGCGCTCCTCGTCGGTTGTCAGGATCACAGGCATGGCCTTGGGGTGGATTGGCTCGACCACCGGATTGGGCGATGTCGTGAGGAAGCCGTAGACCTGATGCGGCCCCGGCACCGGCTTGGACTTCGTGCCGCGATCACCGTTGAACGTCGTCCAGATGCCCGCGAAGGCGGTCAGCGGCCGATCATCATTCAGGGCGAACCAGACCACGTCCTTCTTCTTGGTCTCTGGGTTCGGCTCCGGCGCGTATTCGGCGAAGCTGTTGAACGGCACCAAGCAGCGGTTCTCCGGCTTGAGCCAGCCGCGCCAGTGCGGCGACGACGTGTTGCGGATGTTGGTGACCGGCGGCCCGCCAGTTCGCGGCGGTGGCGGCATGCCCCATCGCATCAGGGCCAGTTCAGTCCCGGCATCGGTGTTGCGGATCACTGGCGCGGGGTAGTCTGGAAACACTCCCGGCATCGGCGCGAGGTTGCCGACGTAGCGATTGATCACGCGGAAGAGCGAGATGATTGCGGCTTGGTTGGTGGTGATGCTGTAGAGGTTGCACATTACGCGCGGAGACTACCGGGAATAGCCGCAAACGCCAAGACCGAGGCCGACTTGCATGGTCTTACTTCTTGAGAATGCCGATATCGGTGTTGCCCAAGTTCTTGATGGCGCGATTAGCGGCGGGCGTATCCACCGCGTTGTCATGCGAGGTTGGAGCCTGAGTAACCGAGGAAGCATCCACGTCGCCGCCGGTCGCGGCGTGGTTGAGCGCGTTGCCCACGTTGGGACCGGAGGACCCCGCAGTGCCGCTTATGCTATGCCCGGTCGATAGGGTGCCGCCCGCATAACCTGTGGAGCCGGTGGCCGCAGTCCCACTCGCCCCCGAGCCGCCACTGCTCGATCCACCTGCACTCTGGGCCAAGGCGAGCGAAGAGCCGCTAACGAGTAAGATCAAGATAACAGCGATGTGGTTCACAGAGCGGTCCTCTACATGAATAACCGCTCAATGAGTTGCACGTCCGATAGTTCCTAGGGGCCTACCGCTCTCCAGGCCACCACGTTGATGGTGGATCGCTCGCCGAAATCTTGGTGCGCCGGAGCGCCACGAGGTGGCTTCGCTTGTACGGATAGCCCCGCTCCGCCGAGCAATCCTTGCAGCGCATGTACCGCTCCAGCTCGTGGATCGGCGTCGCCTTCGGTCGCCGCACGATGTCCAGGGCGACCGTCTGACTGGTATCGCAGCCGATACAGCGGACTTCGAGATAGCCGTAACCGGCGTTCAGGGCGTCGCCGAGCGTCGGCGAGGGCTGCGCCGGTCCCTGAAACCCTCGCATGCGTGCGTTCCAAGCCTCACAGGCCAGTCGGTCGGCTTTCTTGCGTGCCTCCGCCGCCTGCTCAGCCGCCGCCCGAACGGACGCGCCATAGATGCTCTCGCGAGATTTGGTGCCCATGCTCGCGAAGATCGCCCAAAGGCCCAGCCATCGGCAAGCCGCTACGGATAGCAGCCAGTCACGTGGCGACCACAACTGAACGGTCAAGCGTCGCGAATACCGCCCCTCAATCCTGCCCTCCGAGCGGCGGCTCGTCCCACTCGTCTGCCTTGGCAAGTGCCGCTGCCGCCAGCTCGCGCCGGATTTGATCCACGACCGCGTCGATGCTGCGCCGCACCTGCGGGTCGCGCGAGCAACGGGCTGCCATGCCTGACAGGTGCGTCAAGGTGATGCCCGCGAGCTGATCGATCAGGGCATCGACATCGTCCCGGCGCACCAGTTCGCGCCGCTTCTCCATCAGCCGCAGTTGCAGCATCTCCGTTTTGGCCCTGACGTGATCGGCGTCCGCCTCGCTGCGTGGTGATTGAGGACGCTCGCGCCGTAGATACCGCAGATAGGCCACCCGGCTCTGGTCGAGCGGGAAGCCGCCACGCTCGCGCTCGATCACGCCGCTGGCTTCGAGCTTGCCGATGTAGGCCCGGCTGCAATCAAGGTGCAGCGCCAGTGCCGATGCGCTGACGGTCGCGGACTTTCTCGGTCGCGGCCGAGGGGCAGGCTTGGCGACGGGCGGACGATCATTGGTGACGGCCTCCGTCATCGTGTTCGCTCCTGTTGCGGTCGCGGCAGGATAGCTCACTTCCGCTTCCGGCGGCATAGCGGACGATACCCGGAGTTGCCACCCGGTTAGCCGGTCGCCAATGACCCCAATCCGGACATCATCCGGCTTTCCGCTTCAGAAACCCAAATGCACCAGAGCCAGCAACTGGTTGGTCAGGACGGTTTGTCGTGCCGACAACGGCACCCATTTCAGGGCTGCCGCGTATGCTGTCCGAGTTGCCTCACCGCGTTGACGTAAGTAAGGTCGCGGCCAAAATCGCTCATACATCAAGAGCACCATTGTTGTTTGGCCGCCGCAGTAAAACGTCGTGATGGCGGTGAGGATGCTCATGACGCCGTTCAGGCCCAACCAGAAGCGCGGACTTGTCTCGCCCTCGGAAGCCTTAACAGCGGCCCAGAGGGCGATAACCCCGTCGATCAAGGCATGGGCTCCCCACAGCAAGGTCAGCGTAACCAGCGTAGGACCACGCCAAAAGAATGCGAGAACGCCAAAGCCGATAAAGACGATTGCGCGCAGCAGCACGAGCCACCGATCGTCGGTGAGTGGCCTCGGTAGCTTCGTCATTGGTGATTTGCTCCATCAATTGCTTTTTTCGTGCAGCGAACGCCACACCAGCGAACGTGCCCGATGGATAGGGTCACGCGCGCCAAGCTACTTGTACGACCATGCTTGGTTTGGGACGTGTTTCTCTCAATTCCTTAGGAGGTCATGCTCGTTCTGGCGTTTTGAACCAGCAGCCTTCGCTGCGGTCCGACGCCTCTTCTGATTTGGCATCGGCGCAAATCCGGAAACAATGAGTTTCGATAGTTTCCGTTGTCGGTTTTCCGACGAAAGAGCAAGTTACAGGGAAGAGGCAAAAGTGAGGTTGGGCTATGGGTGCGATGAACCTGGAGGCCGTGGACCGGCCTCGCGCTTATGGAAACTATCTGGCGGAACGCTTCCATCAGGGAGAGCCAAGGTCCCACGTTACTCGCACGCGCAAGCACGACGTGCTGGCGGTGACCCAGATCAGGTCTCACGCGCCAATGTCAGCGCCCAGCCACTCGGTCGCCCGTGATGAGGCCTATCACGTTTGCCTGATGATCGAGAGTTTGCCGGACCTCGAGCTGTGGCAAGACGGTCATCCAGTCAAAACAGAGCCGTTCAAGGCTGGCACGACGGGGCTATTTGATCTTCGCCGCGACCCGCGCGGCTTTCATCGGACAGGGTACAACATTCTTCCGTTCTACCTACCCCGAGCGGTGCTCATCGACATAGCGCAGCAAAAGCGCGTGCGGTTTGATGGTGAGCTTCAATACACGTTCGGGTCGAGCTACGACGATGCGATCATCCGCAATCTCGGTTCGGCGCTGCTCCTTGCACTTGAGCGAGACCATCGCGTCGATGGATTGTTCCTCGACCACATTCTTCACGCGGTGGGCTCTCACGTCGTCGAGCGCTATGGCGCGCCGGGGGCGACGCGAGTACACGCGAGGGGTGGGCTTGCCTCTTGGCAGGAGAGGCGCGCCAAGGAACTGATGTCCGCGAGCCTTAGCTCCGACGTTACACTGAAGCGGCTCGCGGAGGAGTGCGGATTGACAGTCTCGCATTTTGCGCGGGCCTTTCGGCAATCAGCGCAGGTTCCGCCCCACCGCTGGCTGCAAGAGCGCCGTGTCGAAAAGGCCCTCACCATGCTCGCGGTCCGCGAGGCGTCGCTTTCGGAAATTGCCATAGATTGCGGCTTCGCGGATCAGAGCCATTTCGCCAGGGTCTTCAGACGGCAGATCGGCATTAGCCCGGGGAAGTGGCGCAAGGAAAATGCCTAGGATGGTCATAAACTGCGGAGTATCTGCTGTCGTCCTCAAGTCGGCGGTTCGACCGGGTAGCAGTTTGTGTCGGATGCCGCAGACGAAGCGCAAGAGTATAGGGTCAGGAACGTCCGTTGGCCCTTCGCGTCATTTCGCGGCGATACGGAATTTGGTCGCTATCGGGACATAGCGAACATTGAGTAGGACCACCGGCTTCCCTGCAACTGCAACCACGGATTATTTCGCAGGAAACATCCTCATACCGAGCCGTCGCGCGTACTCCGCGCGAGCGATGCGCTCCAAAGGACCCTGACCGGAACAGGCTTTGGCGCGGCGACAATTCTGGTCGGGCCGCCGCGCCAGTCGCCGCATCAATATCCGTACTGACCGGGACAGACCCAAGCGCCGTAGGAATTGTAGTAGCAGTTGTTGTTGTAACCGTCGCTGCCATAGGCGGCGGCACCCAGCGCTGCTGCTCCAACGGCCGCAGCGCCGTATCCACGATAGCCACGATAGACGCCGCCACGATAGGCTGCACCTCGGTAGACCCCTCTACGCGCCGCTGTACGCGCATAAGGATGCCTCACCATTCGATTAGCCACGTGTGCCCGGCCGCCGTAGCGGCCAGCGTGCATGGCACCGCCTCGGTAACCACCACCGTGAAACCCCCCACCGCCACCACGAAAGCCGCCGCCTCCTCCACGGCCTCCGCGAGCGAATGCATCGTCAGGGATTAGGCTCGCGCCGACAAGAATGACTGCGGCGAGGCAAGCCAGGACAGATCGAAACATGGGCGTTCTCCTCAAATGGAGTGCCTTCATCCGACGGCTTTGCAGGTGATGCGATGCGGACCAACGGCGAGCACCTCAGCGCAGCGTTCTCGACTTGCTCATCCGGCGATTGATCCAAGTCAACAAACGGAGGTCACTTGGCAACCGCGATTGAATTAACAAAAGTTAGCGACGTGGCGGCCCATAGCGCGTGTTATGGGTATGGGGTGGCAAGCCTTCTATCAGCTTTCGCAGGGCCGCAACTCAACCGGAGGCGCGCGTTCTCATGCGGACATTTTACTTCGATGTGAGAAGCGATGTGTCTGCGCTCGCCCCGTTTGAAAACCGATTTGCGCTTGATGCCGAGGCCGTCCGGCACAGCATGGACCTTGCGGCATCGCTACGACAACGGCACTTCAATAACGCGCCCGGACTTTTGATCTCGGTCCTCGACCAAACAGGCTGCGAAATTCACAGGGAGCCTGTCTATCCCCCCGGGCAAATCAGCACCGTGAGACGGCACACGCGTCGCCCGGATCGCTAATGAGGGATGGGCTCAAGCTGTTGCGCTTGCAATATCTTCACGGCGTTCTGCATTGGCACCGGCGAGATACGGATTGTGCTTCCCAGGCCCTGTTCTAGCTCAAGAAACATTCCGACAGCGCCAGCAACGGCTAACGCGGCTAGCGTTAGGATGACCGCCGATGTTGCATTGTGGGGGGCGAGTAGCCCGAAACTCGCGAACAGCAAGGTCAACCAGAAGACCAAGAGGGCGACAAACGCTTTCGGGGTTCCTTCTCCTAACTGCTGCGCGAGCAACCAACGTATATCACCGATCTTGCTCGCAAGAGCCGTGGCTTGTCCCAACCACCACTGGTCGCGAGCGTTCGAGGGGTTCAACGCAAGCAACATGTCCTCGACCCGCTGGAGCAGTTCGTAGGTAGTTGGGTTGCCGAGGTACACATTTCGGTCGTCGGGAAATAGGTCTTTAGCCTTGTGTTCGGCGTATTCTCGCAATGTCCTTCGGGCGGGGTCTGTATCAGGTCCGTATCGGCGCAATATCTGGTCCAGTCGTAAGATTTGCGCCGACAAGGTCGTCACTTCGCCAGCCAAACGATTGAACGACGTATTGGCATTTGAGATCAGAAGCCCCAGCACCAGCGCCGAAATCGTGGCGACTACGGTCATAGATAGAGATACAAGGCCTTTGGTCTCATCAGTCAAATGATCCTTTGGGAGAAGGCTTCTGACCTTCGAGCCGATGAATGTTCCCCCCAAGATGACGGCAAAGGCGAGAGCCCCGATAATCAGCGGATTGATCATGCCGAGTTCCCCATCGACTTCACAGACGCTTTCGCGTCCTAATCTGTGGACTGCAAGTATTTCAAGGCCAAACGCGCGTGGCGCAGAGCCTCTTTGTTTCCGGTCGCCTTGATCTCCTCGATGGCCCAAACCAACATCTGAACGGCCCCGTCCAAAGCCTTCGCGTTCATCTGGTCCCTGACCTCGCTCCGCGCGGGCCCATTGGCCCTAGCCGGTTTGAGGGCAACATGCCGCTCCTTCTGATCGTTCCTCGGCGTATCATTGCCGATGGGAGAGACGAGGAGCCCGAGTAATGACCCGACACGTTGACCCATCCTCAGCGCGCGCCAAAAGGCGTAAGAGCCTGCCCGTAGGGGACTGCAGCGCCGGTAGCGCGGGGCGACAAACAGGTGGGGCAAACCGCGACAACGCACTGACCGAAGGGGCGACACCGAGGGGCTCAACGACACGCTTAAATCGGGCCGACCGGCGCACAGTGTGAAACTAGGGCCTAATAGGGCCCGGCCGCTTCCGGCCGATCCCGTCGCGATCAGCTAAAAGCCAAAAAATGCCTGCATATTCATAGGCTTTCGACGTTCTCAACGGCCCAAAAACAGAGCTTGCGGAAAGGACCACACGGTTTTGCCGTACGCACGGCCCGCCATTTCGCCGCAGTTTTTCCAGCCCTGTCGACGGAGCCGGAAACTTGCAGACGAGACGAACCTGACA
>NZ_JCAMOP010000050.1:0-60924 GCF_059512345.1 Bradyrhizobium sp. Unk1
TCGAATGAGTCATGATCAGATCTCCGGTTTAGGATGACGCAGCTTAGCTCCTCTGCGCCTCAATCATGGGATCTGTTTTCGGGTCTTGTGACCACCGGCCAAGATGGGCTTCGCGGACAGTGAGATCCAAACACGAGAGCGGCATTTTCTGCCGGTAAACCGAGCGGAGCATCTCACATGACCGGCTCGCGCCGAACGTACCACCTCTTCCTATCCTGCAAGTTCCGCCCCAACCTGCCGGTCTGGCGCCAAGCTCTACATTTCGTTCAAGCCTATGTCGCCATCGGCATGACGCTGCTTGCAGGTCGGTACTGCTCGCCGCTAACCATCAGCTTCCAGGCGATCCGCGCCAGCTTGTTTGCCAACGCTATGGCCACCAGCTTAGGCGGCTTGCGCGCGATCATGTCTTTCAGCCAGGGCCAAGAGCCGCCTTCGCGTCGTCGCATATCTGCGATCACCGCCGTCGCGCCAGCCACCAAAACGGTTCGCAACATGGCGTCGCCGGCGCGTGTAATCACGCCGAGCCTGTTCTTTCCCGCCGTTGAATGGTTCTTTGGTGTCAGGCCAAACCAGGCGGCAAAGTTTCTTGCCGACTTGAACCCGCGTGCATCCACGACCTTGATTGATAGCAGCGTAGCACCGATGGGACCAACGCCCGGGATAGCCGCCAGCCGTCGGCTCATCTCAGGCCAGCGTCACCTGCAAAATCCAACGCGCGGTGATAGCCGATTACGGACGGGAGTCTGCATCATCCGAGCAGGCGGCTGGCTTGCCGTTCGCGCGGACGAGGCGCGGTAAAGCCACGGCTCGACTAAGCTGCCCTTCCAGCTTCCTCGACCGGCGCGCTCGGCACTGTGCTGAAGTCCACACCATATCTGCCTTTCGAGCATTTGAGGCCAATCCAGCGCAAGTCCGTGAAGCACAAGCCATTCGCCGAGGTCCGCACCACCGACCGGAGTTTTTCTTTCTTGAGTTTGTATGAACCATGACCACCGCATTTGCTGATTAACGGCCGAGCCCCACCGTCGCATGAGGCCGGCTGAGCACGTGCTCGAATTGGCTCTGCGTCGATAATGGCCGGCCTGGTGCAGGGCGCACATCCAAATTCCGACACTGGAATCCGGTCCAAGACCCTTAATGCAAGTTCACGATCGAATCTGTCGGATAGGCCATTGATCATGCATCCAAAGCAGTTGACTGCCTGCTAGCGGTCCCCCGACGACCGCAACCGAAACAATAACTATTGCCGCCTTTTGGGGATTTCGCCGATCAAAATTGGTTCTCCTCGAGAACTGCACGCCAAAGGCCTCCTTTTTGCACGCTATTGTGGCCTATCGCCGTCAAGCCGCACTGCGCAGTAGAGAGGAAAACTCTTTCACCGTAAAAGTCCCTTTAGGACCCACCCCAACTCCCGCTCCACTGACCACAAGCGGCGAGCAACCTAGATCTTCCGGATCGGACGTCGTTCTTCTGCAAATTCAGCTCTTTTTGCACCAAGCGGGCACCCAACAGTGAGATCAGACCGCCCATTTTCACCGCGCCCCGCGCTACCTGCCCGCTACCCACCCGCTGGAATCTGGCCCGCGATGATGAGAGCGGACATGGCCGCCGCCTACCTGGACTTCGGGGACACAAGCGAACTCGCGCGCGCAATCGGTCGAGGAGACGCACCGCCACCCGTCAGCTGTCGCGGAACAGGACGGCTACGGCAGCCAGTTTGGTCGAAGGCGGCTATGGATCAGTTCGCAACGCCTATCGTAACAGGAGATCTTAGAGAACCGGAGGACCTCTTATGCCTCGTATGATGTCATTTGATACGGCACCAGCGCTTCCTCGATATTGTCGACGAAAACTATTGGCGAACAATCGGATGGCTTATTATTTTGAACCGCCAACCTGGGCTCGTCGACAGGGCTGCGATTTAGGCCCTGAAGCGTTAGGAAGCCATTACGCCAACGCCGTCGAGCGTGTTGAGAAGGTCCTCTTGCCCGCGTTCGACAGCTGGCGCTCAAGAGGTTTAAGTGACCTGATGCCCGCCTCTCCCGAACCCGGCACGTTCGATTGGCTAGTCGGCATCTTCCAAGCTCACCAGAAGTGGGACGAAATCGACAGCAACACTCAGCGTCAGTACAGGAAAAGCCTCGCACTTTTCGCCAACCACGAATTGAAAGATGGAAGTCGCGCTGGGTCGAAGCAACTGTCCGCTTTCACGAAAGCCTTCGTCGACGCAGTTTATGGGAAGCTGCTAATGGTAACAAAAGTAAGCAGCAATGGAGATGTGATCGTCCGCGAGCGTCGTCGTTATGCAAATGTGGCCATGGCGTCCTGCCGGCGCGCGTGGTTCGTTGGCCAGCGCGCCCAAGAAAAGATGGTACCGGCGAGCAATCCATTTTCACGGATGGGACTAAAATCAAGTGCACCTGGACGGCCAATACGGCCCACACCGACCGCAACTTGGGATGAACTCGTCGCTTTCAGGGCCGCCGCGACAAGACTTGACTACCGCTCGATCGGAACTGCTGCTTTGTTGGCATGGGAGTGGTTACAGCGCGAGCAGCACGTATTCGGCGCCTTCGACATTTCGCACTATCGCCCAAGCGAGCGGCCAAATAGCGTCAGGATCGTGCATCCAAAGAATGGAGAGGAAGCCTGGTGGCCGCTGTTGGACGAAACGGGGGCCCCTCTCTTTCCCGAACTTATGGACGAGCTCGACGAGATTAAAAAGACCTCGCTCTCGGGACTGGTATTCCGACGTGACCATGCGCATCGTCGGTCGATCATCCCGCTTCCATGGATTACCCCACGCAAGGACCTGCGCTATCTGCGCAGCGTGGTAAAAACGATAATTGCAGAGGCTGGCCTACGTCAGGAACTTTCCTTTACTTCCTTCCGGCACGGAGGATTCACCGAAGGCGCCGACAGTGACCTCACGGATGCAGAATTGCGCGCCGCTGGCCGTCATAGATCAAGCCGCCAACTGCCAACCTACGCCAAGCGCACCGGTAAGCAATTGATCAGAGCCACAAAGAAGCGTCGCGAGGAGCGGACAAGATCACTTCTTGTTCAACTGAACGCCAATCGTCCCTCTGAATGAAACGGCATCGGGCGACCGCAGACTCTAACGACATGCATCAAATGAGGGCCTACTTTCCTGTCCACGAAGGCTTGCGTTTCTCGCTGAACGCTTTCAGGCCTTCCTTGGCATCCTCGGTCATCGCGAGCAGTGCGATCTGGCTTTCGGTGTAGGCGATGCTCTCGTCGAACGACATCGAAGCGATGGCGCGCATGGCGTATTTGCCGCGGCGGATCGCAGTCGGGGATTTGTCGACGATGCGGCCGATCAGCCAGTCGATCTTGGTATCGAGCTCGGCGGTGGGCACGACATAGTTGAGCAGGCCCGCTCCTTGCGCCGCTCTCGCGTCGAACGGCTCGCCCGTGAGTGCCCATTCGTTGACGAGGCGCGGCGGCGCGATGCTCTGCAACAGGCTCAGGACCTGCATCGGAAACACGCCGACCTTCACTTCCGGCAGGCCGAAGACGACATGATCGGCGGCAACCGCCATGTCGGTCATGCACAACAGCCCCATGCCGCCGGCCATGCAGACGCCGCCGACGCGCGCAATCGCCGGCTTGGTCGCGTTCTGCGACAGGCGCAGCAGATCGGCATAGTCGACATTCGGCCTGGAATGATCCATCGCGAAAGCGGCGCCGGAGTTCTGCAAATCCGCGCCGGCGCAGAACGCCTTGTCGCCCGCGCCGGTCAGCACGATAACGCGGACGTCCTTGTCCTCATGCGCATCGCGATAACCTTTGCTGATGCCGGCGATCACCTCACCGTTCAACGCATTGCGCTTCTCGGGCCTGTTGATGGTGATCCAGAACGCCTGCCCGCGCTTCTCGGTGATGACGCTTGTAGTGTCGGTCATGGCACGCTCGCTTCCTTGCTCCCGTTGCGGCCATTTGCGGCAGCTCGGGCGGAAGGTGCAAGCGCAATCTGCGGCGAGGCGCGGCTTTAGCGCCTCGACACAATTTGCAAGGCGATTGAAACGCGAGCGCGGATCAGACCGCGGCTGCTTTCCTGATCCAGACCTTATTGTCGTGGAATGCAGCCCCGCCGATCGGCGCCACCGCCTCCGCGCCGGTCAACATGTTGATGCCGCGTCCGCCGATATGGCCCTTGTTCGGGTGAACGGATTCCGCGATCAGGACGCCGCGCCGCACGCCCTCGAACAATTTTGCAACGAGCGTGGTCTCGCCGCGGGCGTTGCCAAGCGTCACGGCATCGCCATCGGCGATGTCGAGGGCGGCCGCATCCATCGGATGGATCATCACGCTCGCCTTGCCCTCGCGCGCCTGCGAGGACGGCGTCTCGTTGAAGGTGGTGTTGAGGAAGCTGCGCGACGGGCTGGTCGCAAGCCGGAACGGATGGGCCTGGTCGGCGTGCTCGATCACCGCCCAATGGTCCGGCAGCGACGGCATCTTGTCGAACTCGCCCATCATCAGGCCGAACGGCGGATGCGCCCAGTCGGCCTTGAAGTGGAATTTCTTGTCGGCATGGGCAAAGCCGTCGAGATAGTGCGCGGTGCGGAAGTCCGGCTGCAGGTCGCGCCAGAGGTCGGCTTCGAGGCCGGCGATGTCGCCGTGGTCGCTGAGCTTCAGCGTCGCGTCGATCAATTCGCGTGGCGTCATCTCGAAGCCGGGATGTGCGGCGCCAAGCCGCGGCGCCAGCGCCTGCAAGAGCTCGTGGTTGGAGCGGCATTCGCCGGGCGGATCGATCAGCTTCGGACCGACCGAGATGTGCTGGTGGCCGCCGCCGTAATAGAGATCGTCGTGCTCCATGAACATGGTCGCGGGCAACACGATGTCGGCCATCTCGGCCGTCTCGGTCATGAACTGCTCGTGCGCCACGACGAACAGATCCTCGCGCGCAAAGCCCTCGCGGACCAGCGCCTGCTCCGGCGCCACCGTCATGGGATTGGTGTTCTGGATCAGCATGGCCTTGACCGGGCCCTTGCCGTGCAAGGCCTCGGCATCGCCGGTGAGGATGCGCCCGATCTGCGACTGGTCGAGTGCGCGCGTCGACTTGTCGATGGCGTCGTGGCCTTCGATGATGGATTCGTCGAAGTGCCACAGCGCGTAATTGTTGAAGAAGGCGCCGCCGCCTTCATATTGCCAGGCGCCGCTCACTGCGGGAATGCAGTTCGCGGCATGCATCTGCGCCGCGCCGTTGCGCGATCGGGTAAAGCCGTAGCCGAGCCGGAAGAAGGTCCGCTTGGTCTCGCCGACCAATTTGGCAAAGGCCTCGATCTCGGCCACCGGCACGCCTGAGATCGCGGAGGCCCATTCCGGCGTGCGCGTCTTCAGATGCGCCTCGAGCTCGGCAGGGCAGTCGGTGTATTGGTCCATATAGGCGCGGTCGGCATAGCCGTCGCGAAACAGGACGTGCATCACGCCGCACGCGAAGGCGCCGTCGGTGCCGGGACGCAGGATGATCTTGATGTCGGCCTGCTTCATCGTCTCGTTGTCATAGACGTCGATGGCCGCGATCTTGGCGCCGCGCTCCTTGCGCGCACGCGCCGCGTGCGTCATCACGTTGACTTGGGTGTTGACGGGATTGGTGCCCCAGATCACGACGAGATCGGAGAGCGCCATCTCGCGCGGGTCGACGCCGGCGATCTTGCCGGTGCCGATCGCGAACCCGATGCGCCCGACATTGGCGCAGATGGTCTGATAGAAGCGCGAATATTTCTTCACATGCGCAAGGCGATTGAGACCATCGCGCATCACCAGCCCCATCGTGCCGGCGTAGTAATAGGGCCAGATCGATTCCGCGCCGAATTCGCGCTCGGCTTGATTGAAGCGATGCCCGATCTCGTCCAGCGCCTCGTCCCAGGTGATCCGCACGAACTGTCCGGAGCCCTTCGGCCCGGTGCGGCGCAAGGGATACATCAGCCGCTCGGGGTGATGGATGCGCTCGGCGTAGCGGGCGACCTTGGCGCAGACGACGCCGGCCGTGTAGGTCTGCTTTTTCGAACCGCGGACGCGGCCAATGCTGCGGCCTTCGACCACCTCAATATCGAGGGCGCAGGCCGAAGGACAATCATGCGGACAGGTCGAATGGCGGATTTCGATCTTGGCGTGCTGGTTCATGGCCAATTTGGTAACACCAAAAGACCGGCCAGCCGAGCGCGTTTATCCAGCAGTGCCCATGCGATTTGCTCAAACCGCACGCGCCGCCGGTTCCTATCGCAAGCGCGAATGCGGCGCCGCCACACCGAAAACCGCCCGATATTCCCCGCCCGATCGGCTCTGTCAGGCGTCGACAGCCCGCGCGCCCTGCCGCTAGAGTGCCGGCCAACAAGAACGACGTCAGGGAGGTGGGCATGACGGCCCGACGATTGATGCTGGCGCTGGCCGCCGGCCTGCTCGGTGCATGCGCCGCAGCCTCCGCTTCCGCACAGGATTATCCCACCCACGCGGTCCGGATCGTGGTGCCTTTCGGGGCGGGCGGGCCGGCCGACGTCGCGGCCCGGCTGATCGGCAACGTGCTCCAGGAGAGCCTTGGCCAGCCCTTCGTGATCGAGAACCGTACCGGTGCGGGCGGCGTCATCGGCACGGTCGAAGCGGCGAAGTCGCCGGCCGACGGCTACACGCTGCTCATGATGTCCAATACCCAGACCGCGAACGAATCGCTGCTGACACCGGCGCAACGCAAATACGAGCTGATGCGCGACCTCGCACCGATCGCACCAGTGAACTATTCCGATCTCGTCATCGTGGTGAACCCGCAAGTTCCGGCGAAGACGCTGCCGGAGTTCATCGCGCTCGCCAAATCCCAGCCGGGTAAGCTGAACTACGCCTCCTCCGGCCAGGGTACGCCCTATCATATGGCGGGCGAGCTGTTCAAAGCCATGGCTGGCATCGATCTCGTCCACGTGCCCTACCGCAACAGCGGTGAGGCCCGCAGCGGCGTGATCGGCGGACAGGTGCAGATGATGATCGACGCCGTGCCGGCGATGGCGCCGAACGTCGGCGAGAACCAGGTCCGTGCGCTCGCGACCACCGGCAAGCAGCGCTCGGCGGTGCTGCCCAACGTGCCGACGGCTGGCGAGGCCGGTGTGCCCGGCTATGAGGCGACGATCTGGCTCGGCCTGATGGCCCCGACCGGCACGCCGAAGCCCGTCATCGACAAGCTCAACGCCGCCGTGAACGCAATGGTGAGGCGGCCCGACATCGTCAAGCTCTGGACCGATCAGGGTGCCGTGCCCATGTCGATGACATCGGAGGAATTCGAGAAATTCCTGCGTGGCGACATCGCGAAATGGGCCGATGTCGTCAAGAAGTTCGACAAGTCCTGAGGTCGCGGAGCGATCATGCCGACCATTCAATTTCAGCTCAACGGCGCGGCGATGGCCGTGGATGCCGATCCCGACCAGACGTTGCTCGATGTGCTGCGCGGCCGGCTCGGCGTCACCGGTCCGCATTTCGGCTGCGGAGCCGGTGAGTGCGGGGCCTGTTACGTCATGGTCGGCGACCGCGCGATGGCCTCCTGCGACATGCCGATGTGGTCGGTCGCGGACAAGGGCGTCGTCACGGTGGAGGGCCTCGGCACGGCCGAGCAGCCGCATCCGCTGCAACGCGCCTTCATTTCCGAGCAGGCGATGCAATGCGGTTACTGCGTATCGGGAATCCTGATCAGCGCGGCGGCGCTGCTGAAGCGCAATTCATCGCCAACGGAGGCGGAGGTGAGAGCCGCGCTCGATCGCAATCTGTGCCGCTGCGGATCGCACAACCGCATGGTCCGCGCCGTGCTGCGCGCGGCCTCGGAGATGGCGACGTCATGAGTGCGCCGTCCCCTGCCCCGAAACTGCCGGTTAGCCTCGCGGCCAATCCAAAGCTGTCGTCCTGGGTGCGGTTCAGCGGCGAAGGCGGTGTCGCAATTTCGCCCGGCAAGGTCGAGATCGGCCAGGGCATTATCACGGCGCTGGCGCAGATCGCCGCGGACGAGCTCGACGTCGATATCGGCAGGATCGAGCTGATCCGCGCCTCGACGGCGGCCAGCCCGAACGAGGGTGTCACCTCGGGTAGCCTCTCGGTCCAGCAATCCGGTCGCGCGCTGCGACACATCTGCGCCGAGGTCCGCCAGCGCTTCCTCGCGGCAGCATCTGAGCGTCTCGGCGTCGATGCGGCGCTGCTCGATGTCGATGACGGCACGATCTCGGGTCCCGGCAATGTCAGGATCAGCTATTGGGAGCTGGCTGGCGACGTCTCGCTCGACCGCGACGCCACCGCGGGTGCCGTGGCGAAGCCCGCTGCCACACGCGGTGTCGCCGGACATTCGGTCCAGCGGGTCGACATTCCCGACAAGGTGTTCGCGCGACCGCGCTTCATTCACGATTGTGCATTGCCGGACCTGGCACACGGCCGCGTGCTGCGGCCTGACATCTCGGGCGCCAGACTGATCGCGCTCGACGAGACGGCGGCGCGCGCCGTTCCCGGCCTCGTCGCGATCGTCCGCGACGGCGGCTTTGCCGGCGTGCTTGCCGATAGCGAGGCTGCGGCGGAAGCCGCACTGAAAGCCTTGCGCAAGGGCGCAACCTGGTCGGCCGGCGAGCCGTTGCCCGACGAAGACGATCTCGCGGGCTTTCTGAAGAGCCAGCCGGTCGAAACCACCGTCATCGACACCAGAGCAGCGGCAACGACGAAGAGAGCTGCGCGCACCCTTCGCCGGCAATACACCCGTCCCTACATCGCACATGCCTCGATCGCGCCATCTTGCGCCATGGCGCGATTGGACGGCGATCGTATCCATGTTTGGACCCACAGCCAGGGCGTCTATCTGCTGCGCGCCGATCTTGCGATCGTGCTCGAGCTGCCGGCCGAGAACATCGTCGTCGAGCATATGGAGGGGGCCGGCTGCTACGGACACAATGCGGCCGACGACGTCGCGCTCGATGCCGTGTTGCTGGCGAAAGCCGCCGGCGGCCGCCCGGTGCGGGTGCAGTGGTCGCGCCATGACGAGATGTCTCATGCGCCGTTTGGCGCAGCGATGGCCATCGAGATCGAGGCCGACCTCGATGCGGGCAGCGAGATCGTCGGCTGGCGCCATGCGATCTGGAGCAACGGTCACGCCGCCCGGCCGGGACGCGCGGCGCAGCCGGCGCTGCTTGCGGCGACCGAGATCGCGAACCCCTACCCGCGCATGATCTCGACGAATCCACCGGCCGCCAATGGCGGGGGCGGCGACCGCAACTCCCTTCCGCTCTACGACCTTCCGGCCTGGACCATCACGAGCCACCGGCTGCTGACGATGCCGGTGCGCACGTCGGCACTGCGGACCCTGGGCGGGCAAGGCAATGTGTTCGCGATTGAATCCATACTCGACGAGATCGCGGTCCTGCGCGGCGAGGACCCGATCGCGTTCCGCCTGCGTCATCTCCGCGACGAACGCGCCAGCGACGTCATTCGCGCCGCGGCACGCCGCGCGCAGTGGAAACCGCAAAAACAGTCCGGCATCGGCCATGGCGTCGGCTTCGCCCGCTACAAGAACACGGGCGCTTATTGCGCCGCGATCGCTGAAATCGAAAGCACAGACGACATCCGCGTCAGGCGGTTGACGCTTGCGGTCGACGTCGGCGAGGCCATCAATCCGGACGGCGTCATCAACCAGATCGAGGGCGGTGCGATCCAGGCCACGAGCTGGGTGCTGAAGGAACGCGTCCGCTTCGACCGGACGCACATTACATCAACGTCCTGGACCGACTATCCGATCCTGACCTTCAGCGAGGTGCCGGCGGTGGATGTCGAGATCATCCAGCGGCCGGAGATCGAGCCGGTCGGCGCCGGCGAGGCCGCGCACGGTCCCGTGACGGCGGCGATCGCCAATGCGGTCTTCGACTGCCTCGGGGTGCGCGTGCGCGACCTGCCGATCACGCGCGACAAGATCATGGCAGCCATGGAGCTTGCATCGTGACGACAGTGAACATTTTGAGCGGCGGCGCAGGGCAAGGCCTGGTGCGCGGCCTCAGCGAGCCCTTCAAGACGCAGACCGGATTCAGCATCGACGGCGAGTTCGGTGCGGTCGGTCTCATGGCCGACAAGCTGCGCGCCAGCACGCCGGCGGATCTCGTGATCCTGACGCAGGCGCTCCTTGCGAAGCTCGCCGCGGAGAAGCTCATCATCCCCTCCTCGATCGCAGATATCGGCCGGGTCGAGACCGCGCTGGCGGTCCGTAACCGCGATCCGAAAGTCACGGTGAAGACTGAGGCCGATCTCCGTGAGGTGCTGCGATCCGCGGATGCCATCTACGTTCCGGACACCAAAGCCTCGACCGCGGGACAGCATGTCGCAAAAGTGCTGGATCAGCTTGGCATCGCCTATGAGGTCGCATCGCGTCTCAAGATCTTTCCGAACGGCGCGACCGCGATGCGGGAGCTTGCTGATTCCACCGCAACTCAGCCGATCGGATGCACCCAGGCGACCGAGATCATCGCGACCGACGGCATCGCGCTGTCAGGATCGCTGCCGCCGGGCTGCGAACTGGTGACGATGTACACGGCCGGCGTAACCGTGCGGGCCGCACATCCGACAGAAGGGGCCGCGCTGATCGCTCTGCTGACCGGCGCAGACCGGAAGGAGCTGCGCCGGAGCATGGGCTTTACCGGCTAGGTGCCGACGGCCGCCCTACTTGTGCAACTGGGTGAGACCGGTCGGCGGCCCATCGACCGCGGTCCAGCCGCCGTCGACGAACAGCGTGCTGCCGCTGACATAGCTCGCGGCATCCGAAGCAAGATAGGCGACCGCCGTCGCGACCTCGTCGGCACTGCTCCAGCGGTTGAACACGGTATGGCCGGCGTAGAGATTGTAGATATCGGGCCGCTGCTTGAACGGGCCGGTCAGCGCGGTCTCCGCAATGCTCGGCGCGATCGCGTTGACGCGGACACCAGCGTGGCCGACCTCTGAAGCAAAACCCTTCACCAGGAGGCCGATCGCCGCCTTGGTCGAGCCGTAGACGCCAAGGCCCGGCTCGATGGTCACCGCACGCACCGAGGAGCAGGCGATGATGCTGCCGCCCCTCTGCTCGACCATGATGCGGCCGAAGGCCTGGAAGAACCAGACGGTGCCCTTGACGTTGAGGTTGAGGACGCGGTCGAGATCCTCCTCGGTGTAGTCGAGGATGGTCTTGCGGATGTTGAGCCCGGGCGTCGTCACGGCGATGTCGAGCCGCGCAAATTTCTGCATCACGATTTTAGCCAGCGCATTGACGTCCGCAGCGCTCGCGGCGTCGCAGCTAGCTGCTTCCGCCCAGCCGCCCTTGTCGCGAATTCCGGCTGCCGTCGCCTCGGCGGCGTCAAGCGCACGATCTGCGCAAACGACGCGGGCGCCGAGCCCGGCCAGCGCCTCCGCCGACGATTTACCGATGCCCGATGCGGCGCCGAGCACCACGGCGGTCTTGCCGGTGAGATCGAAGAGCTTGCGATAGTCAGTCACGAACGGATTCTCCCTGTTGCTGCTATCCCTTGTAGCCCATCAGCAGGCGGGGCAGCCACAGCGAGAATGCGGGGACGTAGGTCACGAACATCAGAGCTGCGATCAGGGCGGCATAGAACGGCAGGATGGTGCGCATCACCGCACCCACCGAGATGCCGCCGATGGCGCAGCCCACGAATTGCGTCGTTCCGACCGGCGGGGTGTTCAGCCCCAGCGCGCAGTTGATCAGCATCAGCATGCCGAACTGCACCGGATCCATGCCCGCCTTCATTGCGATCGGCAGGAAGATCGGGGTGCAGATCAGGATGGTCGCGGCCATATCCATGAACGTGCCGAGCACGAACAGGATGATATTGATCAGCAGGAAGATGACCCAGGGTTGCTGGGAGACCTTGCTCATCAAATCGCCGGCGAAGTCGGCGACTTCGTAGAGCCCCATCAGATACTGGAACATGGTGGAGACGCCGATCAGCAGCAGCACCACGCCCGTCGTCTTCACAGCTTTCGCAGCAGCCCGCAGGAAGTTCGGCAGGGTCATGGTGCGGTAGATGAAGAACGTCAGCAGGATCGTGTAGGTGACCGCGACGGCCGCGGATTCAGTTGCGGTGAAGACGCCGGACAGGATGCCCGCCAGGATGATGCCGACGATCAGAAGGCCGGGCAGTGCGGCTGCGAACGAGCGGAACACCGCGGGCCAGCCCGGGAACTTGCCGGCCGGATAGCCGCGCTTCACCGCCACCGCATAAGCGGCGACCAGCATGCACACCATCAGCACCAGCGCCGGCAGGAGGCCAGCGGCGATCAGCGCGCCGATCGAGACCTTGCCGCCTGCGGCGAGCGCATAGATGATCATGTTGTGGCTGGTCGGCATCAGCGCACCGACCAGCGAGGCGTGCGTGGTGACGTTGACGGCGTAGTCGGTGTCGAACCCTTCTTTCTTCATCATCGGGATCATCACCGCGCCCATCGCCGACACGTCGGCCACGGGCGAGCCGGAGACGCCGCCGAACAGCGTGCAGGCGACCACGTTCGACATGCCGAGCCCACCGCGGATGTGTCCGACGAGATTCTTGGCGAGCTGCACGATCTTGTCGGCGACCCCGCCATGCAGCATCAGCTCACCGCTGAAGACGAAGAACGGGATGGCGAGGAAGGAGAAGATGTTCATCCCCGACATCATCTGCTGAAAGATGACGGCAACCGGCAGGCCTTCGTAGAGGATGGTGCAAATCGCCGAGAGGCCGATCGCGAAGGCGACGGGTACGCCGAGGATCAGGAAGCCGAAGAAGGTCGCGCCGAGAATGATCAGTTCCATGAGGGGACGACCTCTTCGCCGCGCAGGAGCGCAATGATGTGCTCGATTGAAAAGGAGATGATCAGGACGCCGGAGGCGATCAGCGGGACGTAGCGGATGACCTCGGGGAGTCCGAGATTGGGGATCTTCACGGTTCCGACCGATGCCCCGAGGATCCAGCCGTTGTAGGCCATCGCAACGCCGAACAGGGCGACGAGAACGTGGATCACGAGCTCGATCTTCTCGCGCAGATGATCCGGCAGCATCACCAGCAGACTGTCCATGCCGATGTGTCCGGCATCGCGCACACCGACGGCGGCGCCGATCAGCGTGACATACAGGATCAGGACCAGCGCAAGGTTCTCCGTCCAGGTCGGGCTCGAATTGAGCACGTAACGTCCGAACACCTGGTAGAACACGATGGTGACGATGACGAGCAGGCCGGTCACGGACAGATACATGCCGAGGCGAGCAACGACGGCATTGATCCGCGACAGCAGGCCGGTCGACGGTCGGCCGGTTACCTCCTGCTCGTGGCTTGCGACATGTGGGTCTGTCATCGGCGTCTCCCTGCGCGTCCCCTTCGCGAGGGTCCGGCGCCCGCCTCGCGGCGACGCCGGACCCGACGCTGTGGTCTTACTTTGTGTCCTGGATCCGCTTGACGAGGCCCTTCAGCTTTTCGTCACCGGCGAACTTGTCGTACACCGGCTTCATCGCGTCGACGAATTCCGCCTTGTTGGCGATCGTGACAACCTGAACGCCGGCGGCCTCGACGGTCTTGCGCGAGGCCTGCTCACGCTCGTCCCAGAGCTTGCGCATGACGGGCACCGATTCCTTGGCCGCCTTGCGGATCATCGCCTGATCCTCCTTGCTCAGCGTGTCCCAGACCTTCTTGGACATCACGAGAACTTCGGGCGCGAGCGAGTGCTCGGTGACGTTGTAGAACTTGGCGGCCTCGAAGTGGCGCGAGGACTCGTAGGAAGGCCAGTTGTTCTCGGCAGCGTCCACGAGGCCCGTCTTGAGGGCTGTGTAGACTTCGCCATACGGCATCGGCGTCGGATTGGCGCCAAGGCTCTGGATCATGCCGACCCAGAGGTCGGACTGCTGGACGCGGATCTTCAGGCCCTTGAGGTCGGCGAGCGACTTGACCGGCGCCTTGACGGTGTAGATGGAGCGGGCGCCGCTGTCGTAATAGGCAAGCCCGACCAGGCCGGCGGGCTCCATGGCTGCGAGGATCTCGTCGCCGATCGGTCCGTCGAGGACGGTGCGCATGTGCTGCGTGTCGCGGAAGACGAAGGGCAGGCACAACGCGATGGTCTCAGGCACGAAGTTGTTCAACGGCGATGCGTTGATCCGCATCATGTCGAGGGCGCCGATCTTCAGCTGCTCGATGGTGTCCTTCTCGGAGCCCAGGGCTCCATTGGGAAACACCTTCACGCCGAGCTTGCCGCCGCTCGCCGTCGCGAGCTGCTTGCCCATGAACTTGACGGCCTCGACGGTCGGATAATCGGCGGGGTGGATGTCGGCCGAACGGAAATCGCGTGCGGTCGCCAGCGGCGCTGAGACCGCCAGTACGGCGGCTGCGATGATACCGGTGAGTGTCTTCATCTGGGCTTCCTCCTGAGTTGATTATGTTGTCGTTGGGCCGATGCTGCAGGCCGCCTTGGGTCGCTCCACTTCAGGTGTAAAGTCAAGCGTTGCAAACGCACCACCTTGGTAGGATTGCGCGGCGGAGTCGAGCGGATTTGACTGGTGGATGATCATGGCGAGGAAAGGTGCGAGCTTCATCGCGCCCTCTCCGGCAGGGACTTGCGCGGCAGGTGCCGGCTTCCCTTCAATCCCGCCTCGCCGTCGGCCAATACCGGACGCGAGGTGACGATGCTCGTCATATCCATGGACGTTCCTCTGGTTTTAGAATCGACCGCTATTGGTTGCGGCTTGGAGGTGCAGACGTGACCGTCGCCCATCCTTGTGCGATGCGCGCTGATCAGCGCGATGTCGCCAACGTCGTCCCTAAGGCGGGCGGCATTCTGAGTCCAAGCCAAATCCGGCATCGATCAATGCTGGAGTTGCATCGATCGATCATGCATCACTTCGAGGGCGCGATCGGCGAATGGCCCCGTTTTTCCGAAATCGCCTGCACCGGGGCGTCACTTGACGCCACAGGTAGAGCCCGCCCAAGATGCGCCGAAACGGAACATCGCGAGGAAATGCCCATGCCGCGGAAGCTGATCGATATTTCCGTGCCGCTCAGAAACGACGTGACGGCCGATCCGCCGGGCAATCACCCGACGATCCAGTATATTGATCACCAGCAGGGCCTGCCCCGCATGCTGCAGTTCTTCGACGGCCTCAAGGCGGAGGATTTGCCGGATGGCCAGGGCTGGGCGGTCGAGCAGGTCTCGCTGTCCACCCACAACGGCACGCATCTCGACGCGCCCTGGCACTTCCACCCGACCATGAACCGCGGCGAGCGGTCATGGACGATCGACGAGGTGCCGCTCGAATGGTGCCTGCAGCCCGGCGTGAAGCTCGACTTCCGCCACCTGGCCGATGGGTACGTGGTGACTGCCGACGATGTTGAGAAGGAGCTGAAACGGATCGGGCACACGCTGTCGCCGCTGGAGATCGTGGTCGTCAACACCAGCGCCGGCGCCAAATTCGGCCAGGCCGATTACGTCAACTCCGGCTGCGGCATGGGCTATGAGGCCACCATGTACCTGCTCGAACGCGGCGTGCGGCTGACCGGCACCGACGGCTGGAGCTGGGACGCGCCGTTCGTCTACACCGCGAAGAAATATGCAGAAACAAAAGATGCCGGCCTGATCTGGGAAGGTCACAAGGCGGGGCGACACATCGGCTATTGCCATCTCGAGAAGCTGCACAATCTCGACAAGCTGCCGTCGACCGGGTTCACGGTCTCATGCTTCCCGGTGAAGATCGAGCGAGCGTCCGCGGGCTGGACTCGAGCGGTCGCCATCGTCGACAATCAGGTCTGAGGCCTCACTCGCCGTCGAGGCCGCTCTCGGCGAGGTCGCGCAGCGCATCGGTATCCAGCACGACGATGGCGCCGTGCTCGAGACGAACCCAGTTGCGGCCGGCCCAGGCGCGCAATTGCTTGTTGATGCTCTCGCGCGTCATCCCCACCATCTCGCTGATCTCCTGCTGCGTGATGGCGAGCGTGCCGCTGCCGGAGTCGAACTTGCGCTCTTCGGTGAGACCGAGCAGCGCGCTCGCAAGCCGGCCCGGCAGATTTTGCAGGATCACCTGCTCGACCTGCTGGCTGGTCCAGCGCAGGCGCGCGCAAAGCAGCTCGATGAACTTCATCGCCAGCGCCGGCTGGCTCTTCACGAATGGCAGGAAGTCGCGGCGGTCGATGATGTAGAGCTCGCAATTGGTGTTGGCGGTCGCGTCGGCCGAGCGTGGCGCGCCATCGAGAACCGCGATCTCGCCAAAGATTTCTCCAGGACCGATCAGATTGAGAATAGCGTTCCTTCCATCCGGTGATGAAGAGGAAATCTTCACTGTCCCCGTGATCACCGCGAACAGGTTGTTGCCGGGATCGCCCTTGGCGGCGATCGTCGCGCCGCGCTTCACCGTGGTGTGCTTGGCGTAGCGGCAGAGCTGATCGAGCGCGTCCGGCTCCAGATCCGCGAAGATCGGGTGCTTGCGCAGGACCGATAATTTGTTGCCCGCAGCTTGTCGGGGGTCGCCGGTCTTGTCCTGAGGCACGCCGCTGGGCTCCTAAGACTGCGAGGCACTGGAGTTCCTGCGTAGTCAGTGTTGCCCGGCTTTTCAACCGGAAAGCATGTGCACGGTTAGAGGCAAATACGGCGAAAATGCCGCGGTCGGGCACAAAGGTCGCATCCGAAGGATGAGCCAACGCGTCCCGGTCGATGCAAAGTTGCAGCTCTCGCGCTCTGCATTGCGTTGAGGCGCTGCCGAAGGGCCACGAGCTGACCGTGGGAGGCTCCGCGGTAAGCGCGGCAAAACGCAAATGTGATCTCAGGAGCGTCAGTGCTTGGCGTCCGAATCGAGCCGGCCTGTACTGGTTTGCCGGTCTGCCCAGGCCAGAGCCCCGGCGAATGTGACAAATACGGCCACGACAGCGATCGTCATCAACAGCGCGTCAGTCGGCATGATGCCCTCCCCCGTTGTTTGGGGCATTATCGGCGGCCCGCAGCCGCCGTCATTGATCGGGATCAAAAATTGTCGAGCGCCGAATCAGGCCGCAGCCAAGGCCTCGACCTTCGCCGGATCGAGCAGACTGACGCCGCCGTGAATGATCTCGATCACCCCGTGCCGCTCCAGCTTGGTGAAGGTGCGGCTGACGGTCTCGATGGTCAGGCCGAGATAATCGGCGATGTCCTGACGGCTCATCGGCAGCGGAACCGTGTCCGAGGCACCCTTCAGGGAGACCAGCCGTTCGCGCCAGGCGAGCAGAAACGTCGCGACCTTCTCATCCGCCGATCGGCGGCCGAGCAGGACCATATGGTCGCGCGCCTGGCTCAACTCGCGAATCGCCAGCTCGTTGATCCGCCTGAGGAGATGCGGCCGGCTCTCGACGAAGCGGCCGAAGGGCGCCTTCGCGAACTGGCACACGGTGACGCCACCGATCGCATCGGCCGAAAAATTGTGACGGCCGGAAATATTCATCCCCAGGAAATCGCCTGGTAACGCAAATCCCACGATCTGCCGCCGACCGTCGGGCAACAGCTTGTAGAGCCGCATGACGCCGTCGAGGAGATTGTAGAACGAGGTCGTGGTGTCCTCCTCGGAGAAGACGGTCTCGCCCCCGTCAAAGAGGACGCGACGCCCCAGATGCTCGAATTCCTTGAGCTCGGCCGGGTCCAGCGACGAGCACACCGAGAAGTCGCGGACCGCACAATCGCGACAGAAATGCCCGTTCGGCTCGGTCGTCACCACGGAAGGCTTCATCCACCGCTCCACGCACCGGCTGCCCCGCATCAGGCCGAGCCCACCGCACGGGCTGCATTTTACTGCACTGCGCCAAAGCCGATTGACCTAGATCAATTTTGGAGGGCATGGCCGTTTTGCCCCGTTGCAGAGCGCAAACGGCGCTAGACCGCCTGAACTGTCCAGCCGATCAGCTCCTTTGCAATGCGGGCGAACGCTGTGTCGAACGCTGCGACCGCTGCGGCCGGCTCGACCTTGTCAAGCTTCTCGCTGGTCTCGACGAGGCGCGACGCGACCACTTTGCCGTTCTTGTCGACGATGCGTGCCGATAGTCCGATCTCGACCCGAGCCTCGCCTTCCGTGGCGATCCGGAAGCGCCTGATGTCGACCAGGAGCTGGTAGTCCGCCTGGCCGAGATCTGTCGTGCGCAACGGCGCGTGAGCGATGTCGTAATTCTCAAAGCTGTCGATCAGCCGCGCCTGCACCAGTTTTGGAATGCTATCGGCCCAGAGGAATTCCGCAAAACCCGGATTGTCCCCGCTGGGTGCAAACAGCATCCGCTGGGTCTGAAGCATCGCGACCGCGGTCGGCTCGGGAAGCGCCAGGGACGCCGAAAGCGTCTTGCCGGCCGGCCCAAGATTCTGCGGCGTGCGCAGGTCGTAGGTGATCTTCTGAGCCGGCGTCCCGCCGCCGGTCATCTTTTCGAGGCCCGCCAGAATACCGTCGATTTTTCCGGTGTTGCGCGCGAGGCCGTCGGAGAACGTCTTGAGGTTCGCGATGGTGTCCTTCAGCGGACCGGAATTGTCCTCCAGCACGGTGTCGACCCGTCGCAGCGCATCGCGCGCAGCCTGCGTCATGCTCTGGCCTGCACCGGCCTCGGCGATCAGGGTCACGCGCTCGCCGGCCTTGGCAACGATCATGCCGCCCTCCAGCGTCACCACCGGCACACCGGTCAGCCCCTGAAAATCGAGCCCGACCTTGGTGTCGGTACGCACGGGTGTCGTCGAGGCAACCGAGATCGTCGCATTGACGAAGCGCGGATTATCCGGCGCGAGGTCGATCTGCGTCACCTCGCCGACGCGGATGCCGTTGAACAGCACGCCGGCACCAACCAGCAGACCCGGCACCGGACCCTGGAATTGCACATGATAGTTCGCGCGCGGCCCGATGCCGCCCGTGTTGTTCAGCCAATAGACGAAGCCGAACACCGCGAGGATAGCGGCCAGCACGAAGCTGCCGATCAGCACATAGGGAGCGCGGGTTTCCATGTCTCATCTCATCTGGTGTTGCAGCATCTGCGAGCGCTTGCCGTGGAAATAGGCGCGCACCCAGGGATCCTCGGATTGTAGCAATTCGCGCATCGGGCCGATCGCCACGATCTTTCCGTCGGCGAGCGCGGCGACGCGGTCGCAGACCGTGGTGAGGCTCGCGAGGTCATGGGTGACCATGAATACGGTGAGCCCGAGGGTCTTCTGCAGGGTCCGGATCAGCGCGTCAAAATCGCCGGCGGCGATCGGATCGAGGCCGGAGGTCGGCTCGTCCAGGAACAGGATCGGCGGATCGAGCGCGAGTGCGCGGGCCAGCGCCACGCGTTTGGTCATGCCGCCCGAGAGCTCCGACGGATATTTGTCGGCGTCCTGCGCCCGCAACCCGACCATCTCGAGCTTGGCGATCGCGATCTCGTCCATCAGCTCCTGGGACAGCACGAGATTTTCGCGGAGCGGAAACTGCACGTTTTGACGAACCGTCAGCGAGGAGAACAGCGCGCCTTGCTGGAACAAAATGCCCCACGTCGTGGCCGCGCCTTCGGTGCGGCCACCGATCGGCTGTCCCATGACCTCGATGCTCCCGCCCTGGCGCGGGATGAGGCCGATGATGGTGCGCATCAACACCGACTTGCCGCCGCCGGACGCGCCCACCAGCCCGAGGATCTCGCCCCGACGGACATCGAGCGACAGATGGTCGAGCACGGTCTGGCGGCCGAAGCCGACCACGAGGTCGCGAACGCGGATCGCGGATACCTCTTGCGATTCGTCCATCGTCACATTCCGATCGAAGCAAAGAAGATCGCGAACAGGCCGTCGAGCACGATCACCAGGAAGATCGACTTCACCACTGACGTCGTCGTCTGCCGCCCGAGCGATTCCGCGCTGCCCTTCACGCGCAATCCTTCGCTACAGGCGACGATCCCGATCACCAGAGCCATGAAGGGCGCCTTCAGGATGCCGACCTCGAAATGGGTGACGGAGATGGCCTCATGCAGCCGCGCGATGTAGATCGCCGGCGCCATGCCGCCGTAGAACTGCGCGACCAGCCCTCCACCATAGAGCGCCGCAACCGCCCCAATGAACGCGAGGATCGGCAGCGCGATGACGAGGGCTGCTACTCGCGGCAGTATCAGGACATGGACGGGATCGAGGCCCATGGTCGAGAGCGCATCGATCTCCTCGCGCATCTTCATCGAGCCGAGCTCGGCCGTGTACGCGCTCCCCGACCGGCCGGCGACCATGATGGCGACGATCAGCACACCCAGCTCGCGCAGCACCAGGATGCCGACCATGTCGACAGTGTAGGACTCCGCACCGAACCTGCGGAAATGAAAGAACCCCTGCTGGGCGATGATGGCACCGATCAGGAAGGTAATGAGAACGACAATCGGAATGGCCTGCCAGCCGATCCGGTAGAGCTGATAGACAAGCGACGTCAGCCGCAGCGAGCGTGGCCGGCGCAGCACGCCGATCACGGCGATGAACAATGCACCCAGCATTTGAAGAAAGATCGTGACGTCTTCGCGCGCGCCAACCGTAGATTTGCCGAGATCGCCGAGCCTGAGCAGAATCGGGTTTGGCGCGGCCGCAACCGCCGGGGGGTGGCGGTTGACCTGACGCACCTCATCCATCAGGCCGCTGAAATGATCGGCAACGCCGACGAATTCGGCCGATCTGCCGGATGATGCGGCCCGTCGCGACAGCTTCTCCAACACCCAGGCGCCGAGCGTGTCGAGCGCACTGACGCCGGACATGTCCAGCGTCACGGCACTGGATCGATCGACATCCGCTCCGACCGATCGGGACAGCGTTTCGAGCACCGACACGTTGGCTGCCGTCCACGGCCCTTCCGGGCGCAATTTCAGCACATCGCCGGAGGGCGTTGCCAGCAACAGCGGTTCGGAGTTCACGCTTCCACCTCATCGGGACAATCGGTCCCCATTCAGCCGGCATTTTTAGGCCTGCGTATGGCGGCCGGGTTGACCTGTCTCAAGACCAGGATCGCGCGCCGTCCCTTGACGCAAATCAAGCGCGGCCGCGCCGCCGGGCTAGGTGTCAGGCGCGGTCCATCATCCGCTCAGCACGATTGTGCCGGTGCTGGTGCCGCTGATCGCGATCATCGTCAAGAGTCTGCGGAAAACGGCCACGGAACCCGCCACATCGCGCGAAGCGCACTCGTGATCGGAACGATCAGAGCTTGAGCCTGACGTCACAGAGGTCGGGCTCGGTCGAATCCGGCTTCACGTCGAAGCCGAGCTGGCGGCACATCTCAAGCATTGTGGTGTTCTCCCTGAGAACATCACCCGAGATGGTCTTCAGACCCTCCGACCTCGCATAGGCGATGATCAACTGCATCAACGCCCATCCGAGCCCCCTGCCCTTGAGGTCGGACCGCAGCAGGATCGCATATTCGCCGCTCTCATAGACCGAGTCCGAATGCAGCCGGACCACGCCGACCATCTCGCCGGTCGCTTCGTCGAATGCGATGAAGGCCATTGCGCGCGCATAGTCGAGCTGGGTCAGGCGCGCGATGAACTCGTGCGTGAACTCCTTCATCGGCGCAAAGAAGCGCAGGCGGAGGTCGTGCGCCGTGACGTGACGCAGGAATTCGTGGATGGTCGGCTCGTCCTCGGGACGCAAGGGCCGTACGAAGATGCGCCAGTCGTCCTTGAGCGCCAGGCGCCGCTCCCACTGCGAGGGATAGGCCCGGACGGCGAAGTTGGCCGGACCGGAGCCGGCGAATTTACGCTGCGGCGGCCCCACCGCGACGCGGGCGTCGACCGCGGTCACGCCGGTCTCGTCCGCAAGCAACGGGTTGATGTCGAATTCACGGATCTCGGGAATGTCGGCGGCCATCTGGGCGAGCTTGACCAACACCATCGCGACGGCGTCCTGCTCGACCGCGGGTACGTCGCGATAGGCCTTCAGCAGCCGTGATACGCGCGTGCGGCCGATCAGGTCGCGGGCGAGTTGCAGATCGAGCGGCGGGAGCGCCAGTGCCTTGTCGTTGATGATCTCGACCGCCGTCCCGCCCCGGCCGAAGACGACGACGGTGCCAAAGGTGGGATCGTCGGCAAGACCCAGGATCAGCTCGCGCGCCTTCGCCTTGACGACCATCGCCTGCACGATGACGCCCTCGATGCGGGCTTCGGGACGGAGCCTCCTCGCCCGCGCGAGAATGTCGGTGGCAGCCGCGCGCACGGCCTCCGGCGTCGTCAGATTGAGGACGACGCCGCCGACGTCCGACTTGTGGACGATGTCGCGCGACATGATCTTCAGCACAACTGTGGCGCCCTGCGCGAACATCTCGCTGGCGTAGGCGACGGCCTGCTCGACATCGGTCGCAGCACGGGTCGGTACCATCGCGACGTCATAGGCCCCGAGCAGGTGCTTGATCTCGACGGGATCGAGCCATTTGCGGCCGTCTGCGATCGCAGCGGCGACGATCTGCCTGGCGGCCCGGGCGTCAGGCACGAACGTGTCGGGCATCGCGGGAGGAACCTGGCTCAGCTCCTCTACGACCTCGCGATGCCTCACGAGATGCATGAAGCCGCGCACCGCATCATCTTCGGTCGGATAATTCGGAATGCCCGCGCCGGAGAGCGCCTGAATGATGTTCGGATCGGCTCCGACCCAAGCCGCCAGCACGGGCTTCGCCCATCGGCGCTGCTGCTCGCGATATTTGCCGACGAGCTCGGTCACGGTCGCGGCGATGTCGGCCGCCGGGGCGATCGCGGTCTGCACGTTGAGGACGAGGACCGCATCATTATCAGGGTCTGCGAGCAGCACCTCCAGCGCCGCCGCGTAGCGCGATGCATCGGCATCACCGACGATGTCGACGGGATTTGCACCGGACCAGGTCGGCGGCAGCACTGCATCGAGGCTCCTGCGCGTCTCAGCCGAGATGGACGCCGGGATTCCGCCAAGCTCCACCAACCGATCCACGGCCAGGACACCGATGCCGCCGCCATTGGTGAGGATGGCGAGACGCTTTCCCGCCGGCGGTTCGACGCGACCGAGCGTCTCGGCGCAATCGAACAGCTCGCGCAGATCGGAGACCCGCAGGACGCCCGCACGGCGGAACGCGGCATCATAGACGGCGTCGGCGCCGGCGAGCGCGCCCGTATGGGTTGCCGCCGCTTTGGCACCCTGCGTCATACGGCCGGACTTCACCACGACGACCGGCTTCACGCGCGCCGCGGCCCGTGCCGCCGACATGAACTTGCGCGCGTCCTTGATGGCTTCGATGTAAAGCAGGATCGCGCGGGTCTTGGGATCCATCGCGAAATGGTCGAGCAGGTCGGCAATATCGACGTCGATCTGATCGCCGATCGTGACAATGCCGGAGAACCCGACGCCGCGCTGCGCAGCCCAATCCACCATTCCGGCTGCGATCGCGCCGGATTGCGAGATCAGCGCGAGGTTGCCCGCCCCCGGCATATGCGCGGCAAAGCTGGCATTGAGGCTGACGCCGGGCATCATGATGCCGAGGCAGTTCGGCCCAATCAGCCGCATGCCGTATTTGCGTGCCGCAGCGATCGCGGCCTCGTGCAGGGATCCCGGTCCGTGACCGAGGCCCGCCGAGACGATCAGCGCGCCGGCCGAGCCGCGACGTCCGGCCTGGTCAATGATGCCGGGAACCTCTCGCGCCGGCGCGGTGATGACCACGAGCTCGGGCACGAAGTCCAGCCTGTCCAGACTGCCCACCGCAGCGATGCCGCCGATCTCGGCATGGCGCGGATTGACGAGGCCGAACCGACCCTTGAACTCGGCTTTGTGAATGTTCTCGAGAACGGCGCGTCCGACCGAGACCGGGCGGGCGCTCGCGCCGACGAGCGCAACCGAACGCGGCGACAGCAGATTCTTCAAGCGACAGGTTGACATGGAAGCAAATGCGCCCGGTCGGTGGCGGTTCCGATGGTTGACGATCGGCCGATAAACTGGCGATGCGCCTAGTGCGAGATCATAACCCAGCACGGCGGCTGGCCAATGACAGTCTTTGTCACACCACCCCAGACGATCTCGTTCAGGCGTGAATGATGGTAGGCCCCCATCACGATCGCGTCCATGGCATGGGAATTCGCCCAGCTTCCGAGCACCTTGCCGATCGAGCTGCCGCCGCCCTTCGTCGTTTCGAACGAGGCGTAGACCCCGTGTTCCCTCAGATGGTCGACGAGCGCGGTTCCGGATTGCACGATCGCATCGGTCTTGTCGTCCGCCACCGTGACCACCCGGACGGATGCCGCAGCCTGAAGAATGGGCAGCGCGTCGCCGACGGCCCGCGCGGCACGGGCGGAGTGATCCCAGGCGATCATGACGTTCTCGAACTCCGGTCGCAGCTCGTCCACATGCTGTTCCGGGCAGAGCAGTAGCGGCCGGCCGGATTCGAACAGGAGCGTTTCGATGATGCGTTCCGTTTGACTGTCATGCGGCCTCACGGGGACCAACGTCAGATCGCTGAAGCGCGCATGCTCGGCCAGGATCGACGCCATCTGGTCCGCCGGCACCTTACCCGATCGGCTTTGGGCACGAATGTTGGCGCGGGAGGCTGCATTGGTGAAGGCGTTGAGGAGTTGCTGCACGTCGCTTAGCTCACGCGAACCGCTCGCCTCCGGGGGATCCAAATCGCCAGGGATGAAGACCTTCGGCCGCACGAAAACATCTTCCTCGAGCGCGAGCGCGGTGATCCTGGCGCCGAGGTCTGCGGCGACAGCCACGCATGTCGCGATCGCAGCGAGGGCCGGCCCGCGCGGTTGACCGACAAGGGGCAGAAAGACATCCTTGATGGGCATCGGGATTCTCCTTACCGGTTAGGATAAGCCACCTTTCGCCGGGAAGCTTGATCCTCCTCAAGGCGGGAACACCGCGCAGCCAACCGACGACAGGCTTTGACCGATGTCAAGGACTGGCTTCGATCCACCTCTAGGAGTTAGCCTGCGGCCTCACCGCCGGTGCATCTGGATTTGCTCGCAGAGATGACGGACGATTTTGCAACTCAGGAACGGGTCTTCCAAGCGCTGAGCGCGCGTCCTGGCGTGAAGCGGATCGACACGCACGCAGCCTCGGTGCTTCTGGACGGGACACGCGCGCTGAAGATCAAGCGAGCAGTCAAGTTTCCATTTCTCGACTATTCGACGCTCGAAAAGCGCGAGGCGGCCTGCGAAGAGGAGATCAGGATCAACCGACCGCTCGCGCCGCAAATCTATCACCGCGTCGTGGCGATCACGGAGGAGCCGGATGGATCGATCAAGATCGACGGTCGCGGCCGGCCGGTCGAGTATGCAGTCGACATGTCCCGCTTCGACGAAAACCGGACGCTGGACCATGTGGCAAAAGCCGGCCCGCTGGATGCAGAGCTTGCCCCGGCCATCGCGGATGCGATCACGGCGTTGCATGCGAGAGCGCCCGTCGCGGACGGCACCGCATGGATTGCCTCCATTCCTGCGCTGATCGATGGCAACAGCACCGGGCTGCTCAGCGGTGACCATTTCGAGGCAACAGAGGTTGATCAGCTCGACAAAGCCTCACATCAGGCATTTCTGCGCGTCCGCGCTACACTGGAAGAACGCGCGCGCCACGGCTTCGTGCGCCGCTGTCACGGCGACTTGCATCTTGCCAATATCGTGCTGATCGATCGGCGGCCTGTCCTGTTCGACGCGCTCGAATTCGACACGCAGATGGCGACTGTGGACGTGCTCTACGATCTTGCGTTCGCGCTGATGGACCTGCTGCGCCATGACCAGCCGGCCACGGCCAATGCCGTCCTGAACCAGTATCTGATGACGGCGCCCGACGAAACGCTGGACGCCCTGGCTGCGCTGCCACTGTTCATGTCCATTCGCGCGGCGATCCGTGCGCAGGTGGCGCTGGCGCGGCTGAGGCGGCCTGATGCCAACGGCCCCGGCACTCTCGACGAGGCGCGCCGCTATTTCGAGCTCGCCCAGGCTTTGATTCATCAACCCGCCCCTCGCCTGATCGCGGTTGGCGGACTGTCAGGCACCGGCAAATCCGTGCTCGCCCGCACGCTGGCGCCCACCGTGACGCCACAGCCCGGCGCCGTCGTGCTGCGCAGCGACGTCATTCGCAAGCAGCTGTTTCAGGTGGGACACACCGAACGGCTACCGCCGTCCACGTACCGGCCTGACGTGACGGCGCGCGTCTACGAGGTGCTGATGCAGCGCGCCCGGCAGGTTCTGGCGCAAGGCCATTCGGCGATCGTCGACGCCGTCTTTGCGCGCGAGTCCGAGCGAGACGAGGTGGCCGCCCTGGCACGCGAGTGCGGCGTACCGCTCAATGGACTATTCCTCGTCTCCGACCTCGCCACCCGCCAGGCGCGAATCGGTAGCCGCCGGGGCGACGCGTCCGACGCCACGCAAGAGGTTGCCGCGCAGCAAGAGCACTATAATATCGGCCATGTCGGTTGGGCGACCATCGATGCATCCGGGACACAAGCGCAGACGCTCCAGAACTGCCGGGACGTAATCGCTGAGGGCAAATAAGGCAATCTGATTGGCGCGGGCTAGGATGGCGCGACCCACCACGAGTTCGATGGCGATCGCTCGCGCCAAGCCTGCGGCGCGACGCAATGTTCTGCCCGGCCGCCTCAGCCCCGGCATGGCCTGCGACACCGCGTTCCGGATCATCGCCCGCCGTCACCTCGATGCCGTCCTCGCCCAGCACGATGGCACCTGCCACGGCGATCCGGAGGCGCTGCATCAGATCCGGATCGCACTGACGCATCTGCGCACCGCCATCCGCTTCTTCTCGCCCATGGTGGACGATGCCCTGCGGCCGAATGTCTGGGCCGAACTGAAATGGCTGAATAGCCAGCTCGGCATGGTGCGCGACCTCGACGTGGCGATCGAGCGGGTTATCGCCGAGAGCGGAGGCGAGCTTGACGTGATTGCCGAGCTTCAGCATTGGGACGAGAAGCGCTCCGAGAGCCACCGCCTGCTGGCGCGCGCGCTGCAGTCGGCGCGGTATCGCCGTCTTGTCGAGCAGACCTCGGCCTGGATCGAGAGCGGTCCTTGGTCGACCCGGCGCAGCAAGGAGGCCATCCGATTGCGCCGCTGCCCGCTCGCCGACCACGCGACGGCGCAGCTCACGGAATGGGAAACGACGCTGCTCAGGAAGGCGCGGAAACTCCGCAAGCTCGACGTCGAAAAACGGCACAAGCTGCGGCTCCTCAACAAGCGGCTGACCTATTCGATCGAGTCGCTGGGGGATTTGTTTGCGGACGAATCGCTGACGAAGCAGAAGTCGATCCTCAAGCAATTGCGCAAGGCGCAGAGGTCCCTCGGGCGATTGAACGACGATGCGCGAGGGCAAACCCTGGCAGCGTCACTGAACGAGGCCGTCCCCGAGGCGGGCATTCGCTTCCTCGACCGGAAGCGCCAAAAGAAGCTGTTGCGGACCGCCTCGAACGCCTACCGGAAACTGGACAAGGCCAAGCCGTTCCGCTCCTCCGACCTTGCCCCGAATGCAGAGCCCGAAGATTAGGTGCGGACCAGCTTGATTTGGGTCAAATCAGCTTCCTGCCGGCGACCTAAGCTCCACACATCGATATTCGTGTGAACTTGCGGAGCTTTCCCATGCGCGCCCACCAGATCATGACCCGCTCGGTCATCTCGGTTACCCCCCACACCAGCATCGTCGAGGCGGCAAACATCATGCTGAAGCGGCACGTCAGCGGCCTCACCGTGGTCGACGATGCCGGCAAGCTGGTCGGCGTGGTCTCCGAGGGGGATTTCGTCCGCCGCAGCGAAATCGGCACCGGGCGCAAGCGAGGCCGCTGGCTGCAGTTCATCCTCGGCCCCGGTAACTCCGCCAGCGATTTCGTCCACGAGCATGGCCGCAAGGTCTCGGAGGTGATGACCGCCTCGGTCGTGACCATCACCGAGGATACGGCGCTCGCGGAGATCGTCGATCTCATGGAACGGAACAACGTGAAGCGGCTGCCGGTGGTGCGCGGCGACAAGGTCGTCGGCATCGTCTCGCGCGCCAATCTATTGCAGGCGGTGGCGGGGCTCGCCCGCGAGGTACCGGATCCGACGGCCGACGACGATCACATTCGCGGCCGCATCATCGACACCATGGAGAAAAATGACTGGTGCCCGTTCGGACTGAACGTCATCGTCCGGGACGGCATCGTTCATCTCAGCGGTGTCATCACTGAGGAACGCGCGCGTCAGGCTGCCGTCGTTGCGGCGGCGAACGTCGAGGGCGTCAAGAAGGTGCACGACCATCTGTGCTGGGTCGACACAGTATCGGGCGTCTATCTGAATTCGCCCGAGGACGACGATCTCGCCAGGGCCAGCTAGGCGCTTAGCGGGGAATGACGGCGGTGGCTTCGATCTCGACGCGCGCCGCCTTCTCGACGAGGCGGACGACCTGCACCAGCGCCATCGCAGGATAGTGCGCACCGAAGGTGGCACGGTAGCTCTTGCCGAGCTCCCTCAGGTTCGCCAGGTATTCGTCCATGTCGACGACGTACCAGGTCAGCCGCACGAGGTGCTCGGGCCGCGCACCCGCCTCGGCTAATATCTCGGCGACGTTGCTCAGGGCTTGGCGCACCTGTGCGACAAAGCCGTCCGCGAGACGCTCTTCGGCGTCCCAACCGATCACGCCGCCGGTGACGACGATGCGTCCCTCGGCGGCCATGCCGTTGGCATAGCCTTTCGGCAGCGGCCAGCCGGACGGTTGGAGCACCTGCGCCCTGGAGCCGGTTTCGCCCTCGGCTGCTGTCGGCAGCACCGCGAGGTGCGGGCCTTTCGGCGTCGTCACGGACAATTCTTCATCCTTCTCTTATTCCGCCGCAACGCCAGAGGACGTCGCTGCAGCCTGCGCCAACTGCCGCAGGGCAAATCGCTTCAACTTGCCGGTCTCGGTCTTCGGCAGTTGCGCCACGAACTCGATCGCGCGCGGATACTTATAAGGCGCAATCTCACGTTTGACATGCTCCTGCAACTCCGCTGCGAGTTGAGCGTCCGGCGTCACACCGGAGGCGGCGATGATATAAGCCTTTACGATCATGCCACGCGCCTCGTCCGGCGCACCGACGACGCCGCACTCGGCTACGGATGGATGCGTCAGCAGCGCCGCCTCCACATCCGTGCCCGCGATGTTGTACCCGGCCGACACAATCATGTCGTCGGAGCGCGACTGGTACCAGAAGTAGCCGTCGCTATCCATCAGATAGGTATCGCCGGTGATATTCCAGCCGTTCTGGACGTATTTGCGCTGCCGCTCGTCGGCGAGATAGCGGCAGCCGGTCGGGCCGCGCACCGCGAGCCGCCCCATCGTGCCCGGCGGCAGATCATTGCCGTCGTCATCGACGATTTTTGCTTCGTAACCCGGCACGGGTTTGCCGGTTGCGCCGGGACGGATCTCGTCCTCGGTCGCGCTGATGAAGATGTGCAGCAGCTCGGTCGAACCGATGCCGTCCATCAGCTTGATGCCGGTGGCCTTGAGCCAGGCATCGAATGTCGGCTTGGGAAGGGTCTCGCCGGCAGAAATGCACTTGCGCAGCGAGGAGATGTCGCGACCCGCGAGCTTGCCGATCATGGCGCGATAGGCGGTCGGCGCGGTGAAGCAGACCGAGGTCTTGTATTGCTCGATCGCCGTCAGCATGTCGTCCGGCGTCGTCTTGTCCAGCACGACGAAGGAAGCGCCGATATGCATCGGAAACAACACGCCGCCGAAGCCGAAGGTAAAGGCGAGCGGCGCTGAACCGACGAAGCGATCCTTCTGCTCCGCCCTCAAGATGTTGTGCGCATAACCGTCGCAGACCGCCAGCATATCCCGATGGAAATGCATCGTGCCCTTGGGATCGCCCGTCGTGCCCGACGTGAAGGCAATTAGGCAGATGTCATCGGCGGCGGTATCGACCGCCTCGAACTCCAGGCTCGCATCAGCAATCAACGCCTCCAGCGAGTCCGACGCGCCGTTGCCCCAATAGACCACGTGCTTGAGGCCGGGCGCCGCCGCTTTCGCCTTCTCCATCTCCTCCGAGAGTTTTCCGTCGCAGAGCGCGAGTGCAATCTCCGCCTTCTGAATCGGATAAGATAGTTCCTTGGCGCGCAGCAGAGGCATAGTCGCCACGACGATGCCGCCAGCCTTGATCACCGCGAGATAGGTCGCAACCATCATCGGGTTGTTGGCGGAGCGCAGCAGCACGCGTCCGCCGGTTACGAGACCAAGCTTGCGAACCAGCACGTTGGCGATGCGGTTCACGAGCGCTTGCAGCTCGCGATAGGTGTAGCTGACGGCCGGACTGATGACGCAGGACGCGTCACCGTGGCCCTGCTCGACCCAGCGGTCGAGAAAATAGCTGACGCAGTTCAATCGCGGCGGATAGTGCAGCTCCGGCCGCGTGAAGATGAATTCGGGCCAGAACTCTCGCGGCGGCAGATGCTGCCGTGCGAATGTATCGACGTGGGCCGTCGCGGCGTTGCCGTCATACGAACCCGACTCTTGAGCCTTAGCGGCGTTGGCCATCGCACGCTCCTTTCAGCATGGAAAGCACCCGGCAGCATCATCTGGAAAACATTTTAGGCTTAAAACAATTCGGCGCAATAGCGGATTTTGGGCATCCCATGCATTTTCCTGCGGCAAGGTGGGACTGGCGGGGTGCCCCGCTGGCGGACTACGGCCGGCGGCGACCGGCCGATTTCTGCGCCGATGCCTTTGTCTTGGCCAGGAGCCGCATCAATTCGCGGACATCCTTCGGGGTCAGGTCGGCGAACAGATCGGCAATCCAGGTCTCGTGCTCCGCAGCCATCCTGCGAAACTCGGCGCGGCCCAGCTTTGTGAGGCGGATCACCTGGACGCGGCGGTCCGTCTCCGAGGTGCGCCGGTCGAGATGGCCCGATTCCATCAGCCGTTCGACGAGGCCGGTGACGTTGCCGTTGGACACCATCATGCGCTTGGATACGTCGGACAGCGTCATGCCATCGGGCGCCTTGTCGAGCTGCGCCATCAGGTCGAACCGGGGCAGCGTGACGTCGAAGCGCTGCCGCAGGCGGCCGCGGACTTCACCTTCGATCAGCGTCGTGCAGGTGAGCAGACGCAGCCACAGCCGAAGCTCTTCGGCGTGGTCCTCCGGCGTCTCGACGGCCTTGGTCTCGGAATCGAGCATCTCGATGCAGTCACTCATGGCCGGCCTTGGCGCCAGCACGGATTCCCCAACGTTTTGAGCTTCAAATAAATCGGCCCCGGCCGCAAGCCTAAAGCTGCAACAATCGACCACACTTGAATTTCTTTAGGCTTCAATTAACTGGCGCGCCGCTTGCATGCGCCACTGCCCGCAGGATGGCCACGCCTTGAGCTTGCTTGCCGCGGCCGCCATCATCGGCATAAGCTTGGATTGGAGTACGCGGCTTGCTGCGCAAGCCCGATCGTCACGGGGGACACATCATGAAGACGCAAATGACCTTTGCCGCTGCCGCCCTGCTGCTCGGCACCGCAGTGAGCCCTTCCCTCGCCCAGGAGAAGATCAAGCTGGGCGTGGTCGTGACCCTGTCGGGCCCCGCCGCCGCGCTTGGCCAGCAGGTCCGCGACGGCTTTGCGCTCGCCGTGAAAGATCTCGGCGGCAAGATGGGCGGCCGGGATGTCGAGGTGATCGTCGCCGATGACGAGTTGAAGCCCGACGCAGCGGTCACGAAGGTCAAGGGCCTTCTGGAGCGCGACAAGGTCGACTTCGTGGTCGGCCCGATCTTCTCCAACATCCTCCAGGCGATCCACCGCCCCATTACGGAGTCCAAGACGTTCCTGATCAGCCCCAACGCCGGCCCATCGACTTTCGCCGGCAAGGACTGCAACGCGTTCTTCTATGTGACGTCGTATCAGAACGACCAGGTCCACGAGATCCTCGGCAAGGTCGCGCAGGATCGCGGCTACAAGCGCATGTATCTGATGGTGCCGAACTATCAGGCCGGCAAGGATTCAGTGGCGGGCTTCAAGCTCGACTACAAGGGCGAGATCGTCGAAGAATCCTACATGCCGCTGAACACGCTGGACTTCCAGCCGGAACTTTCCAAGATCTCGTCGCAGAAGCCCGATGCGCTGTTCACGTTCATGCCGGGCGGCCTCGGCGTCAATCTCGTCAAGCAATACCGGCAGGCCGGCCTTGCCGACAGCATTCCGGTGCTCTCGGCTTTCACGGTGGATGAATCGACCTTGCCGGCGCAGCAGGATGCGGCCGTCGGCATGTTTGGCGGCGCGAACTGGGCGCCCAATCTCGACAATCCCCAGAACAAGAAGTTCGTCGCGGCCTATGAAGCCGCCTACAACGTCGTGCCCGGCACCTATGCTTTCCAGGCCTATGACGCCGCGATGCTGATCGACAGCGCGGTCAAGGCCGTGAAAGGCGATCTCTCGAACAAGGATGCGGTTGGGGCTGCGCTGAAGAAGGCCGACTTCATCTCTCTGCGCGGCGCGTTCAAGTTCAACACCAACGGCTATCCGATCCAGGATTTCTATCTGACCAAGGTCGCCAAGCGTGCGGACGGCAAGTTCCAGACCGAGATCGTTCAGAAGGTCTTCGAGAACTATGGCGACCGCTATGCCAAGGACTGCAAGGCGGCAAACTAAGCCGCACCGCATTACGGGAGGACTGCAATGAAAAGCGAAATCACTGGCATCACGCGAGCCAATGAAGGGATCCAGGGCATTTCCTGGAACATCCTCGGCCAGACCTATGTGCCGAAGAGCAATACCGAACACAGCTTCTCTTGGCACGCGACATTGCCGCCGGGCACATTCGTGCCGCCGCACATCCATCCCGACCAAGATGAGTATCTCTACATGCTCGAGGGCAAGCTCGACTTCGTGCTCGGCAATTCGGAGTCGCAGGCGACCGCGGGCGATCTGATCCGCCTCGGCATGGGCGTGCCGCACGGCATCTTCAACAAGTCGGAGCAGACTGCAAAGGTGCTGTTCTGGGTGTCGCCGACCCGAAAGCTGTTCGACTTGTTCTGGGGCCTTCACAACATGAAGGAACAGAAGCCCGAGGACGTGGTGGCGATGGCCGCCGAGTTCAACATCCACTTCCTGCCGCCGCCGCCGCCCGGCGGCTAGCAGCGAGTCTCAAGCGCGCACCGCCGCAAGTCCCGGCACGGCGGCGAAGCCGGCCTTGGTGGCGTAGCCGCGCACGATCGCCTCGCGCTGGGAATAGCTCAGCACGTTGTCGACGTTGTCGAAGCCATCGGGCGCAAGCTGCTCGACGGCGTCGATGACGCCCTCGGGGCCGCCGCGCCGGTTGGAGCGGACGATGTCAGCGGTCATCGGCAGCCGCTTCTTCTCATATTCAAGCAAAGCCTGACGCGGATGCTCGGCGCGCACCAGCGCATCGGCAAGGCAGCGCGCGTCGAGGATCGCCTGAGATGCGCCGTTGGAGCCGACCGGATACATGGGATGCGCGGCATCGCCGAGCAGCGTAACGCGCCCGGACGACCAGTAAGGCAAGGGATCGCGGTCGCAGGTCGGATATTCGTAGAATTCCGGCGTTGCCGAGATCAGGCTCTTGACGTCGATATAGGGCACCGAGAAGCGCGCGACATGCGGCATCAATTCCTCGCGCCGGCCGGGCCGCGACCAGTCTTCTTTCCGGGGCGGCGGGGCATTACCTTCGCCGACCTTCACCAGCACCGCCCAGTTGGTGAGACGGCTCGCCGTGCTCGATCCCTCTGCGATCGGATAGATCACCACCTTGGCGTTGAGGCCGCCGGCCACGATCATCGACTTGCCGGTGAGGAACAGCGGCCAATCGCGCGCACCGCGCCATAGCATCAGGCCGTTCCAGCACGGCGGTCCCTCGTTCGGGAACAGCGTGTCGCGAACGCGTGAATGGATGCCGTCAGCGCCGATCAGGATATCGCCACGCGCAGTATGAATGTGCGCGCCCGAGCGGTCGAAGAAATAAGCGGTGACGCCGCCCTCGTCCTGCGTGAAGGCGCCGAGGCGGCAGCCGGTGTGAATTGCCTCCGGCCCGAGCCGCTCCTCGACGGCGCGATGGATGACGCCCTGAAGGCGGCCGCGGTGAATCGAGAATTGCGGCACGTCATGGCCGGCGTCGATGCCGCGGGCTTCGCGCCAGACCTCCTGGCCGTGGCGATTGAGGTAATAGAGCTGGTCGGTGCGGATCGCGACGTCGTCGAGCTGCTGGAGGAGACCGAGGCCGGCAAGCTCCCGCATCGCATGCGGCAGCGTGTTGATGCCGACGCCGAGTTCGCGGATGGTGTCGGCCTGCTCGAAAATCTCGCATCCGATGCCGCGCGAGCGCAGCATCAATGCCGTGGTGAGACCACCGACACCGCCACCGACGATAATCGCCTTCATCGCCCTTACTCCACTCGAAAATACGCCAGGCAATGGGGCTAAAGTCGCACGGGCGGTCACTCCGCCGCAAGCGGCTTTGTCGCCTCCGCCTTGAGCTCGGCCCGGGTCTTGGGCTTAGCCTTAATTCTCAGCTCCTCGAGATCCCGCCGGTCGCGCACGTTGTTGCGGAAAATCTGATCTGTTCTGTGCAAGTACTGCGGCGCAAATCCCCATTGCTAGCCTCCCGCAGCAAGTCCGGGGCTCAGTCGCCCCTGAAGACCGGCTTGACCTTGTTGGCGAACGCTTCGAAGGCGCGCTCGAAATCCCCCGTGGTCATGCACAGCGCCTGGGCAACGGCTTCCGCTTCGATCGCCTCTTCAATCGACATCGCCCATTCCATCGCCAGCATCCGCTTGGTCATGGTGTTGCCGAAGGTCGGCCCTTCCGCGACCTGCTTGGCCAGCAACTGCGCCTGGGGCAGCACCTGCTCGGGCGTGACGATGCGGCTGAAAAAGCCCCAGCGCTCGCCCTCTTCCGCCGTCATGAACCGGCCGGTGTAGAGCAGCTCGGAGGCGCGGGACTGTCCGATGATCCGCGGCAGGATCGCGCAGGCGCCCATGTCGCAGCCGCCAAGGCCCACCTTATTGAAGAGGAACGCGACCTTCGCGCCGCTCGCCGCGAGCCGCATATCCGATGCCATCGCGATGATCGCGCCGGCGCCAGCGCAGATGCCCTCGACCGCTGCCACAATGGGTTGAGGGCAGGCCCGCATCGCTTTGACGAGGTCGCCGGTCATCCGCGTGAAAGCGGTCAGCCCCTTGGTGTCCATCTTCACGAGCGGGCCGATGATCTCGAACACATCGCCGCCGGACGAGAAGTTACCGCCGGCGCCGGTGACGATGATGGCCTTGACTGCATCATCGAAAGCGCAGGCGCGGAAGAAATCCGTCAGTTCCCGATAGCTCTCGAACGTCAGCGGATTCTTTCGCTCGGGACGGTTGAGCGTCACCGTGGCAACGCTGTCGACCACCGCCAGCAGGAAGTGCTGCGGCGAATAATCCGCGAGCGGCACGGTCACAGGATTGGCTGGTCTGCTCATGCGGTCTCCTTAGTATGTTTGTTCCGCGCTACTAGATTTCGCCGCCTGCGACTGCAATCGCCTGCCCGGTAATCGCACCAGCGCCTTCGCCGCACAACCAAAGCACTGCGTCTGCCACCTCTTGAGGCGTGATCAGCCGCCCTTGCGGATTGTGCTTCGCGAGTTCGGCGATCGCCTGCTCGCGGCTTCTCCCGGTCTTCTTGATGATGTTCTCGATGCTGCCGGCGACAAGATCGGTATCGGTGAACCCCGGGCAGACCGCGTTGACGGTCACGTTGCTTCCGGCCATCTCGAGCGCAAGCGAACGTACGAGACCGACCACGGCGTGCTTGGCGGCCGTGTAGGCACTGACATAAGCATAGCCCTTGAGCCCGGCCGTCGATGCAATTGCGACAATGCGGCCATAGGGGCGCTCCTTCATGCCCGGCAGAACGCCCTGGATGGCATGGACGACGCCCATGAAATTGACGTCCATCATGCGCGCAAACAGGGCAGCGTCCGATTTCGCGAACGGCGCGGATTCTGCACTTCCCGCGTTGGCGATCAGGATGTCGATCGGCTTTCGCGCGCTCGCTTCAGCGATAGCGGCTTTCAGTGATAATTCGTTCGAGACGTCGGCGATCGCAGCAAAATGCGCGGCACCTGCGCTGACCGCCTCTTCTAGAACAGCGGCGTTCCGGCCGAGCACCGTCACGGTTGCGCCTGCCCCGACAAGAGAGGCTGCGATGGCGCGGCCGATGCCGCGACCGCCACCGGTCACGAGCGCGTGCGGCGAGTGCGGTAATCCGGACATGCGCTGGCTCCTTGGCTCTGCTGATCGTTCCTCGATATATTTTAACCTTCAAGTTTTTGCAACGAAGCTGCCGTAGCGCCGCGAACGCCTTCGCACGAGAGACCGGCCCGAAAATTGCTTTAAGTATAAAATTATCGCTTCCCATCCCCCACAGGCCTGTTAGCATCGCCCGGCCGAGCAAAAGGATGTCGCGTGTCGCAGCCTGCGCCAATGATAACAAAAGACGGCCGCTTCGCCTATGAAGCCGCGGGCGATCCGGACGCGACACCCCTGATCTTCCTGCATGGCATTGGCGGCGCGGCACGGGCTTGGCGGCAGCAGCTTACCAGATTCAGCACCCAGTTCCGCGCAATTGCATGGGACATGCCGGGCTACGGCAGATCGGCTCCGCTCGCCAGCGTCAGCATTGCGGCCCTTGCCGATGCGCTCCAGCAATTCATTGAGCAGCTTGGTGCGACAACGCCAATTCTGGTCGGCCATTCGATCGGTGGCATGATCGTGCAGAAATGGCTGGCGCAATCTCCGAAACTGGCCCGCGCGATCGTCCTCGCGCAGACCAGCCCGGCCTTCGGCAAGGCCGATGGCGATTGGCAGCAATCGTTCATCGCGGCGCGGCTTTGGCCGCTCGATCGCGGCGAGACCATGAAGTCGCTGGCTCCCTCCCTGGTGAAGGAGCTTGTCGGCGACGATCCTGATCCGAAGGGAATGGAGCTTGCGCGCGAGTGCATGGCAAGCGTGCCCGAGGCGAGCTATCGCGCCATGATGCTGGCTTTGATGGGTTTCGATCAACGCAGCACGCTCAAGGACATTTCCGTCCCGACGCTGTTGTTGTCCGGCTCCAAGGACAACAACGCGCCTGCCCCCATGATGGCAAAGACGGCAACATTCATTCCCACCGCCGAATATGTCGAGCTGGCTGGTGTCGGCCATCTCGCCAACCTTGAACGCCCTGACGCGTTCGACGAAGCGCTCGGCCGGTTCCTGAATTCCGTCGCGACCAAAACGTAGGGTGGCTGCGCAATGACCATGCAAGTCAGAAAGAACATCGGCGCAACCGACAAGGTCGCGCTGGATGCTCCGATCTTCGATCCCGTCGCATTCCGCCTGAGCGACGAGCAGGCCGGCATCATCGCGCGCGCCCGCGAGATCGGCCAGAGCGTGTTCGCTGGTCGCGCGGCGACTTACGATCGCGAAGCGATCTTCCCGACTGAGAACTATCGCGACCTGCATCGCGTCGGCCTGCTCGGCATCGCGGTTCCCAAGAAGCATGGCGGGCTCGGCGCGAACTATCAAACCTACGCGCTGGCGGCAGCCGAAATCGGCCGCTATTGCGGCGCGACCGCCCTCACCTGGAACATGCACGTCTGCTCGACCCTGTGGTCAGGTCCGCTCGCCGACGATCTCGACATGGATGCGGAGACCCGCGCCGAGCACGAACGAAGGCGCGCGGTTCATTACAAGCGTATCGTCGAGGATGGCGCGATCTACTCGCAGCCCTTTTCCGAGGGCGGAGCGGCCGCGGCGGGCGGCGTCGCGTTCGGCACAGAAGCAAAGCCCGTGAAGGGCGGTTGGATCGTCAACGGCAAGAAGATCTTTGCATCGCTGTCCGGTCATGCCGACTACTACGGCGTGCTCTGCACCGAGATCGAGGAGGGCGAAAAAGCCTCGCGCCGCAACACCCTTTACCTCGCGATCGCCGCGAAATCGGACGGTGTCTCGGTGGTCGGCGACTGGGATCCGCTCGGCATGCGCGGCACAGTCTCTCGCACGCTGCTGTTCAAGGATGTGTTCGTCCCTGAGGAATCCGCGCTGATGCCGCGCGGCGTTTATTTCCAGGCGGCGATGCGCTGGCCTCATATGTTCCTGACGCTGTCGCCGACCTATATGGGCCTGGCGCAAGCCGCCTATGATTTCACCGTGCGCTATCTTCGCGGCGAGGTGCCGGGCATGCCGCCGGTCAAGCGCCGGATGTACCCGACCAAGCAGATCGCGGTCGCGCAGATGCAGATCAAGCTCGAGCAGATCAAGGCGATCTGGTTCCAGGCGGTCACCGAGGCCCACGCCAATCCAAGCAAGGAGCAGGTGCTGCGCGCCTATGCCGCGCAATATTCGGTGATGGAGGGCGCCAATGAGCTCGCCGCGCTCGCGATCCGCACCTGCGGCGGTCAGGCCATGCTCCGCTCGCTCCCGCTGGAGCGCATCTATCGCGACAGCCGCTGCGGCTCGCTGATGCTGCCCTGGACAGCCGAGCTCTGCCTCGACCGCATCGGGCGCGAGGCGCTGTACGAGGCCGGTGAAACGGACGACTGACCGTGGACCTCTGTAGTCTGATCGATCGCAACGCGGCGTTCGCGCCAGACAAGACGGCGATCGCCTTCGAAGGTGAGCGGCTGAGCTACGCCTCCCTCGCCGCGCGCATCGAGCGCACCGCCACGGCGTTGAAGCAGGAGCTCGGCGTCGGCCGAGGCGACCGCGTCGCAATCCTGAGCCTGAACCGGCCGGACTACCTGGTTCTGCTCTACGCATGCGCGCGACTGGGTGCGATGCTGGTGCCGCTGAACTGGCGGCTGGCGGTTGCCGAGCAGCGCTTCATTCTCACCGATGCGGGCGCAAAGGTCCTGGTGCTCGAGCAGGCATTTGCGGGAGTTCTCCCGGAGCTTGCGCCGGGGACGGCCGTCATCGGCCTCGATTTCGCGCCGTCGCGGGGCGTGACATTCGAAGACCTGCTGGCTCGCAGCGAAGGCAGCGGCCGCAATCCGCACACCGATCTCTCCTGCCCGCTGCTCGTCGTCTACACGTCTGGAACGACGGGACGGCCGAAGGGCGCTGTTCTGCGGCAAGAAGCCTTGTTCTGGAACGGCGTCATGAGCCAGCACATGCACAACATGGTCTCGGGTGATCACGTGCTGACGGTACTGCCGTTCTTCCATGTCGGCGGCCTCAACATCCAGACCACGCCGGCGCTGCAGCTTGGCGCGACCGTCACGATCCACGCCCGCTTCATGCCGGATACTGCGCTCGCGGCCATTGAACGGGAACGACCGACCCTGACAGTGATGGTGCCTGCAATCCTCCAGGCCGTGAGCGAGCATCCCGCCTGGACAACGACTGATCTCTCGTCGCTCAAAGCCGTCTCGACCGGCTCGACCATCGTGCCACCGCACCTGATCGACCGCTTCGTGGCGCGCGATGTTCCGGTGCTTCAGGTCTATGGATCGACGGAAACCTGCCCCATCGCAGTCTACACCCGGCTTGGCGGCGATCTTTCGCGCGCGGGATCGACCGGACTTGCCGGCCTGTGCTGCGAAGCGAAGGTGATCGATCAGGCCGGCAATGAGGTCCCTGCGGGTGCGCCGGGCGAAATCGCCGTACGAGGGCCCAACGTGTTCTTCGAATATTGGGGCAATGCGGATGCCACGCACGATGCGCTGCACGACGGTTGGTATCGCACCGGCGATATCGGCCTGTGCGATGCCGACGGGTATTTCTGGGTCCGCGACCGCAAGAAGAATGTGATCATTTCCGGCGGCGAGAACGTCTATCCGGCCGAGGTCGAGCGCGTCCTGCTCGAACATCCCGATGTCAGCGAATGCGCCGTGATCGGCCGGCCGGACCCGCGCTGGGACGAGGTGCCGATCGCCTACGTCATCGGGCGGTCCGGCTGCCGGCTCGAAGCGGAGGAGCTGAGAGCGCATCTTCAGACGCAGCTCGCCCGTTACAAGGTTCCGCGCGACATCGTCTTCGTCAACGACCTGCCGCGCACGGCGCTTGGCAAGGTCCAGCATTTCCTGCTGAAGCAGCTTGATGCGCAGTCGCGCGCGCAAGGAGAAGCATCTTGAAGATTGCAGTTCTGGGTGGGGGAAACGGCTCTTTCGCGGCCGCGGGCGATTTTGCGCTGTCGGGGCATGAGGTCCGGCTCTGGCGCCGCGACACCGATCAGGTGACGGAGCATCGCGCGGCCGGCTCGCACATCCTGGTCAAGGATCATAATGGCCGGCACGATGTGAAGCTCGCGCTGGTGACGACCGACATCGCCCAAGCAATTGATGGCACCGAGCTGATTCTGTGCCCCGCCCCTGCCTTCGCGCAGCCGGACATTGCTCGTTTGCTCGCTCCGCATTTGCGGGACGGCCAGGTCGTGTTCCTGCCGCCCGCCACGTTCGGCTCGATGATCTTCGCCCAAGCCGCGCGGGATGCCGGAAACCACGCCAAGGCAAGCTTTGCCGAGACCGGCACGCTGCCTTGGCTGACCCGCAAGCACGGGCCGTTCGAGGTCGCAATCACCATCCGTGCCAAGCGGCTGCCGGTCGGCGTGTTTCCGCTCGATCAGGCCGCGCATGCACTCGAAGTGATCGGACGCGCTTTCCCTGATGCGATCGAGCCCTGCGGCGATGCGCTCTCCGGCGCGCTGATGAATGCTGGGCCCATCATTCACCCGCCGCTGATCGTGATGAACGCCGGCCCGATCGAGCATTTCGAACGATGGGACATCCACAAGGAAGGAACGCAAGCCGCGATCCGCCGGGTGACCGACGCGCTCGACGCAGAACGGATCGCCGTACGCGAAGCGCTTGGCTATGGCGCTCCGCATTTCCCGCTGGCCCACCACTACGCCAAAGAAGGCGAGATCTGGATGTATGGCCGTGGCTCGCACGACCGGCTGACCGATTCCGGCGACTGGCGTGAGCGGATCGTGCTGACCGAGCACCGCTATATGCGCGAGGATTTGCGGCTTGGGCTATCGCTGCTGGTCTCCGTTGCCGGCATCGCGGGTGTATCCACGCCGCTGGCCAGAGCATTCCTCTCCCTCGGCGGCGCTGTGTGCGGTGAGGATTTTGCGCAAGGCGGCCGAACGCTCGAGACGCTCGGACTAGGCAATCTCGGCAAGGCCGAACTACAGACGATTCTCCGTACGGGGTTTTAACCGATGACCCGCCGCGCCAACATTGTCTGCCTCGGGGCCGGCCGCATGGGGCGCGGCATCGCCGTCGCGTTCGCCTACGCAGGGCATACGGTCACGATGATCGATATCAAGGGCCGTTCCGCGGACGATTTCGCCAGGCTGGAGGCGGACGCGCTCGACGAAGTCGGGAAGACCTTTGCCAGCCTGTCGAAGCTGGGACTGCTGACCGAGGCAGATGTCGATCCGCTTATCGCACGGGTTTCGGTGGTGCCGGCCAGCCGAAGCAGCGCAGCGCTGGCCGAAGCCGGGATGGTCTTCGAGGGCGTTCCCGAGGTCGTCGAGCTCAAGCGCGAGGTGCTGGGGGCGGCCTCAAAGCAAGTCGGCCCGGATACGATCATCGCTTCGACCACGTCGACCATCCTCGTCGACGATCTCGCTGGGGCGATCGTGAACCCTCGCCGCTTCCTCAATGTGCACTGGCTCAATCCAGCCTATCTGATCCCGCTGGTCGAGGTTTCACCCGGCAAAGCCACCGATCTCGCCATCATCGATGAGGTCAAGGCGCTGCTCGAAGCCATCGGAAAGGTCCCCGTGATGTGCGCGGCGACGCCTGGCTTCATCGTCCCGCGCATCCAGGCGCTGGCGATGAACGAGGCCGCACGCATGGTCGAGGAAGGCGTCGCCAGCGCCGAGGAGATCGACAAAGCGATCCGTTACGGCTTTGGCTTCCGCTATGCCGTGCTCGGACTGCTCGAGTTCATCGACTGGGGCGGCGGCGATATCTTGTACTATGCCAGCCGGTATCTCGAAGGCGCGCTCGGCAGCGACCGCTATCGCGCGCCGGACGTCATTTCCCGCAATATGCGAGAGGGCCGCATCGGCTTGCGAACGGGTGCCGGCTTCCTCGATTATTCAGGCATGGACGTCGATGCCTATCGCGTGAAGCGGCTTCAGGCCATGGTCGACCTGCTCCGGCATTTCGGCCTGGCGCGCCCACCGGTCCTCGACCGCAGCTAGCCGAAGACGTCCTGCAGCACGCCTTCACGAACGACCGCGACGCCGTCGAGTTCGATCGTCGTTCCCATCATCGGCAAATCAAAGTGGCCCGCCGTGTAGCGGCCGGCAAATTCGTTCGCGCCGGTCGAGAAAAGGAAATTGCCGGAGACGGCACGAATTTCAGTGCCGTTGGTGTCGCGCTGGTCATACATCGAGAGGGCTTCGTAGCGGGCCCCCGGATTCATGCCGAAACCGACATGCGAGACCGCATAGGCCTCGCGATCGCCCCACGCCGCGAGATAGGCGCGCATCATCGCCGCATCCGTGCCCTCGCCCTCCAGCTCGACAACATAATCGTCCTTCAGCGTCATTTTCACCGGGGACGCCAGGTAGCGCTTGAAGGTCAGATTGATGTCACCGGGGGCCATCACCAACGTCCCGTTGATCGTTCCGCTCTTGGGAAAGCTGACCACAATGCCACCCGGCCAGTGCGCCAGCGTGCCGGGCTTGTCGGTCCAGCCCCACACGCCGACCGTGGACGCACCGACCATGTCAACGTCGAGCGTCGTGCCGGCTTTCGATGTCACGCGCATCCGCTTCGTCCCACGCAACAACTTCGCCGCCGCGCGAACACGCTTCTCGAGTGCGGGATCCGGCACCATCCGCTCCAGCGCTTCCGGGTGTTCGTTGGAGATCACCAATATCCGCGCGCCGGCCTTGAGGATTTCCGGCGTTTCCACCGCATGCATCAAGCCCTCGATGGTGCAATCCACCACAAAGCCGGCCTGCTGGAGTGCGGTGATGACCGGACCAAGCCGCTGGATTGCCTCGCTTGCCCCGGTCGAGCGAACCGGCACGATATTCCGGTTACGCGGCGTCGGCATCACCACATGAAACGGCCGCGCGCCCATCCGCAGCAGGGCGAGCTCCGCCAAATGAACGTTCAGCGCACGCGATTGGGTTTCCGAGAGGATCGCCGCGGTGTCGCCGGCCTTGACAGCGCAGCGCTCAAAGATCTCGCAAAACGCGTCGATCCATTTTGCCTCGATGCGATCCGCCAGCATGGTTCACTCCCGGTCTTCTGGTTTCTTTGTTCAGTCAGATCACGCTTCGGGGAAGCCCCGCAAGAGATACGATCGCAAGGCGCCCAGCAAGCCGTTCAGGATCAACCCCAGCAGCGAGATCGTGATCAGCGGCACGAACATGTCGACGGCCTGAAAAGTTCGGGCCGCCGTCACCAGCACATGCCCCAACCCGTCCGTCGACGTGATCATCTCGGCCAGAAACACCACGATGCAGGAAATGACAAGGCCGATCCGGCAGCCGGTCAGGATCGAGGGCATCGCTGCCGGCAAGACCACCTTGAACAAGATTCCATAGCGCGGCGTTCCCGCCGCCATGGCCGACCAGATCAGCTTCTGCTCGACGGTTGATGCGCCGTAATAGGTGGACAGCAAAATGGGAAAGAGTGCGTCGGCCGCCACCAGCGTGATTTTCGATCCGTGGCCGAAGCCGAGCAGAAGCAACAGCGCCGGATAGAGTGCGACTTTAGGCAACGGCGCCAATACGCGCACGATTGGCCGAACCACGGCGTTGATCGCTGGATTGGCGGCCGCGGCAATGCCGATACTTACACCGAGCACGACCGCAATCGCAAAGCCGGCAAACAGCCGGATCAGGGTCGCGGCGATCTCCTGCTGAAACGTCCACGTCACGAGTTGCTGGAGCAACCTGCTGAAGATGTATCCCGGCGGCGGCAGCAAGACCGCAGGCGCAAAGCCGAACGATACGAGGCTTTGCCACACCGCGATCACGAGCACAATTGGCGCGAGCCCTAGAACGACGTTTGCTGAGAGAATACGCGATGTCATGAGAAGCTCAGCGGCATGTCGAACTGAGGTTCGGACCAGCGCACCAGCCGTGCGCGGACCCGCTCAAAAATCGCATCGAGGCAAATTCCCATCGCCCCCACGATGATGATCATCGCGAAGACGGTGTCGTATTGGCCCATGTCCAAAGCGTTGAACAGAATGTTGCCTGCGCCGGACTGGCGGGCGATCATCTCGCTGGTGATCATCGTGATCAGCGCCAGCACGAGACCCGTGCGACATCCGGTCAAGATCTCCGGCAGCGCCGCCGGCAGCACGATCCGCACCAGCCGTTGCAGCGGCGAAAGTCCCATCGCAGCGCCCGACCACAGCATCTTCTCTTCGACGGCTTGGGCTCCCTCAAAGCTGTGATAGATCACAGGGAGGCTGACGCCGAGGAAGATCACCAGCGTCTTCGTGATGTCGCCGACGCCCAGCCAAAGCATGATGATCGGCATCAGCGCCGCTTTCGGCACCGGATAGATCACCATCAGAAACGGGTTGAAGAAGGCCGCGACGGCGCGGCTACGCCCCATCAACAGACCCAGCGGGATCGAAACGAGCACGGCTACACTGAACCCGATCGCCATGCGGCGAAGCGAGGCCAGGATATTGATCAGGGACTCCTTGTCGCCAAGGATGTCCGGGATTGCGCGGATCGCCTCGATCGCCGTCGGAAAGCTGTCATTCTTCAGCGCGAGCGACGCGACCTGCCACACCGCCAGCAGCCCGATGCAAGCGAACACCGGTGCGGCACGTCTGACGGCGGCACCCAGAGATGTCATGACGGCGATCCGGTCTCGTCGACCTCGTCGAACATCCGCTCGATGTCGACGACGTATTTCTGGTAGCGCGGATCGAGCAACAGCTCGCTGCGGCGACGCGGCCGAGGCAGATCGATGTCGATCACCTGCCGAATGCGGCCGGGAGATTTCGACATCATCACGACCTTGTCCGACAGGAAGACGGCCTCGTCGACCGAATGGGTCACAAACAGCACCGTCTTGCGGTCACGCTCCCAGATGTTCAGGAGATCATTCTGGAGACGTGTACGGGTGTGCGCGTCGAGCGCGCCGAACGGCTCGTCCATCAGCAGAACTTCAGGGTGGTAAGCCAATGTCCGGGCCAGCGCGACGCGCTGCTTCATGCCACCCGAGAGCTCCTTGGGATAAAAGTTCTCATAGCCTTTGAGGCCGACCATCTCGATCAAGGCCTGGCTCTGTGCTCCGGCCTCGGTGGCAGGCACACCTTGCTGGCGCAGGCCATACATCACATTGCCCAACACGGTCTTCCAGGGAAACAGAGCGAACTCTTGAAACACTGGTCCGCGATCCGGACCCGGCCCCGTGATCGTCTGTCCCTTCATCCTCGCCACGCCGCTGGTCGGGTTGACGAAGCCGCCGACGATATAAAGCAGTGTCGACTTGCCACAGCCGGACGGACCAAGGATCGAGACGAAGGCTCCTTCCTCGATCGTCAGCGAGATGTCCGATAGCGCCAAATGATCCTTACGCGCCGAGGTCTGGAAAACCTGGGAGACGCGGTCGATCTCGATGATCGCAGAAGCCGGCCTTTGCGACGTCACCGGATTCACCCATTCGCTCGATCTCGAAGGCACTACCCTCATCCCGTCTCTCGCTTGACTCACGCGCGAACGTCACGCAATCGATCCGCTGATGTCCTCCATCAGCTGATCGAGCTTAGCAAGAAACTTGCCAGACGGGCGGTCAATCTCGCACGGAAGCGGCGCGTCATTCGAACCAAGGCCATTCTGCAGGGCCCTCATGTGTGACGGCTCCGCCCGGCGCCTGTCCGACCAGCCGCGCATACTTTGCGAGCGCACCTGCACGGTGGCGGGGTGGCCGTGGCTTCCAATCGCGTCGGCGCGCCGTGAGTTCCTGCTCGTCGACCAGCATATCCATCCGCCGGTTTGCGGCATCGATCCGGATCCTGTCGCCGTCGCGAACAAGCGCCAACGGACCGCCGACAAACGCTTCGGGGGACACGTAGCCGATGCACATGCCGCGAGTGGCGCCGGAGAACCGTCCATCGGTGATCAGGGCCACCTTCTCGCCCATACCCTGGCCGTAGATCAGCGCGGTAACGCCGAGCATCTCGCGCATGCCCGGGCCGCCGACTGGCCCTTCATTGCGGATCACCAGCACCTCGCCCGCCGTGTAGGCGCGGTCACGGACCGCTTTGACACATGCCTCCTCATCTTCGAAGACACGCGCAACGCCCTCGAAGTGATGACTCTTCAAACCTGCGACCTTGATCACCGCACCGTCTGGACAGAGATTGCCCTTCAGAACCGCCACGCCACCATCAGGCATGATCGGCGCGCGAGACGCGTAAACGACTTCACCATCGGGAGCGTTGGCCGCGCCATATTCTTCAGCGAGCGTGCGCCCGGTCACGGACAAGCAGCTCCCATCGATGTGCCCGCTCTGGATCAGCTCGCGGATCACGACGGCCGCGCCGCCGATGTCATAGACATCCTTCGCCGTGTATTTGCCACCCGGCCGCAAGTTTCCGATCAGCGGCGTCCTGGCAAAGACCTGGCCGACGTCATCGATCGTGAATGCGATCCCGGCCTCATTCGCGATCGCCGGCAGATGCAGCGCTGCGTTGGTCGAGCCGCCCGTGGCGGCCACAATCGCCGCACCGTTCTCGAGGGATTTCCGAGTCACGAGGTCTCGCGGCAGCGGGCCGCCACGTTCCAGCATCTCCATCACCAGTCGCCCGGCGCGGCGCGATATCTGTGCACGTTCGGCATAGACACCGGGCACCATCGAGACGTTGGGAATGGTCAGCCCCATCGCCTCCGACACCATCCCCATCGTGTTCGCGGTAAACTGGCCGGCGCACGCACCAATGGTCGGTAGGCAGGCGCGCTCGATCCGCTCGAGCGTGGCGCCGTCGATCTCTCCGGTCATGAAGCTGCCGACGGCTTCATAGGAGTCGAGCACCGTGAGAGTCCGTCCGTCCACCCGGCCTGGCAACGAGCTGCCGCCGTAGATGAAAATGGACGGTACGTTGCAACGAACCATGCCCATCATCACTCCGGGAAGCGTCTTGTCGCATCCGCCGTACCCGATCAGCGCGTCATAGGCGAGACCATGAACGACGGCTTCGATCGAATCCGCAATCAGCTCGCGCGAAAAGAGAGAAAACTTCATTCCCTCGTGATTCATGCTGATGCCGTCGGAGACCGACACGGTCGAGAATTCGCGCGGCGTGCCGCCAGCCTCCTCGATTCCCGTCTTGGCCGCGGCCACCTGGAAGTCGTGGGTCATATTACAGGGCGTCTGCTCGCCCTTCATGCTGACGACGCCCACCATCGGTTTGGCGATCGCTGCGTCGTCAAGCCCCATTGCGCGCATGAAAGCGCGGTGCGGGGCCCGGTCGAGGCCGTCAGTCGTGACCCGTGATCGCAACTTCTTCATACGCGCATCTTCTTCAGGCAACGTCCCGGATGATCCGCGGCGCCGCGATCTCGTCGTTCGATAATTCGCGCCCCGCGCCTATTCCAGCGGCGCGACGATCGTCGCGTGCTTGAACTGCGTGGCATCCAGCTTCGGCAGCATTCCGGTCTCCGCGTAGATGTCCAGCATCTTCTGGATCGCGGGGAAGTTCGGCGCAGCGCCTGGATCCCGGCCGAAATCGTTGTCCTTGAGCAGATAGGTCTCGAGCACCGGAATAGGCGCCTTCAGAACCTCATTGACGACCTTTAGCGTCTCTTCGCGGTTGGCCAGCGCTTTCTTCATGCCTGAGGTAATGTCACGCACGTAGGCCTTCACCAAGTCGGGGTTCTTGTCGACGAAATCAGCGCGGCAGGCTTCCAGGATGTGCACGATGTTCGGCATCGCCTGCGACAACGAGAACAGCTTTCTTGTGCCACCCTTCGCCTCCGCACGTGCGGCAAACGGCTGGTTCATGTTGACCGCGTCGACACGGCCCTGGCGCAGCGCATCTTCGGAGACGGCAAAGCCGACCTCGACCAGCTTAATATCCTTGGCCGGATCGACGCCATTCTGCTTGAGCAACAGGTTGAACGGGCCTTGCGTGCCGCCACCAATCACGGAAATGCCGACCGTCTTGCCCTTGAGATCGGCGATCGTCTTGATAGGCGAGTCATCCATCACCGCCCAATAGACCGAGAAACCGCCGGGCTTCTCGAAGACGTGCTGCGCCACGATGTAGGCCTTGAGATTGCCGCCGACCACACCGTTGGCGAGCGACAGCGGCGCTTGCGTCGCGCAATCCAGCGCGCCGGCCGCCAATGCCTGCGTCATCGGCGCGGTGCCCTGAAATTGGGTCCATTCGATGTTGTAGGCCTTGCCGATATTGGGAAACTCAGCTGGCCTGCGCATCATCCAGTACTTGGATTCCTCGGCCGGGATGGTCCAGCCAACGCGAATGGTCTGCTGTGCCCATGACGGGCCTGCCCCCGCGCTCGCAGCCGCGGCCGCTCCCAAAGCCAGGATCCACTTCGAAACGGTTCGCATCGTGCCCACTCCGCTGCTCCGGCGCCGACCGGCGCCGCCCAACCCGACCGCCTCAAATGTTTCATGGTTCAAACAATCAGGCAAGCCATGCGAGCCGGACGGTTTCGCCGTCCGACCCGCAATGTATGGTAAGGCGGCGTTTGCGCTGCGACAGAAGGAGGCAACCTATGGCTGATGCGAGCAAGACAAACCCGCAGGGCGTCGAGAGGCTCGGCTATCTCGGCCTTGGACTGATGGGAACGCCGATGACCCGGCGCCTGCTCAAAGCCGGCCATCAGGTCGCTGTCTGGAATCGTTCGGAGGGCAAGGTCGCTCCGATCGTCGCGGCCGGCGCCAGGCGCGCAGCCACGCCCCGCGACATGTTGGCGAACGCGGATATCGTCTTCATGTGCGTGACCGATGCCGCCGCCGTCGAAAAGGTGATCTTCGGACCCGAAGGTCTTGCAGCGGCTTCCGGCGCAGGCAAGCTCGTCGTCGACTTCTCGTCAATCCATCCCGACGCCGCGCGCGATCTTGCAGCGCGGCTGAAGGACGCGAATGGCGCGGGCTGGATAGATGCGCCGGTGTCCGGCGGCACCAAGGGCGCAGAGGAAGGCACGCTCGCCATCATGGCCGGCGGAGAAGCTGCTGACATCGAGCGGGCACGGCCCTATGTGCTGCACATGGCACGCAGGTTCACCCACATGGGCCCGATCGGGGCTGGCCAAACCACAAAACTCTGCAACCAGGTGATCGTCGGATGCGCGATGGCCGTTTTGGCGGAAGCAACGCGCCTTGCCTCGAATGCAGGAATTGACGCAGGCCGGCTGCCCGAGGCCCTCGCCGGCGGCTTTGCGGATTCCATCCCGCTTCAGCTCTTCGTGCCGCGCATGGTCCAAGGCATCCACTCGCCGCCGCTTGGCCATATCGCGACAATGCTCAAGGATCTCGACACGGTCGCCGATGTCGCCCAGGCGACGTCAACGCCGGTGCCGATGGCGACCCTCGCGGGACAGATATTCAGGCTGGCCAAAGCTGCCCGCGGCGCGGACGCGGACGCTTTGGAAATCTACAAGCTCTCGGCCACAGGCCGCTGAGCCGACGAGCGTCCTTGAATCGCCTTATGGCGACTTCTTGCGTTCATCATCAGCCAGGAACCGGCCATACACCCCGCGCGCAAACAGCAGGGGCTCCTTGGCGCTGTAGGCATAAGCCTCGACCGCGCCGAGAAAGATCACGTGGTCACCGCCATAATAGCGATTAACCGATCTGCATTGAAAGTTGGCGACACTCTCCGCAAGCACCGGAGCACTCCCGAGGCCCGGGGTCCAGTCGATCCCGGCGAACTTGTCCTCGGACGATTTTGCAAATTTATTCGCAAGCGCCTGCTGCGACGTGCCGAGTATGTGAACGGCGAAATGGCTGGCGTTCTGAAACACGGGGAGGCTTGAGGAATAGAATCCGAGGCTCCAGAGGACCAGAGGGGGATTCAGAGAGACTGACGCGAACGAATTGCAGGTGATGCCATAGGGCTTTCCGTCTGGGGCCATGGCTGTGATGATCGTTACGCCCGTTCCATATGTACCGAGCGCGTTGCGAAAATCGCGGGGATCGATCGGCGAGCTGTCGCTGGCGAGCTCATTGGCTGGGTCGGGAGCGGCCGGCTGCTTCGGCAGATCATTCATCGGCCGGCCTCACAGCGTGAGATTCTCGGACGGCAGGCCCAAAGCCACCCGTCCGTAGTTGGTTCCGGCCGCATCAAAATTGAACGCAAGATGCGAGTTGATCGCGTGCGCATCGCGGAAATGCCGCTGCAGCACGCCCGTCGTGAACAGACCGCGCGCTCCGCTCGCCGCAAACAGCATCGAGACCGCGTCGGTGCACAGATTCACCGAAAATGCTCCATCGCGACGATATCTGGTCTTGGTCGCCATATCAGGAATACGACCGCGCCTTGCATCCTCCATTGCATTGACGCAGGCCGAACGCATGATCAGGCGCGCAGCGTCGATCTTGGCCGAAGCCTCCGCGATCTTGATTTGCGTGCTTTGAAAGTCGCTGAGCTTGGCACGGTTGTAGGTCGAGATGCGATGACGCGCGACCTCCGCATAATCGTCGAGGCATACTTGCGCGTTCCCCAGCGCGACGCCGGAGAGGACGTAGGGAAACAGCGAGAACACGGGTAGCGCATACAGCGGATTGGGATTGACCTTGCTTCCCGGCGTCGGGCCGCCCGCAAGATCGCCAACCGCGACCGTCATAAAGTCGGGCACGAAAGCGTCCCTGACTTCGACGTCGCAGGACCCCGTCCCGCGCAGGCCCGCGACATTCCAGGTGTCCAACACCTTGTAATCGCCCTTCGGCAGCAGAAAGATTCGATACTCGATGCCGTCCGCCTCGTCGTCGGAGTAAACGACGCTTGCAAGCATGTTCCATTCGCAGGAGGCAACGCCGGAGGAGAACGGCCAGCTGCCGTGCAACCGGTAGCCGCCCTCGACCCTCGTGGCGCGTCCGGCAGGAAAAATGAACGAGGACGCAATCAGCGCGTCCGGATCGGGGTCCCAGACTAAATCCTGCGCCTTTTGCGCGAACATGCCGAGCATCCAATGGTGGCTTGCCAGGTTAGCGAGATTCCACGCCACTGACGCATCCGCCATTCCCAGCAGTTCGGCGCAGTCGACAAGAGCGACATAGTCAAGCTCGGCACCGCCGATGCGCTTCGGCTGCAGCATGCGGAACAGGCCGGCGTCGTGGAGATCCTTCTCGGTTTCCGTCGGAAGATGCCGCAGTTCCTCCGTGCGGGCAGCCCGCTCTCGCAGCCGCGGCACCAGCGCCCGGGTCCTCGCGATCATTGCCGCATAGGCATGTTCGCCGGCTTCCCGCCCCGTCGGCTGGCCCATGCTCGGCTCTTGACCAGGCGCCATTCGAGTCCCTCGCTTTCACATAGTTATGCGGCGGGAACTTCGCCAAATCAAGCTGGGCAGGATTAACGTTGCGTGGTCGCTCTGCACCCCGGCTGTCCGCAGGAATGCGATGTCGCGTATACCGTCTTCTCGAAGCAGCCTTCCGCAAGCTTTGCGATGCCTGGCTCCACGGAGCCGACCGCTCAGGCTTAGCCTGAGGTCGATGGCTTGCCTGATCCAAAGACGCCCTTCTGAGTGAACTCCGAAATCCGGCGCTCGTCGTAACCGAGCGTATCACGCAGGACGTCTTCGGTATGCTCGCCTAACAGGGGCGCAGCGACGGGATCAATCGCTCCCGTCAGGCTCATATTGATCGGAGGTTCGATATTGGGGATCCACTCTGCCGTACGGTGCGGAATTCTGTTCAGGCGATGGCGCTGGCGAGCCTCGGGCGCATTGAACCCCTCTTCGACCGTTCGGAGATAGCCGACCGGAATATTGGCCAGCTTCATCCTTGCCATCCAATTCTCGAGGGTATCGCTCGCGAAGACCTCTGCAATGGCTGCCCGCAGGAGCTCCTTGTTCTCGGAGCGCGCTTTGCGTGACGCGAACTGCGGATCAGCGATCAAATCGGGCCGGTTCAGCACCTCGACCACCAGCCGGCGATAGAGCCGGTCATTGGCGCAGGCCATGTAAAGCGGCCCATCGGAAGCTTCATAGACACCGACAGTGGGGGACCCGCTCGGCGAATTGCCGAACCGGCCAGGGTTTTCGCCGTTGATCAGATAGGCCATGCCGTAAAAGCCGGTCATGCCCATGGCGACGTCGAACAGGGCGACCTCGACATGCTGCCCACGGCCGAGCCGATCGCGCGCCAATAGCGCCAGCAGGATGGCGTTGCAGGCGGACATCCCCGTCGCCATGTCCACGATCGGCGGGCCGGTACGAACCGCCGGCCCATCGGCAAACCCATTGAGCGACATGAAGCCGCTTTCCGCCTGCGTGATGGGATCGAAGCCAGGCCGCGAAGCGAACGGTCCGGTGCGTCCGTAAGCGGAAATCGAGCAATAGACCAGCCGCGGGTTGAGCGGCGCGACCGCCTCGTAGTCGAGGCCGAATTTCTTCATGACCCCGCTCGAAAAATTCTCCACGACCACATCCGCCTTCCTGATCAGGTCCAGTGCGATCTCGCGGGCCTGCGGCACGGTCAGGTCGAGCGCGATACCGCGCTTGTTGCGATTCAAGCTCAGATAAGCGGCGCTTTCGCCGCCGATTTCGGCGTGTTCATAAGCGCGCGTATCGTCGCCGCCATCGGGATTCTCGATCTTGATGACGCGTGCACCGAAATCGGCAAGCGTCTGCGTGCAGGCCGGCCCCGCCACTATGCGCGTGAAATCGACGACCAAGAGACCGTCGAGCGCGGTAGGCGCGCCCGTCGCCCGCGACGAACGTTCCGGTAATTGAGGCTTGGTGGGCATCGACGGCGCTCCCTTGCATCGGCTTATGGTCGCCGAATTTCCTGCAAGACCAAACTTAAAGCCCGGCGCCTCCGACTTCGCAAGTGCCTCAGCCGCATCGCTTCAATACGCAAAAAGGGCCCGGCAGCCGTCAAGCTGCCGGGCCGTCGGACATTCTGCATGTACAAGGTCGTGCGACGTCTAGCGCTGGCCATTTGACGTTGTAAAACACGTTCCGCACGACGGGAAACCCTGCTCAGCGAAGCCACTTTCGCCAATAAAGCGTATGCGCCCAGGCCCAAGGAGCCTCAGGTTCGAAGAGACGATAACCCGCCTGGATGAAGTTATTCGCAGAGACTGGATTGTCCGTCGTGTCAGAGACGACGCTGTCCCATCCGATACGCCGTCCCCTCGCCTCGACCACACGCATCAACCTGCGCTGAAGGCCGCGCCCCCAATGCCGTTGCAACACGCCGACCCTGGAGAAGTAGCCGCCGTTTCGAACGTGCGTCGACGGCATGACGCCGGCAAAGGCGACCGCCTCATCGCCATGATAGGCAAGCCACCACGCTCCCAACTCGAATTGCGGCATGGCCGCCGCATCGAAGAACGTCAGCTGATGCAGATCAGCCAACGTGTCGACGAGGTCGTCATCGGATGCATCGACGATACGAATTCTGTACATGAGACGGCCCGTTTGCGGGAAATAGCGTGAGTGCAAGTGCAGCCATGTCGTCACCGTGGCGGCTCACTTGCCCAGTACGACCTTAACGCCTAGCCAGACGGCGCCCATCAGTCCGGTCGCGATCACCGTGATAACGGCCTTGAAGGTGTAGCTCTGCGCCTGCTCCACGCTCTTTCGCCACCTCCGCAGATGCTGGAAATCGGCCCTTAGTTCCTTTCGATCGTCATCTTCGATTCCGAAGGAAGCCAGCACCGATGCGACGGCCTTCAAAACGATTGCATCGACACTCTCCTGTTGCAGCCTGTGTTGCTCTGCCAGTGTCTCGGCAACTATCGCCCTGATTTCTTCATCTGGCATCTTCACCGCTTGATGATCCTTGCAACGTTCTCGAAACCACGCTTGGCGAAGTAGAAGGAGACCACCAGATTGGCCGTGATCGCCGCAAATCCCGCCAGAGGGTCCGTCGTTCCGAGGCCGAGAACCTTGTCGAAGATCAGGAGCTTCGCAAAGTAGAGAGCGACGCAGTAACCCATCAACTTGTCCGGCTCCCAAGTGCGAGCGATATCAGATGGGCGGTCATCGTCTCTCCACGAAAAAAGAAAATGCGCGGCAGATCGCGTGACGAAGCCGCGATCGTTTCGGGCGCGAACCCTATCTCCGTGTCCGGAGACCGCAGCGGCGCGAGCAACAGGCCCGGCGCCGCGGACCGGCACGTTCGCGCGTGCACGGCCAGCAATGGTACGGACGGCGGCGCGCCAATCGGCGCTCCCTTAACGTGATCTAGCGAGTGCGTGGCCGGATGCGCGGCCACCGTCCGATCTGAAATCGAGACGAAAAAACCCGCGGCGGATGCTTCCGGCGCGGGTGAACCAAACTCGTCTCGATGATGTCATTCTGCCGGTGTTTTGCCCGACGTGTCAAACCTTGTCTTGAGTGAGATCGTCACGCCAAACAGAAACAAAAAAGCCCGCTGCGGATCCGCGCGGGCCGAACCAAACGTCTTTCGATGATGCCATTCTGCCAGTGTTTTGCCCGACGTGTCAAACATTCCTCGTTCGACCGCACCGTGCCGGAACTTACCCGAAGAGCGGCGCGTTTATTCCTTCAGTCAAAGGAACGTGCATGCGATGAGCCACACCGTACTGGTTGTTGACGACGATCCCGGCGTCCTCGACGTCATCGTGGGCATGCTGGAAGATCTCGGCTGCGAGGTGACAAGCGCCCAAAGCGGGCGGGATGCGCTCGATCGGCTCGGGCAGAACGAGAACATCTCCATCCTCATCACGGACATCAATATGCCGGGCATGGATGGTCACGAACTGGCCGAACTGGCGAAGCGGCTACGCCCGGGATTGAATATCCTGCAATTATCGGGGCGCGAACCGCGGCGCGGGGGCCTGCCAATGATTAGAAAACCGTTTTCGTTCGAGGAGCTCGCCGACACCATGCAGCGAACCATCGGCGTTCGCTGAACGCAAGATGCCCAGAAGAAAACCCGCGGCGGGGGCTCCCGCGCGGGTCGAACCAAACTCATGTCGATGATGCCATTCTGCCGGTGTTTTGCCCGACGTGTCAACGCGGCGAACGCGGAAGAAGGAGCCCTCCCTCCCACTTTGATATGTGGTGCGCAAGGGGCTTGCTTCAAGCCCCCCGCCCTGCCGTAGAACCCCCGACCCAATGACCATCCAAAGCAGCAACTCGAGGGGGTCCACATGCCTGTATTGCTTCCGTCGTCCCGGCCGCGCGGCCGTTCCGAGCGGGCCGGCGCCATCCGCGCGAGCCACCATGCCGTGGTGATCGCCGGCGGCGGCCCGACCGGGTTGATGCTGGCCGCCGAGCTGGCGCTGGCGGATGTCGACGTCGCGGTGGTCGAGCGGCGCGCGGATCAGGAGCTCGTCGGCACGCGGGCCGGCGGATTGCACGCGCGTACCATCGAAATCCTCGATCAGCGCGGCATCGCGGAGCGCTTCCTGCGGGAGGGGCAAGTCACCCAGCTCGCGGGCTTCGCCTGGACCAGGCTCGACATCGGCGATCTCCCCACCCGGCACGCTTATGGCCTCGCGCTGCGGCAGAGCCACATCGAGCGCATCTTGGCCGACTGCGTCGAGGAGCTCGCGGTGCCGATCTATCGAAACTCCGAGGTAACGGGCTTCGTTCAGGACGCGACCGGTATCGACGTTGCGCTCTCCGGCGGCAAGACATTGCGCGCAAGCTATCTCGTCGGCTGCGACGGCGGTCGCAGCCTGGTGCGTAAGAAGGCCGGCATCGATTTCGTGGGCTCCGATCCGACGCTCAGCAATCTCATGGCCGAAGTCGAGATGCGCGACGAGCCGGCGTGGGGCCTCCGCCACGACGCCATCGGCTTTCATGGTCTCAGCAAAGCGGAGAGCGGTCGCGTGCTGGTCGTCGTGACGGAAGCGACGCTCGACCGCACCGGCGAACCCGGCTTGCGCGATCTCAGCGATGCGCTCGTCGCCGTGTATGGCACCGACTTCGGGGTCCAAAATCCCGCCTGGATCTCCCGCTTCACCGATGCGGCGCGCCAGGCCGTGTCCTATCGCCGGGAGCGCGTGCTGCTCGCCGGCGATGCCGCGCATATCCATCACTCCGTCGGCGGACAAGGCCTCAACACCGGCGTGCAGGACGCGGTCAATCTCGGCTGGAAGCTGGCGCAGGTGGTCAGGGGCATTTCGCCCGACGGCCTGCTCGACACCTACCACGCCGAACGGCATCCCGTCGCCGCATGCGTCTTGCGCAACACCATGGCGCAAATCGCCCTGCTCCGCCGCGGCGAGGCCGGCCTAAAGGCTGCGCGCGATGTGGTGTCCGACCTGCTCGCCATGGACGAGCCGCGCAAACGTTTTGGCGCGATGATGAGCGGACTCGATATCCGCTATGATCTCGGCGAAGGACACGAACTGCTCGGGCGTCGCGTCCCCGATCTCGACCTCACGGTCGATGGCTGCCCCCGAAAACTCTTCGCGCTGCTGCACAGCGCACAGGCTGTGTTGCTCAATTTTGGCAAGCCCGGCAGCGTCAACATCGCGCCCTGGGCAGATCGCGTCGGAACAGTCGACGCCGACTACAACGGCGCATGGGAGCTTCCGGCCATCGGACAGGTCACCGCCCCCAAAGCCGTGCTCGTGCGGCCCGACGGGCATGTGGCGTGGGTCGGAGATGAGAGCCAACGCGGACTTGCGGACGCCCTGACGACCTGGTTTGGACCGCCGGCTGTGGCGTAGCGCACGAACGTCAGAGACGCCATACAAACAAAGCCCGCGGGATTCCGCGGGCTTGATCCGAACTCATCTCGATGATGCCATTCTGCCAGTGTGTTGCCCGACGTGTCAAACGACCTCGCGTGGTGCGCCTAGGACTTCGACGCCTTCACTCCGGCCGAAGCAACAGACAAAGCCAGATCTTCCACGAATCTCGACGTGAAGACACTAGGGACGAAGGTTCTTTTAATTGCCGTAGGGATCTCCGAAGCGTAGGCCTCTAAGACCGGCAGCCTTGCAGGCGTCCTTCATTGCTTGGTCGCAAATAATCCTCGTCTCCAGAAAGCGTGGCCGGAAAATATGAGCAGAACCGATGGCCTCCTCTCTGAAGACAAAGCTGGAAATCGCCACGTTACTGTACCGCCTGAAATCTGTCCCATCATCCAGGATTTCGACGTTCGACTTTTCCTCGTCGATGACATCGAGTTGGCGCACGATATCGCCAAGCCAATAAACCGGCGCAGCTCCATTCAGTGACCGCGTTTCGCACTTCAAGAACGCCACACCCTCTCTATCCACGGCCTCCAGAACGCTCTTCATCCGATCTGATACGAGCCAAAGGTCGTGAAATAGCTCCCAATCGACCGGCGGCCGCCCGAGAGATTTATCGATAAGCAATCGTGGCGGCTCGGACAGCGGAGGAAAGCATCGTTTGCCTCGCGGTGACATCAGCGGGCGGTTTCCGCTCAGGACCACGATATTTTCCATTTGCAAACCGGGGGGCGAGTGAATTCTGAAATCCAGCCCGACACGATAGAGTTTCGGCGCCTTCGGCTTTCGTCGTTCAGTAGGGGACGCAGCCATGAATCATTCCTCCCTGCGAATATGCGCTCGGCTCCTCACACTCATTACGCCAAACCGTCGGTACGGAAGACAAAAGCAATCGACTTCGTAGTAGCGCTGCTTTCGCGCGTTGGGTCGTCGTTTCGTACCCATGACCATCATGCGCGTCGAGACGCGGCGTAGAACTACCATCAACTGCCAACAAAAAAGCCCGCGGTACCCCCGCGGGCTCGATCCAAACTCATCTCGATGATGCCATTCTGCCAGTGTTTTGCCCGACGTGTCAAACGACCGATCTCAAACGGCGCGATCGCAACTCCTTTCGTATCAACTCTCTCTATCGTGCCGAACCGTCGCTACAGAACAACACAGGCAAACCGCCGAATTGATCGGAGTTCTTGTAGCGAACTGTGAAGCGCTCACGCGCGCTGCCACCAAACGTATCACCGTCTTTGACCACAAGTCCGTGCTCGACCAGATAGACGGCTAGGCCATCCACTTTTTCGATCAAGGTGGCAAGCGCCAGCTTGCGAGTCTCGAACTCAATTTCACGCTCGGCAAATGCCGACAGCCCCATCGTTACCGCGCCGATGCCTGCGTCTGATCGGAACGGCAATATGTCGACCCACAGCGAGGAAGGGCAGTCGGGAAACGGCGCAAACGATCGGGTCGAAAAGTCCAACCATAGATCGGCAGGTCGCGCGACCTTGCCATTCCAGACCACAGCGCAGCATTGCGGCATGGTCGCGATCAACGCGCCGATGACTGCAGTCGTCAGACGAGCTGTGGGCAAAGGTCGCTGGTTTTGGCCAAGCACCGAAACGATCAGATGCCCTCGGTGCCGCGCAGCGATCGCCTTGCCCTGCGGCCATGTCGCGGAAGCGCGCGACCACAGGCCGGGATCTTCTGGAATGGCCGCCGGCATCGACATGACCGCAACGAGTTCGTTGCCACAGCGAAGGAGCGGCGAACCCTGGCGACCGCTCCCCTCGCCGCCTCCTTCCACCTCCATCGGCAGTTCGGGATGTCGCGCCCGAATAGCCTCGGCAAGCGCGGCCATGTCCGGAGTTGCAGGCGTCTCCAACAAGACCAAGGCAAGAAACGACTTACTCATTCGGCCGCCTCAGGTAAGTTTCGAAGCGTGACCATCAATCACGGCTCGCTCATAGGTTGAGTTGACCTCAACTAGAACATAACGAGAACGATGTCAACGCATGCTCGCCCCGTACTCCACGCTTTTGCTGTTCCGAGCGATGTGCGAAAGCCCATGCATGCGAGCTCGCGGCCTGGCAGCGTGTTCGCGCTCGACTTGTCGGGGCTGACGGCCCCCGGATCAAGGGACTAGAACCTCGCCGCGACGGACGCTCGAGATTTCCGGAGGAATGTATCAAATGTTGCAGACGCCTGCCGGGGACAGGCATACAGTCAGCCATCACCGCGCGGCACGTGGCATCGGTCGGTGATGAGAACGCCAGTTGCGCTCCCGCCCCACTCGAACGAGGGAGCAGCGTCATGCTGAGGCGGCGTCGTTTCAAACAGTCCAAAACTCTCCACGAGCGGCTCGCAGACGAGGCCGCACGCCTTCGCGACGAGGCCCAGGCGCTTGCGCCGGGGCGGCGCCGCGAGATCCTGCTGCGCCGGGCGCGACAGGACGAGACGGCCATCCAGATCGAGTCCTGGCTGCATTCGCCCGGCCTGAGGCCGCCGACATGACCCGGCAATACCGCGCGTATCTGGTCGGCGAGAACGGCGTGTTTCTCTCCGCCGAAGCGTTCGAGGCTGACTCCGATGTGGCCGCGCTTCGCGTCGCACAACAGTTCACGCGCCGGGGCAACGTCGAGGTCTGGCATCTCGACCGGAAGATCGGGCTGTTGACGCAAGCCACGCCGCCCGTCGCAGCCTGACCGGCAGCCACGCACCTGAGCCGCCGCACCGGAAGGTGTCACTCCTCCGCAAGCTTGCGCTCGATATAGGCGTCCACCGTCTCGGCGAAGGAGCGCTGCACCCCGACCGCGGCACCGTGCTGGTCGAGCGCGTCGCGCTGGAGCACGCGCAGGCCGCGCCCGCGCAGGCTGGCCGGCGCGGTGTTCAAATATTGATCGATGGCGCCTTTGGCGAGCGGAATGGCCCTCGGATCGCCCCTTGCGATCAAGAGACGCAAGAGGCTCTGGCAATCGGCCAAACCGGGCATGGCTCAGCCTTCAGCGTTGCTGCGATTTCGGCTTCGGTCGCTTGACCGTCTGGGTGTGCGTGCCGAACAGCGCCAGCAGAAACGCGATTTCTTCCTTCGAACCGACCTGGATCATGACTTGTCTCCTTCACGCTCCGTTGGTCGGGGCCAACGGGCGCGGCGTTCAGGACAATCGGGTTTCAGCAATGTTTCAGGCGTGTTTCGTCGGGACCGAAAACGATCTCCAGACCTTTCGATGATGGGTGATGATGCCGTTCTGCCGGTGTTTGTCCGATCAGCCCGAACTCGTGAAAACGGCCCCGGCGCGGGACGGGGGGCTGGGGGCGCCGGAGCCGCCATTTCCGGCCGGCGATCGGCGGTGTGCCGGCCATAATCCCAAATGGAGTTTGGAGCTGGAAGTTCCTAAAGTGGACCGGCAACTTCGCAGCCTCTTCTTCACTTTCTTCAGCCGCTGCCCACCTGCCTGACCGCCTTCCTCACCGCGGATGGCTGGCAGATCAGGAAACTGGGAAATTCACCGGTCTGGTCCACATTTGTTATGGTAAGGATTTGTTAACCGGGAAAAGATGGCAACCCGGGGAGCTGGTCGAGGCATTTCATTTCGGAATTATTGAAACCCGGAAGCATGAGGGGCCGCTGTCCAAGACAGCGGCCCTTTGCTTTGACACCCCGCGAAGGCGCCGACGGGGATATAGAAATAAATCATGAACAAACGAAAGGTGATCTTCACCTCGAGTTCATGTCGCCAGCCCTAAACCTCGGGCCCTGACGGCACGTAGGTAGGAAACATGTCCTTTGACCCGATGGCCGCTGCGGTTGACTGGCTTGATGCCTATCGCGCCGGCGACATCGAAACCATTTTGAAAACGTATGCCGATGATGCGATCGTCCATTGCGCCTGCGGCGGCATGAAGACGATTTCGACCCGGCAAGGCCTGCGTGCCTATTGGGTCGACCGTCTCAGGGATTATCCCGCTTCGCATCTGGACGATCTCCATCCGTCGGAGGATGGAGCAGCCATTTCCTATATCGCGCGCGATGGCGTCGTGAGCGCGATCCTCACCTTCAATGCATCAGGTCAGATTGCTTCGTTGACGTGCGGGCCTTTGAACCAGGGCGTGTACTCATCTGTGGACGCCCCGCCAGATGCAAGCGGTTTTTGAGGAAGATTGGCACGTAGTCGGATGCTGCCATCTG
>NZ_JCAMOP010000051.1:0-58294 GCF_059512345.1 Bradyrhizobium sp. Unk1
CGATCGACTTGACCAATCGCCAACCTGTCAGTGATGTGTCCGAACAGGTGTCAGCCATGTCTCCCGACTAAACAGAAAGCGGGGCATCCAGTACGCCACGGCCTTCCGGTTCAATCACGACCGTCTCTGGAATACTGGATCGCCCGGTCTTCGCCGGGCGATGACACCTAATGTGTGACGGGCGTTTAACTACCCGCCGAACCGATCCTTCCACGCCGGCTGCGCGCCAGGGAACGGCAGCGCCGTCGCGCTGTACACGCCGCGCGCGATCGCGCGCGCGACAACGTTGGCGGCGACCGTGCCGAGCTCGGTGAGGCCGACCAGCGGCTCGATCGGCTTCTCACAGGTCGCAGCCGCAAACAGCACGTCGCCGTCGGTCGGGGCATGGACCGGATAGATGGCGCGGGCAAATCCGGTGTGCGCGATCATCGCCAGCCGCTTGGCCTGGGCCTTGGTCAGCGTGGCATCGGTGACGACGGCGCCGATCGTGGTGTTCTCGCGCGCGCTCGCGGCGGGGCCGCCCTTGATGCGCATCGCCAGCATGTCCGGCGTGAATTTGGCCGGCAGGCCGCGCCCGCCGAACTCGCCGTTGTCCTCGAACGGCGCCGCCCAGAACCACGGTCCCTCGCCGACGGTTGCGCTGCCAACCGCGTTGACGACAATGATGGCGGCGACCTTGATGCCGTTGGGCAGGACCGCCGAGGCCGAGCCGAGCCCGCCCTTGAAGGTCGCGGTGGTACAGCCAAGGCCCGCGCCGACGCTGCCCAGCGCGAAATCGTGGCGCGCGGCCACAGCTGCCGCGTAACCGAGATCGCGATAGGGCGCGAAGCGACCCCAGGCCTTGTCGCCGCCGTTGAGCAGGTCGAACACGATGGCGCCCGGCACGATCGGGATCACCGCCTCGCGAATCCGGAAGCCGCGGCCCTGTTCGGCAAGCCAGGCCTGGACGCCGCCGCCGGCCTCGATGCCAAAGGCGGAGCCGCCGGACAGTGCAATCGCATCGACGCGCTCGACCGTGCTGGCAAGGTCGAGCAGCGCATCCTCGCGCGTGCCGGGCCCGCCGCCGCGCACGTCGATCGCGGCGACCGCCGGGGCATCGAAGATGATCGCAGTCGTGCCGGAGGCTATTTTCGCATCCTCGGCATGGCCGACCCGGACGCCGGCGATATCGGTGAGCAGATTTTTCAAGGCCGGCACTCCATGCGCTTCAGGCATCAGCGATAGCGCACCGATGCCGCTCGCTCAACTCGCCAGCGCCGTCCTGAGCATCTTGGCAAGCTCGGATTTGCGGTAGGGCTTGGCCAGCAGCAGCACGCCGGAATCGAGCCGGCCGTGATGGACGATGGCGTTCTCGGTGTAGCCCGAGGTGAACAGCGTCTTCAGGTCGGGACGCCGCCGTACCGCCTCGTCCGCGAGCTGGCGGCCGTTCATGTGGCCGGGCATGATGATGTCGGTGAAGAGCAGGTCGATGCCCTTGTCGGCATCGATGATGGTGAGGGCTTCGGCCGCGTTGGCGGCTTCGAGCGCGGCATAGCCGAGGCTCTTGATCTGGGTCACGACATATTGGCGCACCAGGGCGTCGTCCTCGACGATCAGGATCTTCTCGTCGCCGCCGGCGATGGGCACGTTCTGCAGCGACTCGTACTCGGTCTCCTGCACGCCGCTCGAGCGCGGCAGGTAGATCTTCACGCTCGTGCCGTGGCCTTCCTCGCTGTAGATCTTGATGTGTCCGCCGGACTGCTTGACGAAGCCGAACACCATGCTGAGCCCGAGCCCGGTGCCCTTGCCGACCTCCTTGGTGGTGAAGAACGGGTCGAACACCCGCTCCATCAGGTCCGGTGGAATGCCGGTGCCGGTGTCGCTGACCGCGATCATCACGTAGCTGCCGGCGACGACGTCGGGATTCATGCTGGCATAGCCGTCGTCGAGGAAGATGTTGCGGGTCTCCAGCACCAGTGTGCCGCCGTCCGGCATGGCGTCGCGCGCGTTCAGGGCGAGATTGAGGATCGCGGTGGAAAGCTGGCCCGGGTCTACCAGCGCCGGCCAGGCATCCTCGGTGAGCTGCGGCATGATGGTGATCTGCTCGCCGAGGGTCGGGTGCAGCAGCTTGGCGGCCTCGAGCGCCAGCGCATTGACGTCGATCTCGCGCGGCTGGAGCGGCTGCTTGCGGGCAAAGGCGAGCAGGTGCTTGGTCAGTTGCGCGCCGCGTTCGGCGGCGTCGTCGATCAGCTTGGTGATGGCTGCGAGCTCGGGACGGTCGGCCACCGCATCCGCGAGGATGCCGATCGTGCCGGTGATGACGGTCAGCACGTTGTTGAAATCGTGCGCGACGCCGCCGGTCAGCTGGCCGATGGAGTCCATTTTCTGGACCTGCCTGAACTGGGCTTCTGCGGCCTGCTTCTCGGTGAGGTCGCGGCCGATGAAGAAATGGCGCTTCACCGGCTCCGACCAGGTCCCCATCCAGTTCAGCGTCACCTCGTGACCGTCGTAGTGGTAGTAGCGCGCCTCGAAGCTGCGCTTGACCGCGCCACGCCGCGCTGCGCGCATCTCGCTGCGGGTGTTGTCGAGGTCGTCGGGGTGAATGAACTCGATGGCGCTGTGCCCGATCATGTCCTCCGGCTTGTACCCGAGGATGTCCTTCACGCTCGGGCTGATCTGGATGAAATTGCCGTAACCGTCCGTCACGAGGATCAGGTCCTGTGAGGTCTCGAAGATGCGCTGGCGCTCCTCGATCTCGCGGTTGAGGGCGGATTCCGCCCGCTTCCGTTCGGTGATGTCGCGGGCGACCTTGGAGGCGCCGATGATCTTGCCGTCGGTCGATCGCAGCGGGACCTGGCTCAGCAGGACGTCGATCGGCTGGCCGTTCTTGTGCAGCCGCACGGTCTCGTACTGGTCGATGAGCTCGCCGTTGCGGGTGCGGGCCAGCATTTCGGCGACTTCCTCGCGCTGCCCCTCGGGCATGATGATATCGACCTGGCGGCCGATCGCCTCGCTGGCGGAGTAGCCGAAGACGCGCTCGGCCGCCTTGTTCCAGGACGTGATGGTGCCGTCGAGCGACTTCGTGATGATGGCGTCGTTGGAGGACTCGACGACGGCGCTGAACAGCCGCTCGCGCTCGGCATAATAGTTCCGCTCCGAGCTCGACTGCCGCTGCAGCGCGCCGACCATGCCGGCCGTGTTGGCCTGGAGACGCACGTTCTCGATCAGCAGCACCGCGAGCACGAAACTCGAGGCACCGAGGCCGTAGAGCCGGCCGGCATAGAAGCCGAGGTCGAAACGCGCGACGTTGACGATCGCCGACAGCGCGATGTCGAACAGCCAGGCACACATCGTGACCATGAGCCAGACGTCGATCACCGTGTGCGGCTTGCGAAACCAGAGCGTGACCAGCGCCGCGAAGCTCAGGGACCACACGAACGACACCACGCCGATCATGGTGGGGGTGTAGTGGCCGTCCTTGAGCAGGACCGGCAGCAGGCCGTGCTGCGCAGTCACCAGCCAGGCGAAGACGGTCAACGCGACGAACACGCCGGCGACGGAGAGCGCGATCGCGGGAGCCGTCGCGCCCGCAATCCTGTTGATGCCTTTGCCGTCCTTGAGCCAGGCATAGGCCAGCACGAACAGCGGGAAACCGCCGTGCCAGATCATGTAGAGCCAGACGGTGGTCTGCGAGCCTGCACCGAACAATCCGGCCGGGGCGAACAGCCCGGGGAAGGTGAGGGCGTGGGTCACCGCGGCGCCCGCCGTGAACAAATAGCCGGTCGACAGCAGCAGCAGCGCGCGGCTGCCCAGCACGGCGAACTGCGACAGCAGCAAGACGGCAGTGATGATGTCGATGACCGCGAGCGCCGACTGGTAGCTCGCCACGAAGGCCGGCACCTGTACGAGCGGCAAGCCCGCAAACGGTACCGCCAGTGCGAACAGGATTGCGGAGATGCCGACGATCGCCAACGCAGCCCTGCGATCGCTTCGCGTAGCCGGCAAGGTCGACAGGAATGTGCTTCGGTCGTTAGGCGCTAGCACGTCGATCTCTCGTAAGCCGGCATGATCACCTCCTACGTCAATCTCTTCCGGCCGGGAAGCGGCTACCTGCATGGTAGCCCGCTCCGGGCGCGCATCCTGACAGAAAGCGCATGCGACTCAACCGAAGGTTACAGCTTAATTAACTTGGAGTGGGACTTGGAACAGGTAACTGGTAAGAGGTGATTTACCGGGACAGACCCATACTGCCTTGCCGGGCACTTGCGGTGAATTGAACCAAATAATGATAGGTATCCGGGAGTTGTTCCCATGCGCCGTGTCCTCGTTGTCGACGACCAGAAGGAGGTCCGCGCCATGGTCGCGATCGTGCTTCGGGTCAACCGTTTTGACGTCGTCGAGGCCGAGAGCGGCGCAGCGGGCCTGAAAGCCTTCGGCGAGGGCGCTTTCGATGCCGCGATCGTCGATATTTTCCTGGCCGACACCAGCGGCGTCGACGTCATGGTGGCCATTCGCGAGCGAGTTCCCGGGTTTCCGATCGTCGCGGTCTCCGGCATGACCGCGCTGGATTTCATGGGCGAGGCGCCTGGTCTGCGCGACGTGGTATGCCTGCAAAAGCCATTTCGGCCGAACGATCTCCTGCAAGCGCTTCACAAGGCCCAGGCCGCGGCGGGCGGCGAGCTCTCCGCAGCCGTGTGACCGTATGGCGAAAGAAAACGCCCCGGCGAACCGGGGCGTTGGATTGATCTGATTAAAAGGTCAGGCATCCTGTCTCAGGTGCCGTTGCCCTTGATCTCGGCGTAGCCGCCCTTGGCGTCCCATTTGTAGACGACATAGTCGAGCTGCTTGATGTCGCCCTTGGCGTCATACTCGATCGGGCCGATCACGGTGTCCCACTTGCCGGCCTTGATCGCCGCCATGACCTTCTTGGCGTCCGTGGTGCCGGCCTTCTTGGCCGCCTGCGACCAGACCTGCATCGCCGCGTAGGTGTAGAGCGTATAGCCCTCGGGATCGATGTTCTTGGCCTTGAAGGCGTCGACGATCTTCTTCGCGGTCGGCTTGTTGCGCGGATCGGGGCCGAAGGTGAACAGCGTGCCTTCGCCGGCCGGACCGGTGATGGAGGCGTACTCCTTGTCGGCGAGCGCATCGCCGGCCATCAGGATCGTCTTGAGGCCCTGGTCACGCATCTGGCGCAGGATCAGGCCGCTCTCCTGATGGTAGCCGCCGACATAGACGAGGTCGATGTTGTCGCGCTTCAGGCGCGAGACGATCGCGTTGAAGTCCTTGTCGCCCTTGTTATAGGACTCGTACATCTTCTCGGTGATGCCGGCCTTGTTGAGCGCCTTCTTGGTCTCGTCGGCGAGACCCTTGCCGTAGGTGGTCTTGTCGTTGAGGATCGCGATGTTCTTGCCCTTGTAGTTCTTGGCGATGTACTGCGCCGCGACCAGGCCCTGCTGGTCGTCACGGCCGCAGACGCGCGCCACGTTCCAGAGTCCGCTGTCGGTGAACTTCGGATTGGTCGAGGCGGGGGTAATCTGGAGCACGTTGCCGTCGGCATAGGCTTCGGAGGCGGGGATCGACGACGATGAGCAATAGTGCCCGGCCACGAACGGGATTTTCGCGCCGGCGATCTTTTCGGCGATCGAGCGCGCCTGCTTCGGGTCGCAGGCGTCGTCCTCGACGTTGAGCGCGAGCTTCTTGCCGTTGACGCCGCCGGCGGCGTTGATGTCAGCCACGGCCATCTCGGCGCCGTTCTTCATCTGGCGGCCGAAGGCGGACTCTCCGCCGGTCATCGGGCCTGCGACTGCGACGGTGACATCCTGCGCGAAAGCCGCGCTCGATAGCGCGATCGACGCGCCGAATGCCAGACCGATGAGCTTCAGTGATTTCATGAGATACCTCGCGGGTGGTCGACTGTGGAAGTTGCCGGGTACGCCCGGTCCAAACCGGCGCCATTCTTGAATGAATCTCGGGAGAAGTCACCGGCAAAATACGGGCATTGGCGGAGATATCTCGCCACATTCGGCCGCACGGGCTCCGCCGTCGGGCAACCTCAGCCGTGCCGGCCGCCTTCCAGGTAGGCGGCGCGAATCTCGGGGCGCTGCAACAACTCGGCGCCGGTCCCGGCCAGCGTGATCAGGCCGTTGACCATGACGTAACCGCGATGGGCGAGCTTCAGCGCATGGTTGGCGTTCTGCTCGACGATCAGGACCGTCAGGCCGTCCTGGCGGTTCAGGGTGCGGATCGCATCGAAAATCTGGCGCGCGATCAGCGGCGCCAGCCCGAGCGAGGGCTCGTCGAGCAGAAGCAGGCGGGGGCGGCTCATCAGGGCGCGGCCGATTGCCAGCATCTGCTGCTCGCCGCCGGACAGCGTTCCGCCGCGCTGGGCGTAGCGCTCCTTCAGCCGCGGGAACAGCGTGAACACGCGTTGCAGCGTGGCCTCGCGTTCTGCGTCGGTGCAGCCGGTGGCATCCGCCCCCATCTGGAGGTTTTCCGCCACGCTCATGCGCGGGAAGATGCGGCGGCCTTCCGGCGATTGCGCGATGCGCAAATGGGCGATCTCATGGGTGGGAACGTCGGTGATGTCGCGGCCTTCGTACAGGATCTGGCCGGCGCGGGCGCGCGGCTTGCCGAAGATCGTCATCATCAGCGTCGACTTGCCGGCGCCGTTGGCGCCGATCAGCGCGACGATCTCGCCGGCGCTGATCTCGACATCGACGCCCTTTAGCGCCTCGATCTTGCCGTAGGCGGCGCGCAGGCCCCGGATCGACAGCAGGGGAGCGGACGACGTCACGACCCGCTCTCCATCACGGCCACGGCCTCTTCCTCGTCGGTGCCGAGATAGGCGGCGATCACCTTGGGATCGTCGCGGATTTCGCGCGGAGAGCCTTCCGCGATCTTGACGCCATGGTCCATCACCACGATGTGGTCGGAGATCTCCATCACGACCGACATGTCGTGCTCGATCAGCAGGATCGAGGTGCCGAGCTCGTTGCGGATCGAGAGAAGGAGCTCGCTCAAAGCTGCGCTCTCGCGCGCGTTGAGACCCGCGGCGGGCTCGTCCAGGCACAAAAGCGCGGGCTCGGTGCACATCGCGCGCGCAATCTCGAGCCGGCGCTGGTCGCCATAGGCAAAATTGCCGGCGGCATCGTCGGCGCGGTCGAGCAAATTGACCCGCTTCAGCCAGTCGGTGGCGAGGTCGATCGCGCGCTTTTCGGCGTCGCGGTAGCCGGGCGCGCCGATGAGGCCGAGAAAGGTGAAGCCGGAGGCGCGCATCAACGCGTTGTGCTGCGCCACCATCAGGTTTTCCAGCGCGGTCATGCCGGGAAACAGGCGGATGTTCTGGAAGGTGCGCGCGACCTTGGCCTGCTTGGCGATGCGGAAATCGTTCAGCCGCTCCAGCGCAATCACCTTGCCGTCGTCATGGGTGAGGCGAATGGCGCCGCCGCTCGGCTTGTAGAAGCCGGTGATGCAATTGAACACGGTGGTCTTGCCGGCGCCGTTCGGTCCGATCAGCGCGGTGATCTTCTTCCGCTCGGCCGCGAACGACAGGTCTTGCACGGCGACGATGCCACCGAAGCGCATGGTCAGCCGGTCCACACCGAGAATCTTGTCGCCGCTCATCCGTGCCCTTCCTTGACGAGGTCGGAGGAGATCGCCTGCGCCTTGGTCAGATACACGGTCGGCGCGCGATGGCCGATCAGGCCGCGCGGCCGCCAGATCATGATCAGCACCATCGCCATGCCGAACACCAGCATGCGGTAGGTCTCGAGGCTGCGGAACAGTTCGAAGCCGCCGATCATGGCGAGCGCGGCGAGCGCGACGCCGAGCTGCGAGCCCATGCCGCCGAGCACGACGATGGCGAGCACCAGCGCCGATTCCTGGAAGGTGAAGGATTCCGGGCTGATGAAGCCTTGGCGCGTCGCGAAGAACGCACCGGCAAAGCCGCCGAACATGGCGCCGGTCGCGAACGCCGTGAGCTTGGTGGTCGTGGTGTTGATGCCGAGCGCGCGGCAGGCGACCTCGTCCTCGCGCAAGGCCTCCCAGGCGCGGCCGATCGGCAGGCGGCGCAGCCGGATCGTCACCCAGTTGGTGAGCAGCGCGAGCGCCAGGATCAGATAGAACAGGAAGACGATGCGGTGGGTCGGCGAATATTCGATGCCGAGCCTGGCGGCGAGCCCGTTGTCGCTGTTGTCCAGCGGGATGCCGAAGAACGAGGGGCGGGGAATGCTGGAGACGCCGTTGGGGCCACCGGTGAGGCTCTGCCAGTTGATGATGACGAGGCGGATGATCTCGCCGAAGGCGAGCGTCACGATGGCGAGATAGTCGCCGCGCAGGCGCAGCACGGGGAAGCCGAGCAGCACGCCCCAGAACGCGGCGAGGATGCCGGCAAGCGGCAGGCAGACCCAGAACGACCAGCCGAAATTGGTGGCAAGCAGCGCGTAGGAATAGGCGCCCACCGCGTAGAAGGCGACGTAGCCGAGATCGAGCAGGCCGGCGAGCCCGACCACGACGTTCAGCCCCCAACCCAGCATCACATAGGTGAGCACGAGGATCGCGAGGTCGAGGATGTAGCGCTGGTCATAGAAGATCACGGGCACAAGCACCGTGAAGATCAGGAGCGCGGGCGCCAGGTAGCGGCCGACGAACGACATTCCGCTCCGCACCGCCGGCGGCACCAGCTTCTCGGCGCCGGTCGGACCGATCCATTGCCTGAGCAGCCCGAGCACGATCGAGCCGCCGAACACGGCGGCAACGAGGGAGGCGACCTCGCCGAAGCGTGTCCAATAGGTGAGCTGGCCGTCGGAACCCGCTTCGGTGCGGACGCCGACCATCAACGAGAACAGCACCAGCGCGATCAGGGCGTTGACGAAGGCCGTCTTCAGCAGAGCGGGGATGTCCGTTGCAGGTTTGGCCGTATTGCTCGAGAGAACTGTCACGCGGCGACCGTCAGACTTTTTCGACTTCGGGACGGCCGAGCAGGCCGGTCGGCATGAAGATCAGCACGACGATCAGGATCGAGAACGCCGCGACGTCCTTGTACTCGACCGAGAAATAGGCCGACCAGAACGTCTCGATCAGGCCGATCGCGAGACCGCCCAGCATGGCGCCAGGCAGCGAGCCGATGCCGCCGAGCACGGCCGCGGTGAACGCCTTGATGCCGGCGACGAAGCCCATGAAGAAATCCACCAGGCCGTAATAGAGCAGGTACATCAGGCCCGCGACCGCGGCGAGCGCGGCGCCGATCACGAAGGTCATGGAGATGGTGCGGTCGACGTTGACGCCGAGCAGCGCCGCCATGGTCTGGTCCTGCTCGCAGGCCCGCATGTCGCGCCCGAGCCGGGTGCGCGACACCAGCCAGGTGAAGATCCCAAGCAGCACGATGGTGGTGAGGACCACCATGATCTGGATGTTGGAGAGCTGGATCACAAAACCGTCCGCGCTTTCGTGCAGCGTATAGCCGCCGGTGATAAAGGGCGGGATCGGCTTGACGCGGGCGCCCTGCGCCACCTGCGAGTAATTCGTCAGCACGAAGGACATGCCGATCGCCGACAGCATCGGGGCGAGGCGGAAGGAATGGCGCAGGGGCCGGTAGGCGATGCGCTCGATGGTCCAGCCATAGAGCGCGGTGATCGCCATCGCGACCAGCAGCACCACCAGCAGGATCACCGGGATCGCAGTAAGGCCGAGCGAGACCAGGATCAGGAAGGTGATCAGGGCGATGAAGCCGCCGATCATGAAGACATCGCCATGGGCGAAATTGATCATGCCGACGATGCCGTAGACCATCGTATAGCCGATGGCGATCAGGCCGTAGATCGAGCCCAGAACGAGACCGTTGATGAGCTGCTGGGCGAAATAATCCATGGGCTGCCGTTACCACCTGACGCGGCTCAAAGGGAGCTCTTCGAGAGAGAGTTTCTGCGAATTTCTTCTCGGGCCCCGGCAGCCCCTAAGCATTCTTCCCGTTTTGTAACAGGAGGGAACTGGCGGCTGCAACTGGCCATGCCTCGGCACAAAGGCTTGTACAGTGGTCATTTCATTACGGACGTCATTTCGGTTCCGCAGGTGCGAGGAACCGGGTTCCGCAAAGCAACCAAACTGAATCCCGGCCGTTGTCTCTCCTCTGAGGTCCAACAAGGGAGTTCCCCCGAATGTCGAAACAGCAAGATCAGAATCCGGGCCAGCAGACTCAGAACCCCGGCCAGAAACCCGGGCAGCAGCAGGGTGGCGGCCAGAAACCCGGACAGCAGCAGCAGGATCCGCAGCGCCAGGGCGAGAAGCCCGGCCAGCAACAGGGCGGCCAGCACGGCCAGGACAAGTAGTTTCGGAGCCCAGACGTGAAGAGGGCCCCGCCGGGAGGCGGGGCCCTTTTTCCTTGGGCGCGCCGCCCGGCGGGCCAGTTAAGGTAAACAAAGGGTTTAAATTGCCGCCATGGTCTGATGCGAGTTAGCTCCCCGGCAAAGCCTTCCCATGGAAGGCGCGCAGCGAGCGAAGCGGGAAGCGGCATGTTCAGGAATTGGCGGATCGGTTCGGTCAACGGCGCCCTGCTGGCGGCCTATTTCATCCCGGCCTGGACGCTTGTGGCCTTCAACATCATGGTGGCACCGGTGCACGGCCTCTACGAGCGGCCGAGTGTCGCGGTGGCGCTGTTCCTCAGCGACCATCTTCAGATGGCGGGGATGAGCACGGTGCGTGCCGCCTGGCTGCTGGCGCTGGGCCGGCTGACGGTGGTGGCGTTCTTTGCCATCTATCTCACGCTTCTGTGCATTCCCCGCGTCCGCAAGAATGGCGGCAGCGACGAGGCGCTCGGCATTGCGCTTGGGATCGGCAGCCTCATCTCGTTTACGAGCATGTTGATGGCCTCGAAGGTCGGCGAGCTGGCCGCGCTCCGGCTGCATGCCACCGAGCTCCTGCTGCTGCTCGGCGCTGCCATCGTGGTGGTGATCGAACGGCCCGCGCCGGCGCCCAGGATCGTCCAGAACACCGTCGAGACCGTCGCGCCGCTAGCTCTTGAGCAGGCCGAGCTCCTGCACAATCGCTGAGGCTTCCTTGACGGCGTGGTTCGCCGCCGGCACGCCGCAATAGATCGCCTGCTGAAGCAGGATTTCCTTGATGTCGTCGGGGGTGAAGCCGCCCTCGGCGAGCGCCGCGCGCACATGCAGGCGGAATTCGTCCCACTGCCCCAGCGCGACCATGGTGCCGATCACGAGCACGCGCCGCGTGCGCTCGTCGAAATGCGGCCGCGTCCAGATATCGCCCCAGGCGTAGCGCGTGATCATGTCCTGGAAGTCGGTGTTGAAGGCATTGCGGCCCGCGATCGACTTGTCGACCCAGGCATTGCCCAAAACCTTCCGGCGCACGTTCATGCCGGCATCGCGGCGCTTCTGGTCGTTCATTGTGTTTCCTCCTCTTCGTCATTGCGAGGAGCGTAGCGACGAAGCAATCCAGAATGTCACCGCGGAGGGATTTCTGGATTGCTTCGCTGCGCTCGCAATGACGGTTGCGGTTAGCGCTGCGTCAAGAAGCCCACCACCGCGTCGGTGAACGCGTGCGGCTGCTCGACATTGGAAATGTGCGCGGCGTCGATGATGGTCATGCTGGCGCCGGGAATGTTGGAGCGGATCAATTCGCCCGCCGAGATCGGCGTCGCCATGTCGTGGCGGCCCGCGATCACCAGCGTCGGGCTCCTGATCTTGGCGAGCATCTCGCGCTGATCGAGCGTCGACAGCGCCACGCAGCAGGCGAGATAGCCCTCGACGGGGGAAGCCAGCAGCATCGACTTCATCTTCGCCGTGATCTCAGGCTCGCGCTCGCGGAAATCCTGGGTCAGCCAGCCAGCGATCACGGCATCGGCGACCGCGGCGATGCCGCCCTTCTTCACCGCGTCGATGCGCTCCAGCCATTTGGTCGGCTCGGCGTAGTAGCAGGAGGTGTTGGCGAGGATGAGCTTGCCGAAGCGCTCCGGCGCATTGGCCCCTAGCCACTGCCCGACCATGCCGCCCATCGACAGGCCGCACCAATGCACCTTCTCGATGTTGAGGTCGTCGAGGATCGCCAGCACGTCGCGGCCGAAGCGCTCCATCGTATAGGGGCCGGGCGGAACGTTGGACTTGCCGTGGCCGCGGCGGTCGTAGCGGATGACGCGGAACACCTGCGTCAACGCCTTCATCTGCGGCTCCCACATCTGCAACGTGCAGCCGAGCGAATTGGACAGCATCAGCGTCGGTCCGCCGTCGCGGCCCTCGACGGAGACGTTGATCAGGCAACCGTCGGCATCGATCATGGGCATGCTGGGCGTCTCCGTTCTGGAGCATGATCCGGAAAAGTGTGGAGCGGTTTTCCGAAAAAGATCATGCTCAAACAATTAATCGCGCTCGAGGCTGTCGAGCAGCCGGTCGATCAGGGCTTGGGAAGCCCCTTGATAGGCCATCGGCTCGAACAATGCCGCAATTTTTTCCGGTGCGAGATGCGCCGTGACCTGCGAATCGGCCGCGAGAACCTCGCGCAAATGCTTCTTCTCCGCGACCGCGCGCTTGCTCGCGGCCTCGACCAGATGATGCGCATCGCTCTTGCCGATCTTGTCGGCCAGCGCAAACGTGACCGCTTCCGCCATGATGAGCCCATGCGTCGTATCGAGATTGCTGCGCATGCGCGCGGCATCGACGTCAAGGCCCTCCGCGATGTCGACGATGGCGGCGAGCGCGCCCGAGGCGACCAGCATCAATTGCGGCAACGTCGGCCATTCCGCGTGCCAGGGGCCGGCGCTGCGCTCGTGGTCTTGCACCTGGGCTGCAAAAATCGTCGCGGCGAGTTGCGGCGCCATGGTCGCGCAACCCAGCGCGCTCGCGGCCGCGACCGGGTTGCGCTTGTGCGGCATGGTCGAGGAGCCGCCGCGGCCTTCGCCGGCAGGCTCGAACGCTTCGCCAACATCGGTCTGCATCATCAGCGAGACGTCGCGCGCGATCTTGCCGCAGCTTCCGGCGAGAATCGCAAGGCATGATGCGGCTTCCGCGATCCGGTCGCGATGGGTGTGCCAGGGCGCCTCCGGCAGCGGCAGGTTGAGCTCCTGCGCCAATCGCTCTGCAACGACGAGCCCTTTGTCGCCGAGGGCCGCGAGCGTGCCGGCCGCGCCGCCGAATTGCAGCGCAAGGCCCTCGCGGGAGAGCCGCCGCAGGCGGCAGCGGGCGCGGGCAAGGCTCGATGCGTATTCTGCGGCCTTCAGGCCGAATGGCATCGGCAGCGCGTGCTGGAGCCAGGTCCGCGCCACCATGGCGGTGTTGCGATGGCTCCGTGCCAGGGCGGCAAAGCCCTTGATGGCGCGGCTGAGATCGGCATCGAGTGCATCGATGCCGGCGCGAAGCGTGAGCATGGTCGCGGTGTCGATGACATCCTGGCTCGTCGCGCCCCAATGGACGTAGCGGGCGGCCTCCGCATCGGCCTTGCCGACATTGGCCGTGAGCGCCTTGACCAGGGGAATCGCGAGATTGCCGGATCGCGTCGCGGCCTCGCCCAGGGCGGCCATGTCAAAGCTATCAGCCTTGCACGCGGCTTCGATCGGGCCCACCGCGGATGCGGGAATCACATCCGTGGCGGCCTCGGCGCGTGCCAGGGCTGCCTCGAAATCGAGCATGTTCTGGAGGGTCGACCGGTCGTCGCAGACCGCGCGCATGGCTGGGCTCGACAGCATCGGCGCGAGCAGGGGGGAGAGGGCTGTGCTCATGTTGCGCGGGACCTAATCACCATGCTCCGGCTCTGCCAATCCCAAACCGTCAGCGCGCAGCTTTTTGCAGTTGCGAATATGCATTGCACGTGGCCGGGGGCTGCCCTTTCCTTTGCGGCCTCCGTGCGTTACTTGAGCAGTATTATAGTGAAGCATCCGGGAGGCACCCCATGGCCATGACGATGAACGGCGAAGTCCAGCTTGCGGCGCCGCGCGAGGCCGTGTGGGAGAAGCTCAACAATCCCGAGGTGCTGAAGGCCTGCATCCCCGGCTGCGAGGAGCTGGAGAAGACCGACGACGGCGGCTTTCGCGCGACGGCGAAAATGAAGGTCGGGCCGGTGTCGGCGCGCTTCAAGGGCAAGGTCACGCTCTCCGATCTCGACCCGCCGAACGGCTACAAGATCTCCGGCGAAGGCGAGGGCGGGGTCGCCGGCTTCGCCAAGGGCGGCGCCGTGGTCAAGCTCGCGGAGAAGGACGGCGGTACGCTGCTCGCCTACGAGGTCGAGGCGCAGATCGGCGGCAAGTTGGCGCAGCTCGGCCAGCGCCTCATCAACGGCACCGCCAAGAAACTGGCCGACGAATTTTTCGCAAACTTCGCCAAGGCGGTACAGGGCTAGCTGTACAGGACTGAAGGCTATCGCCTTTCGGCATGGCGCCTTGCGTCCGGGGCGATGTTGCCCCCGGGCATAATGGCCCATATGATAGGTTGGAATAATTATAAGAACCGCTTCGACGGGACCCGTCGGGGCGCTGATAGAGAGTGCTTATGGCAAAAATCTCCCTCATCGTGAACGGCAATCCTGTCACGGCCAACGTCGATCCCCGCACCCTGCTGGTGCAGTTCTTGCGCGAGAATCTGCGCCTGACCGGCACCCATGTCGGCTGCGACACCTCGCAGTGCGGCGCCTGTGTCGTGCATCTCGACGGCAAGGCCGTGAAGGCCTGCACCACGCTGGCCGTGATGGCCGACGGCCACGAGGTCAAGACGATCGAGGGACTGGCCGCCGACGGCGCGCCGCTGCATCCGATGCAGGAGGCCTTCCGCGAGCACCATGGCCTGCAGTGCGGCTTCTGCACGCCCGGCATGATCATGACGGCGATCGACATCGTCCATCGCAAGGGCCACGAGCTCGACGACCACACCATCCGCGAGGAGCTGGAAGGCAATCTCTGCCGTTGCACCGGCTACCAGAACATCGTCGCTTCGATCTCCGCCGGCGCCAAGGCGATGGCGAAATCCGATCTCGCCTAACCGCGCGCGCATTCTGCGATCAGGACATTCAGATGTACGAATTCAAATACCATCGCCCTGGGACCGTTCGCCAGGCGGCCAACCTCCTGGTGAAGAACGAAGACGCCAAGGTGATCGCCGGCGGCCATACGCTGATTCCCGTCATGAAGCAGCGTCTCGCCAGCCCCCCGCATCTGGTCGACCTCTCCCACATCGAGGGGCTCAACACGATCGAGATGAAGGGCCGCGCACTCGTGATCGGCGCCACCGCCAGGCATGCCGAGGTCGCGAGCTCCGCGATCGTCGGTGAGGCGATCCCGGCGCTGGCCAATCTTGCCAGCCAGATCGGCGACCCGGCCGTGCGCCACAAGGGCACGATCGGCGGCTCGCTCGCCAACAACGATCCGACCGCGGACTATCCGGCCGCGGTGCTCGCGCTCGGCGCCACCATCGTCACCAACAAGCGCCGTCTCAAGGCGGAAGAGTATTTCCAGGGCCTGTTCACGACGGCGCTCGAAGCCGACGAGATCATCACCAAGGTGATGTTCCCGCTGCCGAAGAAGGCGGCCTACATCAAGTTCCGCAATCAGGCTTCGCGCTATGCGCTGGTCGGCGTGTTCGTGGCGCGGCGTCCTTCGGACGTGCGCGTCGCCGTCACCGGTGCCGGCTCCGAAGGCGTGTTCCGCGTCACCGCGTTCGAGGAAGCCCTGAAGAAGCGCTTCGCCGCGAAGGCGCTCGACGGCATCGAGGTGCCGGCGGAAGGCCTCAACAGCGACATCCACGGCAGCGCCGAATACCGTGCGCATCTCATCGGGGTGCTGACGCGACGCGCCCTCGATGCCGCCAACGCCAAGGAGTGAGTGAACCTCACGCCTCGGCCCAAACTTGTCCCCGGTGAGGGCGTAGCGAGACTGGCTTTTTCATGACTCTCACGGCCATGCCGGCATCGGTCGATGCGATGCTCGAACTTTTGACTTCGCGCGGTTATCTCGCGGAGCGATCGCTGGCGACGGTGACCTATCTGTCGCTACGCATGGGCCGGCCGCTGTTCCTTGAGGGCGAAGCCGGCGTCGGCAAGACCGAGATCGCAAAGGTGCTGTCGGCGGCGCTGGGACGGAAGCTGATCCGCCTGCAGTGCTACGAGGGCCTCGACGTGTCGTCCGCGGTCTACGAGTGGAACAGCGCCGCGCAGATGATCGCGATCCGAATGGCGGAAGCCGCCGGCGACACCGACCGCGATCAACTCTCGTCCGACATCTTCGCCGACCGCTACATGATCAAGCGGCCGTTGCTCCAGGCGCTGGAGCCCGACGTTGCGGGACCGCCAGTGCTGCTGATCGACGAGCTCGACCGCGCCGACGAGGCGTTCGAGGCGTACCTGCTCGAAATCCTCAGCGACTTCCAGGTGACCATCCCTGAGTTCGGCACCGTGAAGGCGCCGCATCCGCCGATCGTCATCATCACCTCCAACCGCACCCGCGAGATCCACGATGCGCTGAAGCGGCGCTGTCTCTATCACTGGGTCGACTATCCCGAAGCCGAGCGCGAGCTCGCGATCGTCAAGACGCGCGTGCCCGGCATCTCGGCGAAGCTGTCGCAGCAGGTCGTGCGTTTCGTCCAGGCGCTGCGCAACCAGGATTTCTACAAGTCGCCTGGCGTCGCCGAGACCATCGACTGGGCCACCGCGCTGTCGGAGCTCGACGCCCGCTCGCTGACTCCGCAAGTGGTCGGCGACACGCTGGGGGCGCTGCTCAAGTACCAGGACGATATCACCCGGATGCAGGGCGATACCTTGCAGAAGGTCCTGAAGGAAGCGACGAGCGAGAATTGATTTTCCCGTCATTCCGGGGCGCGCGTCAGCGCGAGCCCGGAATCCATCGGGCCGCAGAGTTAGTGGATGAATGGATTCCGGGCTCGCGACTTCGTCGCGCCCCGGAATGACGGCTGAGAGTGTGGACCCATGACTATCAACCACCTTGCGCCCGACCAGACCGAGCAGTTCGCCGACAACATCGTCGGCTTCGCCCGCGCGTTGCGTGCAGCCAGCATGCCGGTCGGGCCGGGCGCCGTCATCGATGCCATGAGCGCGCTCCAGGTGATCGACATCGGCAACCGCGCCGACGTCTTCACCACACTGGAGGCGATCTTCGTCAAGCGCCACGAGCATGCGCTGATCTTCAGGCAGGCCTTCAACCTGTTCTTCCGGGCCTCGGAAGAGTGGAAGCACATGCTGGATTCGGTGCCGTTGCCGGAGCAGGCCAAGAAGAAGCCGCAGGCCGGCTCCCGCCGCGTGCAGGAGGCGATGTCGCAGCCGCGGATGACGGAGACGCCGCAGCACCAGGAGCAGGATTTGCGCCTGTCGGTCTCCGACAAGGAGATCCTTCAGAAGAAGGATTTTGCGCAGATGAGCGCGGCTGAGATCACCGAAGCGCTCCGCGCCGTCGAGCGGATGCGGCTGCCGCAGGCCGAGCTTCTGACGCGCCGGCACCGGCCCGATGCTCGCGGGCTTCGTCTCGATTTGCGCCGTACGCTGCGTGCGTCCTTGCGTACCGGCGGTGACATCATCGACATCCATCGCCTCGGGCGCATCGAGAAGCCGGCGCCGATCGTAGCCCTGCTCGATATCTCGGGTTCGATGAGCGAGTACACCCGCCTGTTCCTGCATTTCCTGCATGCCATCGGGGACGCGCGAAAGCGCGTCTCGGTGTTCCTGTTCGGCACCCGGCTGACCAACGTCACCCGGGCGCTGCGCCAGCGCGACCCGGATGAGGCGCTGGCGAGCTGCTCGGCCTCGGTCGAGGACTGGGCCGGCGGCACCCGGATTTCGGCCTCGCTGCACAACTTCAACAAATTGTGGGCACGGCGCGTGCTGAGCCAGGGCGCCATCGTGCTGCTGATCTCCGACGGGTTGGAGCGGGAGGCCGATTCCAGGCTCGCCTTCGAGATGGACCGGCTGCACCGGTCCTGCCGGCGACTGATCTGGCTCAACCCGCTTCTGCGGTTCGGCGGCTTCGAGGCCAAGGCGCAGGGCATCAAAATGATGCTTCCGCACGTTGACGAATTCCGCCCGGTACATAATTTGAGTTCGATCCAGGAGCTGATCACGACGCTCTCCCGGCCGCTGCCGCCGCATCACCGCAGCCTGATCCGTTCCGCAGCTTGAGAGGTTAAGCCATGCTCGATCGCGACGAGGATATTCTGAAGGCGGCGGAGGATTGGCAGAAGGCCGGCCGCGGCGTCGCGCTGGCCACCGTTGTCGAGACCTGGGGCTCGGCGCCGCGCCCGGCGGGCTCGAGCCTCGTCATCAACGATGAGGGCACGTTTCTGGGGTCGGTCTCCGGCGGCTGCGTCGAGGGCGCCGTGGTCACCGAGGCCATGGACGTGATCCAGAGTGGCAAGCCCAGGATGCTGGAGTTCGGCGTTGCCGATGAGACGGCCTGGAATGTCGGGCTGTCCTGCGGCGGCACCATCCGCGTCTTCGTCGAGAAGGTCGGCTAGCCGTGAAGCTCGCAATCCTGCACGAACTCAATGCCGAGCGCGCCGCGCGCCGGCCGGTGATCCTGGTGACCGACACCGAGAGCGGCGAGCAGCGCCTGGTGAAGGCTGCGGATTTTGCAAAAGACCCGCTACGTGCCGAACTGGACAAGCAGCTTCGCATGGGCAAGAGCGCCAGTGTCGAAGCCGGCGGCAAAAAGCTGTTCCTCAACGTCTATGCTCCGACCGCAAAGCTCGTCATCGTCGGCGCGGTCCATATCAGCCAGGCCTTGGCGCCGTTGGCGCGCTCGCTCGGCTATGACGTCACCGTGGTCGATCCCCGCACGGCGTTTGCGAGCGCGGAGCGCTTCCCTGACATTCCCCTGGTCGCCGAATGGCCCGACACGGCGCTGCCGCCGCTCAATGTCGATGCCTACACGGCTTTCGTCGCGGTGACGCACGATCCGAAGATCGACGATCCCGCGCTGCTGCACGCCTTCGAGCGCAACTGCTTCTATATCGGCGCGCTCGGCTCGCGGAAGACGCATGCCAAGCGCGGCGACCGGCTGCGCGCGCAGGGCGCGAAGGACAGCGACATCGCGCGCATCCACGCGCCCATTGGGCTTGCGATCGGCGCGGTCTCGCCGTCCGAGATCGCGGTGTCGATCATGGCCGAGATCACGGCGGTGCTCCGCCTGCCACCAAAAGAAAAAGAAGAAGCGGCATGAAGTTCGGACCGGCGAGCCCCAAGGATGCGATCGGCGGGGTGACCGTCCACACCCTGCGCCAGGGTCCGCTGGTGCTGAAGAAAGGTACGACGATCGGCCCGGCCGAGGTCGAGGCGCTGACGCGCGCCGGCATCAAGGACGTCGTGGTGGTGCGCATGGAGGAGGGCGACGTCTCCGAGGACGTCGCCGCCGCCAGCATCGCGCTGGCGGTCGGCGGCGAGGGCATTCATGTCGAGCGCGCCTTCACCGGCCGCGCCAATCTGTTCGCCGCAAGCCCGGGCGTGCTGGTGATCGACCGCGCCGCGGTCGACCGCATCAACAACATCGACGAGGCCATCACCTTTGCGACGCTCTCCGCCTACAAGCCGGTGGTCGAGGGCGAGATGGTCGGCACCGTCAAGATCATCCCGTTCGGCGTCGAAGGCAATTTGCGCGATGCCGCGGTGAAGGAGGCGGGCAGGGACGCGCTGAAGATCGCGCCCTACGTCATCAAGCGCGTCGGCGTGGTGTCGACGCTGCTGCCGGGCCTCTCGTCGAAGGTGATCGACAAGACGCTGCGCGTCACCGCCGAGCGGCTCGCGCCGGCCGGCGCCAGCATCATTGCCGAGCGGCGCGTGCAACATGAGGAACGGGCGCTGTCGGCCGCGATCAAGGAATTGCTCGGCCTCGGCGCCGAGCTCGTCATCGTGTTCGGGGCGTCCGCGATCGCCGACCGCCGCGACGTGATTCCGGCGGCCGTCACCGGGATCGGCGGCGAGATCGAGCATTTCGGCATGCCGGTCGATCCCGGCAATCTGCTGCTGATCGCGCGGGCCGGCGGGGTGCCGGTGCTGGGCGCGCCGGGCTGCGCACGCTCGCCGGTCGAGAACGGTTTCGACTGGGTGCTGATGCGGCTGCTCGCCGGCATCAAAGTGACGCGTTCCGAGTTGATGGGCATGGGCGTCGGCGGCCTCCTGATGGAGATCGTCACGCGGCCGCAGCCGCGCGCAGAACCCGCGATCGAGGGCAACAGCCGGGTCGCGGCCATCGTGCTCGCGGCGGGCCGTTCGACCCGGATGGGCGGACCGAACAAGCTGCTCGCTGAGCTCGACGGCAAGAAGCTGGTGCGGATCGCGACCGAGCAGGCGCTGGCCTCCAGGGCCTCCGAGGTGATCGTCGTCACCGGCCATCAGACCGAGCTGGTCGAGCAGGCGCTGCAAGGCTTGAAGGTGAAATTCGTCCGCAACCCGGATTTCGTCGGCGGCATTGCGAGCTCGGTCAAGGCCGGCATCGCGGCGGTACCTGAGGCCTGCGACGGCGCCGTGGTTTGTCTCGGCGACATGCCGCTGATCGATGCCGGCCTGATCGATCGCCTCATCGACGGCTTTGCGCCGGACCGTGGCAACCTCATCGTCGTGCCCGTCAGCGAGGGCCGCCGCGGCAATCCCGTGCTGTGGTCGCGCCGTTTCTTCAAGGAGTTGATGACGCTCGACGGCGACGTCGGCGCGCGCCATCTGATCGCCAAGCACACCGAAGCGGTGGCCGAAGTCCCCGTGGATGGCGAGAGCGCCTTCCTCGACATCGACACGCCGCAGGCGCTGGAAGCGGCGCGACGGGGATGACTGTGCCGTGATGCCGTAGGGTGGGTTAGCCTTGCGGCTGCGCGAAGCGCAGGCGCCGGGCGTAACCCACCATGTTTCCGCGTTTGCCGGACGAAGGTGATGGATTACGCCGTGCGGACTGCGCTTCGCGCAGCGGCGAGCTATTCCACCCTACGCACTACGTTCGTCGCTCGCCTACTTCTTGGTATTCGACAGCTTCTCGCTGGCGGCCTTCAGATCGACGCCGCTCTTCGTCAGCAGGGCCTTGTCGCCGCTCGAGAACGTAAAAGTGTCGGCGCCCGCGCTGATGCCGTTCCATGCGACGGCCTCGCCGAGGGACAGATACCACAGTCCCTGGAATCCAGACGAGTTATTGAGCTGTCCGGTCCAGACGGTGGTCGATCCGCAGCCGAGGAAATTCACCGAGAAACTGATCGCAGTGCCCGTGTTGCCGTAGGCCAGCCAACCCGCCACACCTTGCGGCTTGCCCTCGTCGCAACTGTTAGCGGCGTTGTTGGTATAGGTCCCCGTGATGGCACCTGTGTTCGAGTTGAAGCTGGTGATGGCCAGGGTCGAGCCATACTGGTTGGTCCAGGTCCAGTTCACCGATTGCGCATATGCGGGCAGGGGGCCGATCAGGGACGCCGACGCAATCATCGCCAAGAGCATTCCGTTGATGTGACGCATGGTTGTTTCCTCCGGCTCTTTGCTTGGAGCTTCAACTACTTTAAATGAAGCGCTGGAAAATTGCAACTAAAAGATGTATTGCGCCGCTCATTCGTCCATCAGGATTCTCAACCACTCGTTCACCAAGTGGAAACGGTCCCGCGCGTAGAGTCCTCTCCACCTGCCTTGGGGGGAGGGGTTTTTCCATGGCTTCGAACGTCGTCGCGCGCCGTTGCGCGATGTTTTTCTTTGCGCTGTCGGTTTGTGTCGCCGGCGCGCGCTACATCACGGATGCGCATGCTGCCGGTGCGTTTGCGGTCGGCAAGTGCGGGGCCTATGGCCAGGCTTTTGATTACGGCGCCGAGCACGAGGCCCGTGCCGCCGCTCAGAAGCAGTGCAAGGGCGATTGCACGACGGTGACGATGAAGCGCGCCTGCGCCGCGATGTCGGTCGATATGTCCAACCCTTGCGGCGCCTATGGCTATGCCGTGAAGCCGAAGATATCGGCCTCGCTCAATGCCGCCACGCGCGAGTGCTACAAATACGGCGGCAAGGAATGCGTGATCCGCGCCTGGGCCTGCGACGCCAAGGGATAATCTTCCTGCTGTCATTGACGATGCAACGGGTACCGAGTGATGCGCGGACCGGAGCATTCAAAATTCAGCCGCCTCATCCCGGCGGCATGCCCGCGAATTTCGGCAGGTCGGGATCGAGACGATCCCAATCATGTCCGCGTGCGGCATAGGTGACCACCTGCGGCTTGTAGCGGGCGGGCTCGTCGAGGCTTGCGGCGCGGATGGTGAAGATGTCGGGCATTGCGGCGAAGGTCATGTAGACCGGCAAGCCGCACTGCGTGCAGAAACCGCGCGTCTTCACGTTGCCGCTGTCGCCGACCATGTCCCAATGCTTCGCCTCGCCGGTCAGCGTGACAGCTTCGCGCGCGAAGGTCATGTACGAGCCGTGGCCGCTGCCGCTTTCGCGCTGGCAGTCCCGGCACTGGCAGTGATTGCTGAACAGCGGCTCACCCAGAATCGAATAGCGGATCGCGCCGCAGGCGCAGCCGCCGGTAAAAGGCTTGGTCATCGAAAGATCTCCCACTCACTTCTCGCCACTGATCTCGTCGAGCTGGCGGACGACCTTCTTCCAGCCGCCGCTCATGACCGTGTAGGCCGACTCGTTCATCGGCATGACGAAGCCCGCATGCACCAGGCGGATCCGCGTGCCGGCTTCGATGGGGGTGAGGGACCACGTCACGACGGTGTCGAGCGGCGCGCCGTAGCCGGTGTTGCGTTCGTCGCCGCCCTTCCAGGCATAGACGAGGCGCCGGTTCGGTATCACTTCGAGAACCCGGCAATGGATGACGCCGTCCCAGTTGCCGCCCGGCGTGGTCTGGAACGTGAAGGCCTTACCCTCGATGGCTTCGAAGCCGGTCGGCTGCATCAGCCAGCGCGCGATCAACTGGGCGCTGGTCAGCGTCTTCCAGATCGTCTCGGGCGCGTGAGGGAAGACCTCCTCCAAAACAATGTCTTGAACGACGTCTTTTGTCTCGGCTTTGAACTCGGCTGCACTCACGGATCGATCTCCTTCAAGAGGTCACGCAGGTTCTGGAAGCGCTCGCGCCAGAACACGCCGTAATGGTCCATCCAGCTGACCAGCGGCTCGAGTCCTTGCGGCGCGGCGCGGTAATAGACGTTGCGGCCCTCGGCGCGCTCGGCGACGAGGCCGGCCTGCTTCAGCGACTTCAGGTGCTGCGAGATCGCGCCCTGCGTTACGCCGCTGCCGCGGGTGAGCTCGGCGACGCTGATCTCCTTGCTCTCGAACACTCGCTCGAACACGGCACGGCGCGTCGGATCGGCGAGGGCGCGCATCACGGTGGTGACGGGATTTGGGGCGGCTTCGATCATGAGCATTCGATTAGCAGGCGCTAATGCATTAGTCAACGCTAATTTGTTAGCTCGTATAGGGCTGGATCGGTATCTTGACTATGACTGACCAGTCAGTCATAAATGGAGCATGACAAAGGAGCCAACCAAAGCAGCGACGCCAACCGCAGCTCGCGCCGATGCGAAGGGCCGTGCGCCCGCCGACGCCGCGCCCGCGTCGAACCGTGCCACGCGTGCGGCCGAGCGTCGGTCGGCCATCGTGGAAGCGGCGATGGAGGAGTTCATCGCGCGTGGCTTTGCCGCGACGCGGCTCGACGACATCGCCAGGCGGGCAGGCGTGGCCAAGGGCACGATCTACCTGCACTTCAAGGACAAGGAATCGATGTTCGAGGAGCTGGTGCGCACTGTGATCGTGCCGGTCGTGGCGAAGCTGAATGCGCTGCCGCCGCCGACGGGCTCGGTGCGCGATCTCGTCGAGGCCTTCGCCGGCAATTTCCTCAGGGAAGTCATCGGCACGAGGCGAGGCGATCTCGTGCGATTGATCGTGGCGGAAGGGCCGCGCTTTCCGTCCGTCGCCGATTTTTACTACCGAGAGGTGGTCTCGCGCGGGATCGCCGGTATGCGCGCGCTGATCGAGCTCGGCATTGCCCGCGGCGAGATCCGCGAGAAGAACCTCGCGCGTTATCCGCAGATCCTGGTCGCCCCCGCGATGATCGCGGTGATCTGGCAGAGCCTGTTTGCACGGCACGCGCCGCTCGACGCCCAGGACATGCTGCGCGTCCATCTCGATCTGATTTTTGGCGAACGGAGGACGACATGAGGTCGTCACGAGCATTTTTTGCATTTGCATTGGCCGCCGTCCTTGCAACCGGCCTTGCCGGTTGCAAGGACAAGCGCGATCCCGGATTTCAGGGTTGGGTCGAGGCCGACATGATCTTCGTCAGCCCGGACGAAGCGGGCCGGGTGACGAAGCTCAATGTCCGCGAGGGTGACGAGGTGAAGGTCGGCGATGCCCTCTATTCCGTCGACGACGATCTCCAGCTTGCCGACCTCAATCAGAACAAGGCGACACTGGCCAATGCGCAGCAGACCTATGATCGCGCGGCCTCGCTGAACAAAACCGGCTCCGGTACGCAGGCCAATCTCGATTCCGCGGTGTCGTCCTTGCGTGTTGCCGAAGCAAGGGTTGCGACGTCGGAGACGCGAATGGCGCGGCGCAGGGGCTTTGCGCCCGTTGCCGGCACTATCCAGCAGATCTATTTCCGCGAGGGCGAGATGGTGGCGGCGCAGCGGCCGGTGCTCTCGATCATGCCGCCCGGCAACATGAAGCTGCGCTTCTTCGTGCCCGAGACCGAGCTGCCGAAGCTTGCGATCGGCGACACGGTGCGCATCTCATGCGACAATTGCGCGGCCGATCTCACCGCAAAGATCTATTTCATCGCGACCTCGGCCGAATACACTCCGCCCGTCATCTACAGCCTCGATGAGCGCAACAAGCTGGTCTATTTGATCCAGGCGCGGCCCTCGCGGCCCGATGCCCTGCGGGTCGGACAGCCGATCGACGTCTATCTCCATCCAAAAACGCCGGTGGCGGACAAGCGATGAACGGCGGCAACGGCATCGCGATCGACGTCAAGGGCCTGACCAAGTCGTTCGGCGGCCGCGAGGTCGTGCACGATCTGTCGATGCAGGTGAAGCGCGGCTCGATCTACGGCTTCCTCGGGCCGAACGGCTCGGGCAAGACCACCACCATCCGCATCCTCTGCGGCCTGCTCACGCCCGACAGCGGCGAGGGCACCTGCCTCGGCTACGACATCCGGCGCGATGCCGAAAAGATCAAGCGCCAGGTCGGCTACATGACCCAGCGCTTCAGCCTGTACCAGGACCTCTCGGTTCGCGAGAACCTCGAATTCGTCGCGCGGCTCTATGGCCTCGCTGACGCACGCGGTGCCGCGCGCGACATGATCAAGCGGCTCGGGCTGTCGGGGCGCGAGGAGCAGCTCGCGGGCGAGCTCTCCGGCGGCTGGAAGCAGCGGCTCGCGCTCGGGGCCTGCACGCTGCCCAGTCCGAAACTGTTGCTGCTGGACGAGCCGACCGCCGGCGTCGATCCCAAGGCGCGGCGCGATTTCTGGAACGAGATCCATGCGCTCGCGGCCGACGGCCTCACCGTCCTGGTCTCGACCCACTACATGGACGAGGCCGAACGCTGCCACGAGATCGCCTACATCGCCTACGGCCATCTCCTGGCGCACGGCACGGTGGAGGAAGTGATCGCGAAGTCCGCCCTGACGACCTACACCGTGACGGGCGAGGAACTCAACGGGCTCACGGCCGCGCTCACCGGCAAGCCCGGCGTGGACATGGTGGCACCGTTCGGCACCTCGCTGCACGTTTCCGGGCGCGACGTCGCCGCGCTCGAGGCCAGCATCGCGCCGTGGCGCGAGAAGGGCGGCCTGCACTGGCACGAATCATCGCCCTCGCTCGAAGACGTGTTCATCGAATTGATGAGCCGTTCCAGGGATAATTTCCAATGAGCGCCGCCGATCACCCCGCACCCGCGCACGAGATCCGCGAGCGCTTCGGCTTCTGGAAGCGCTCCTATGCGATGCTGGTCAAGGAGTTCATTCAGCTCAAGCGCGACCGCGTCTCGTTCGCGATGATCGTGATGCTGCCGGTGATGCAGCTTCTGCTGTTCGGCTACGCCATCAACACCACGCCGCACAATCTGCCGAGCGCGGTGCTGCTCCAGGAGGATTCGGATCTTGCCCGCTCGGTGCTGAAGGCGCTGGAGAACACCGCCTATTTCCGCTTCATCTACGAGGTGCACGACGTCGACGATTTCGACAACCTCCTGAAGTCGGGCAAGGTGCTGTTCGGTGTCGAGATTCCGCGCGGCTTCGAGCGGGCGGTGCGGCGCGGCGACAGGCCGGCGCTGCTGGTTGCGGCCGACGCCACCGATCCCGTTGCGGCCAGCGCTGCGCTCGGCTCGCTCGGCATGGTCGTGCAGACCGCGCTTGCACACGATCTCTATATCGGCAATCCGCCCGAGATGCCGTTCGAGATCCGCGCGCATGCGCGCTACAATCCGGCCGCGTCGTCCAGCCTCAATATCGTGCCGGGCCTCGTCGGCACCATCCTCACCATGACCATGCTGATCTTCACCGCGCTCTCGGTCACCCGCGAGGTCGAGCGGGGCACCATGGAGAGCCTGCTGTCGATGCCGATCAAGCCGGTCGAGGTGATGTTCGGCAAGATCGTTCCTTATGTGCTGGTTGGCTTCCTTCAGGCCTTCCTCATCATCGGCATCGGTGTCGGCTTGTTCGGCGTGCCCTTGCTCGGCAATCTGTTCCTGCTCGCGCTGCTGTCGACCTTGTTCATCGCGACAAATCTGTCGATCGGCTACACCATCTCGACGGTGGTGCAGAACCAGCTCCAGGCCATGCAGATGGCCATGATGTTCTTCCTGCCGAGCATTCTGCTCTCCGGATTCATGTTCCCGTTCGCCGGCATGCCGGTCTGGGCGCAATATCTCGGTGAATGCCTGCCGCTGACCCACTACTTGCGGATCGTCCGCGCCATCATGCTGAAGGGCGCGACCATGCAGAATTTGCGCTTCGACGCGCTGGCGCTGGCGATCCTGATGCTGGTCGCCATGACCATCGCGGTGACGCGCTTCCGCCGCACGCTGGATTGAGGCAAGATGCCCCGGAATCGAGGGGCCGAATGGTCAGGTTTGCCAGCAGGAAGACCCGGCAGCATGCCGTGATGTCGGAGGAGTTCGAGCGCGAGCTGATGCGGGAAGTGCTGCGCACCGAGCTGTTGCGGGTGAGGGCGCTGATCACGACGGGCTGCGTCATGATCCTGTTCCTCACCGCAACCTACCTGATCGACCCTGCCATCGTGAACCGGATCTGGCGCGGGTCGGCGGGCCTGGTTCGGGAATACATCCTCTTGGCGGGCTTCATCCTCTTCGAGGTCTGGGTCCACAGACAGATCAGGCGAAACCTCAAGCTCGATCGCGATCTGCCGGTGATCAGGCGATACATCGGCGCCCTCATCGAAACGTCGCTGCCGACGATCATCCTGATCCTCCAGATTCGCAGCATGGGCGCTGGACCGGCGCTCGGTTTCGTGCTGCCACTGGCCTATTTCATCTTCATCATTCTTTCGACGCTGCGGCTCGATTTCTGGCTGTCCACCTTCACGGGATTTGTGGCCGCAGCCGAACTCCTGGCCGTCGCGCTGTACTACAATTCGACCAGCGACGCTGGCGAACCGCTGATCTACTTTCACGCCGTGCGCAGCACCATCATCCTGATCTGCGGCGTGCTCGCCGGCTCCGTCGGCGCGCGGCTGCGGCGGCAATTTGCCGCGAGCATCGCGGCCGCCACCGCGCGTGATCGCGTCACCAACCTGTTCGGCCAGCACGTCTCGCCGCAGGTGGTGGAGCGGCTGATGGCGGCGGGACCCAGCGCGGGCGGCGACCTTCGCCGCGTCGCGGTGATGTTCGTCGATTTCCGCGGCTTCACTGCCGGCGCGCGGTTGCGCACCCCGCAGGAGGTGGTTGACCGGCTCGACGGCGCGTTCGCCGTGCTGGTCGACATCCTCGATCGCCAGGGCGGCATCGTGAACAAGTTTTTGGGCGATGGCTTCCTCGCCCTGTTCGGCGCGCCGCTGGAGGCCTCCGACGCCGCGCACCGCGCGGTTGCCGCGGGCCGCGAGATGCTGGCCGCGATGGACCGTATCAACGCGCAAACGAGCTGGCCGCTGCGGATCGGCATCGGCATCCATTTCGGCGAGGTCGTTGCCGGCAATATCGGCTCGCCCCGACGCAAGGAGTATACGGTGATCGGCGACACCGTGAACTTCGCCTCGCGGCTGGAGGCACTCAACAAGGAGCTCGGCTCGCAGCTCCTGATCTCCGAGTCCGTCCGCGAGGCGCTCGGCGACGACGGTGAGGACGCCGTCGCGCTCGGCGAGGTCGCGGTTCGCGGCTACGAGCACAAGGTAGCGGTGTTTCAACTGGGGTGAGGTGCTCGCGTTTCGTTGAAGGCGCGTGATGAAATATCTCACGGCGATTTCCGCTCGTGTTGTCAGGACGCCGAAAACTCTCGGCTTCCGATTGCCACGCGGAGAGAACCCATGACCCGATTGACCCTTGTCTCGGCCGCCCTGATCGCCGCCGCCGTCTATCAAACCCAGGCCGCAGCCGCCCGCGACGTCGCCCCGCGGCGCGCTCCGCCTCAGGCGGCGGCGGATTGTGTGAGGGCGCCAGCAGAGGGCGCGTTTGCTTCAGCGCCCTACAAGCAGCCGCCCTGCACGCCGAAGGCCGCGAACTAACGCGCAAGGCGGGGTCGGGTTGGCAACATCCGCCGGCCCGACCTCGCGTCGCCGCTCTCGCAATTGCGGTACCGTGGTAGTGCTTGACTCCCACTTCATATAGTCATCTATATGACTATATGAATGCAGCTCCGCACGACGACCGCCTGCCACGCTACCAGCGTCTGCGCGACGACCTCGCCGCGCGGATCAACCGCAATGAATGGCGGCCGGGCGAGCCGATCCCGTCGGAGGCCGAACTCGCGGCGCATTACGGCGTTGCGATCGGCACCGTGCGCAAAGCGATCGATCAGCTCGTTGCGGATGCCGTGCTGGAGCGCCAGCAGGGTCGCGGCACCTTCGTGCGCCGGGCGCGCTTCAACTCCTCGCTGTTCCGCTTTTTCCGCTTCCAGTCCGAGAGCGGCGAGCGGCGCGTGCCGAAGAGCCGCATCATCCGGCGCAGGAGCGTTGCGGCGAATTCTGCCGTTGCGTCGGCGCTGCGCATCCCTGTCGGCGAGCCCGTGATCAGCCTGTCGCGTCTGCGCCTGATCGACGATGTGCCGCTGCTCGCCGAAGAAATCTGGCTCCAGCAATCGCGCTTCGCGCCGATCCTGGAGATCGACACCGCCGAATTCGGCGACCTGCTTTATCCGCTCTACGAGGAGCGCTGCGGGGAGGTGGTGGTGTCCGCCGAGGAAATCCTGACGGTCGAAACCGCCAACGAGATGCAGGCGCGCCTGCTGCGCCTCGAAGCGCACGCACCATTGATCGTGATCGAGCGCCTCGCGCTCGACCTGGAGCGGCGGCCGATCGAATGGCGCAGGTCGCGGGGGCCGGCCGACCGGTTCCGCTACCACGCCGAGATCAGGTGAGAGCGACGTTTCAACGACATCAAGCAATAACGAGTACAGGGTAGGAAAAATGTCAAACTGGTACAGCGAAAGCTCGCCGCTGGAGCGGCGCACGTTCTGGGCAAGCTTTGGCGGCTGGGCGCTGGATGCGCTCGACGTCCAGATGTTCGGCCTCGCCATCCCCGCGCTGATCGCGGCCTTCGGCATCAGCAAGGCCGATGCGGGCCTGCTCGGCTCGGTCACGCTGTTCTTCGGCGCGTTCGGCGGCTGGATCGGTGGCGCGCTCGGCGACCGTTTTGGTCGCGTCAAAGCGCTTCAGATTACTGTTGCGACCTTTGCGCTCGCGACCTTCGCCTGCGCGTTCGCAACAACCTACACCCAGCTCCTGGCGCTCAAGGCGATCCAGGGCCTCGGTTTCGGGGCCGAATGGGCTTGCGGCGCGGTGCTGATGGCCGAGATCATCCGCCCCGAGCATCGCGGTAAGGCGCTGGGCTCGGTGCAGAGCGCCTGGGCCGTGGGGTGGGGCGCAGCCGTGCTACTCTCGGCCCTCGTCTTCACTTATGCACCCGCCGACATCGCCTGGCGGCTGCTGTTTGCGCTGGGACTGTTGCCCGCGCTTCTCATCATCTTCATCCGTCGCGGCCTAAAGGAGCCGCCGCGCGCGGTCGCTGCCGACAAGACGCCGTTCTTCGCCACGCTCTCGGGCATCTTCCATCGCGACGTGCTGCGCTCGACGCTGATCGGAGGCCTGTTTGGCATCGGCGCCCACGGCGGCTACGCCGCGCTCACCACCTTCCTGCCGACTTACTTGCGCGAAGTGCGGCAGTTGTCGGTGCTGGGCTCCAGCGGCTACCTTGCCGTGATCATCGTCGCCTTCTTCTGCGGCTGCGTCGCGAGCGGCATCATCAGCGACCGTATCGGCCGCAGGGCCAATGTCGCCTTCTTCGCCAGCGCCTGCATCGTCACCGTGCTGATCTACATCTTCGCGCCGCTGACCAATGGCGAGATGCTGGTGCTCGGCTTTCCGCTCGGCTTCTTCTCCGCCGGCATTCCCGCCAGCATGGCGGCGCTGTTCAGCGAACTCTATCCGGCCGGCGTGCGCGGCACCGGTGTCGGCTTCTGCTACAATTTCGGCCGCATCGTCTCCGCCGCGTTCCCCTTCCTCGTGGGCTATCTCAGCGACCATATCGGGCTCGGACCGGCGATCGGCATCGATGCGGCCTTCGCCTATTCGCTGGTGCTGATCGCGGTGGTGCTGCTGCCCGAAACCCGCGGCAAGGTTTTTGAACAAGCCGCCGCGACGCGCGCCTGACGCCGGATGGAGAGCAGTCACCATGATGTCCCGCGAACGCGGCCTGACGCGCCGCCAATTCGGCACAGGCCTTGTATCCCTCGTGTCGGCCACGGCCGCCGCGAGCCGAGCGAAGAGTGAGACGAGCTTGCCGACGATCGATACCCATGCCCATGTCTTCCACCGCGGCCTCAAGCTCGCGCCCGGCCGGCGCTATGCCCCCGATTATGATGCGCCGCTGGCGCTGTATCTGGAGCAGCTCGACCGCAATGGCATGAGCAACGGCGTGCTGGTGCAGCCGAGCTTTCTCGGCACCGACAATTCCTATCTGGTCGAGGGCCTGAAGACGGCCGGCGGGCGCCTGCGTGGGATCGCGGTGGTCGATCCTTCCGTGACCGCGGACGAACTGCGCGCGCTCGATCGCGCCGGCGTCGTCGGCATCCGTCTCAATCTCGTCGGCCAGTCCTTGCCCGATCTCGCTGCCGGCGAATGGAAGGCGCTGCTCGGAAACGTGAAATCGATGGGCTGGCAAGTCGAGCTCCAGCGCAACGCGTCCGACCTCGCACTGCTGGCGCCGCAGCTGCTCGATCATGGTGTCACCGTCGTGCTCGATCACTATGCGTTGCCGGATCCGAAACTCGGCGTCGCCGATCCCGGCTTCCAGTCGGTGCTGAAGTTAGGGGCGACGAAGAACGTCTGGGTGAAGATCTCGGCGCCGTATCGCAACGGTGCGGCCGGCGAGAGCTTTGCGAAGGAAGCCTATCCGCTGCTGTGTAGTGCTTACGGTCTTGATCGTCTGCTGTGGGGTAGCGACTGGCCGCACACGCAGTTCGAGGCGTCGCAGAGCTATGAGAGGAACCGCCGGTTTCTCGACACGCTGATCACCGATCCAGCCGAGCGTGCGCAAGTGCTCGCATCGCCACGTTCACTCTTCCGCTTCTGAATCGTCTTCCGCGATTGCTCCGATTGCACTCAATTTTGGGGCATGACGGGCGATGCCGCCGGCTTGTAGAGTGCCGGCGATGCAGCCGAGCGCGGCTGCGATTTGGGTGAAGAGGAAATGAGCGATGCAGCGCCGCTACATCACCGTCGACGTGTTCACCGACCGCGCCTTCGGCGGCAACCAGCTCGCCGTGGTGCTCGATGCCGGCGGGCTCACGACGCAGCAGATGCAGGCGATCGCGACCGAGTTCAACTATTCCGAGACGACCTTCGTGCTGCCGCCGCGCAATCCCGGTCACGACGCAGAGGTCCGCATCTTCACGCCGGTGAGGGAGCTTCCCTTCGCGGGTCATCCCAATGTCGGCACCGCTTTCGTGCTGGCCCGGCGCAGCAATGAGCCCTGGCCGCGATTGTTGTTCGAGGAGAAGGCCGGAATCGTGCCGGTCGAGATCTGGCGGGAGCAGGGCAAGGTCGTCGGCGCCGAGCTGACTGCGCCGCAGCCGCTGGCGCGTCTTGCAAAGCTGTCCGCCGCCGAGGTCGCCGCGTGCCTGTCATTGACCGCGGACGACATCAGGACCGATCGTCATGTGCCGGAGGTCGTCGGCGTCGGCACGCCGTTCGTTGTCGCGGAATTGCATTCGCGCGACGCGCTACGGCGGGCGACGCCCGACGCTGCGGCGTTCGGCCGGACACTGCCGCGCGACGGCGCGTTCTCGATCTATTTCTACACGCGCGATATCCCGGCGGCGCAGGCGCCTTGCGACCTCCAGGCGCGGATGTTCATGCGCGGCGCCAGCGGTTTCGCCGAGGATCCCGCCACCGGCAGCGCAACGGTCGCCGCCGCCGCGCTGCTTGCGACGCTCGATCCGCTTCGCGACGGCGAGCTGAAGCTCACTATCGGCCAGGGGTTTGACATGGGCCGGCCGAGCATCCTGCGGACGACAGTGGAAAAGGAGGGCGGCGCCCTTCTCGATGCCTATGTCGGCGGCCATTGCGTGCAGATGATGGAAGGGACGTTCGAGCTGGCAGGTGAGGGCTGAGGTCTCTGCACTCGTCATTCCGGGGCGAGCGTAGCGCGAACTCGGAATGACGGCGGAGCCGGCTATACCTGCCGTCCCGCCAAATTCGTCACCGCCACGCCATCGCGCTCCTCGATGATCTCCGCGATCATCTGGCGGTGGCAATGGGTGTGATCGCGCTCGTAGCAGAGCAGGCAGACCGGTCCGGCCTTCATCACCAGCGCCGAGAGCTCGTCCATCTCTTCCCTGGCCTGCGGCGTCTTCAGGTGCTTTGAATAGATCTTCTCCAGCACATCGTATTGGCCGCTGCGCGCGGCGAGGCGGCCTTCCTTCGGCGTGCCGAGCGCGGCGAGATGGACATAGGCGATCCCGCGCTCATCGAGCCCCGCGGACAATTGCTTCTTCGAAAAGCCGGGCCGGCGCGAAGAGGTCACCGCCCGCACATCGACCACGAGCCTGACACCGGCCTTTTCCAGCTCGTCGAGCACCGCCTTGGGCGGCGTCTGTTCATAACCGATGGTGAAGAGCTTTTTCGCCTTTGCCATGAACCATCCTCAGCTCACCCGCGCGATCAGTTCCATGGCGCCGGCCGGTGCGCGCACCTTGCCCTCGTGGATGACATAGGCGAACACGTCGCGCGGCTCTTTCTTCGGCTTGGCCTTGTCGACCTTCGGCAAATCGTCGGGTTCACTCCCCTCGGCCCAGTCCTGAAAGCGCTTGGCCCAGGCATCGAGCTGTTTCGGCGGATAGCAGGTCTTGATCTCGTCATTGCCCTTCTGGAGCCGTGCATAGACGAAATCGCCGGCGACGTCGGCGATCGCCGGGTATTTGCCGTGCTCGGCGAACACGACGGGCGTCTCGAACTCGCGGATCAGCGCGACGAAGTCCGGCGCGCAAAAGCTGTCGTGGCGGACCTCGACGACATGGCGCAGCGCGCGCCCCTCGAGCTTGCGCGGCAGCAGCTCCAGGAACTTGCCGAAATCGGCGCCGTCGAACTTTTTCGTCGGCGCGAACTGCCACAGCGCCGGCCCGAGATGGTCGCCGAGTTCCAGTACGCCGGAATCATAGAACCGCTTGATGGAATCGCCGGCCTCGGCGAGCACGCGGCGGTTGGTGGCGAAGCGCGGTCCCTTCACCGAGAACACGAAACCATCGGGCACTTCGCTGGCCCATTTGCGAAAGCTCTCCGGCTTCTGCGAGCCGTAATAGGTGCCGTTGATCTCGATCGAGGTCAGCTTCGAGGCGGCATAGGACAATTCCTTGGCCTGCGTGAGCTTCTCCGGGTAGAACACGCCGCGCCAGGGCTCGAAGGTCCAGCCGCCGACGCCGATGAAGATGTTGCCGGATTTTTTGGACGCGGTTTTTGCTTTGGCCACGGGAGGGTCTCGCATCGACGGGGAGGGACCTCATCCTAATCAAACCAGATGTGATTGGCCAGTTGCGCCGTCCCGTCTAAGCTCGCAGCCGGACCCGCGCAAAAGGAGAACAAGAATGCGGATGCTGATGGTGGGAGCGGCGCTCGTCATGATGACATCTGCTGCCATGACTTGTTCTGCAATGGCGGACGATGACGACGATGCCAAGGGTGCGCAGAAGCTCGCCATGCAGGGCCGCGACGATTATTGGCATTGCCTGGCGCGGGAATATTCGCGCGACTCCAATCAGGGACTATCGGAACAGGATTTCGGCCGCTCGGTCGCGGGCGCCTGTCCGTCCGAGCGGCAATATTACCGGGTGGCGTTGCTCGACTATCTCACCACGCAATATCCGAACATCGATGCCGGCGCCCATCTCGCCACCGCGAACAGGGCGGTCGAGTCGGCGCAGAAGGACATCGTGACGGCCTTCGTCAAGCACAGGCCGCCGGCGAAGTAGGGAATGGTGAGTGGCGAGTAGCGAGTAGGGCGGAAGCCCGTGTTGGCTCATTCGCTACTCACCATTCGCTATTCGCCCCTTCGGCAGCCCTTCCAGCTCCGCGCGCATCCATGGTATCACTGGAGGCATCGGGAACAGGGATGGGCTTCCATGTCGTCTGAGTCGGTGGGTGGCATTCTGGGCGCGATCGTCGCGGCGGTCGTGCTTGCGGTCGCCGTCGTATTGGGGCCGATCGGCCAGTACGGCAAGCCGCCCAGGCCGGCAAAGGCCGAGTCGGCTCCGTCGGCAGCGCCCGCTGTCCCGGCCGCGCCCGCGCCGCGCGGGCCGGTAATCAAGGAAGTCCCGAACTAGCAGGATCTGAAAAAGGGCCGCTATGCCCCCTTGCGAAGCGGTCTTGCCGTTCCTATCTAGCCTGTAACGGCGACGTTGAGTGAAACCTCCGGCGCTGGAACGACCTTGGAATAGCTTGGACTTGCGCCGGATGTACGCGCGGTCCGCCGTTCCGGGGTCGTTGGCATTTTTGGGCCCTTTTTGGGCCTTTCCCCACAGACCCCCGGCTCCGTAGATCTTGGCAGCGCAACGTCTTGGCAGCGCAGGACGCGGCGGATATACGCTCCCGTCATGAATGAAGCGATCAGACCGGGCTCCGGCACTCCCCCGCAGGCTCACGAGGCACCGGAACTGTCGGTCATCGTCCCGACGTTCAACGAGCGCGACAACGTCACGGTGCTGTACCGGCGGCTGGAGGCGACGCTCGTCAACGTCGCCTGGGAAGTCGTGTTCGTCGACGATAATTCTCCTGACGGGACCTGGGACGTCGTGCGCGCGCTGGCGCAGCGCGACAACCGCGTGCGCTGTGTCCGCCGCATCGGCCGCCGCGGTCTGTCGGGCGCCTGCATCGAGGGCATCCTGGCCTCGAGCGCGCCCTATGTGGCCGTGATCGATGCCGACCTCCAGCACGACGAGACACAACTGCCGAAGATGCTGTTGCTGCTCGCAAGCGACCAGGCCGATCTCGTCGTCGGCAGCCGCTATATCGAGGGCTACAAGAGCGAAGGCTTCAACAAGCAGCGCGCTGGCGCCAGCGCGCTTGCGACCGAACTCGCCAGGAAGGCGCTGCGGGTCGAGATCGCCGATCCCATGAGCGGCTTCTTCATGGTTCGCCGCGACCGTTTCGAGGAGCTCGCGCCGAAGCTGTCGGTGCACGGCTTCAAGATCCTGCTCGACCTCGTCGCGAGCGCGAACGGTAGCTTGCGAGCCGTTGAAATTCCCTACACGTTCGGTGAGCGCCAGCACGGCGAGAGCAAGCTCGATTCCATGGTCGCGCTGGATTTTCTCGGCCTGGTGCTGGCCAAGTTCACCAACGATGCCGTCTCGCTGCGCTTCATCCTGTTTGCGATGGTCGGGGGCATCGGCCTCGTGGTGCATCTGACGACGCTGTTCATCGCCCTTCAGCTGTTCAAGGCGCCGTTCGCGGAGGCGCAGGCCGCAGGCGCCGTCGTCGCCATGACCAGCAACTTCGCCCTCAACAACTTCCTCACCTATCGCGACCAGCGGCTCAAGGGCTTTGCGCTGCTGCGCGGCCTGATCGCCTTCTACATCGTGTGCAGCGTCGGCCTGCTCGCCAATGTCGGCGTCGCCTTCTCGGTCTATGACCAGGAGCCGATCTGGTGGCTGGCCGGCATGGCCGGTGCGCTGATGGGCGTGGTGTGGAACTACGCGATGTCCGGACTGTTCGTCTGGCGCAAGAAATAGCTCGACATGGGCGGGGCTGACGCGCGGATTGTCCGTAATACCGCGCTGGTGATCGTTGCGCTGGTCGGCTTGCGGCTGGTTGCGGCAGCGTTCACGCCGATCACCTTCGACGAAGCCTATTACTGGATGTGGTCGAAGAACGTCGCCGGAGGGTATTACGACCACCCGCCGATGGTCGCCTATGTGATCCGCGCCGGCACCATGATCGCCGGCGACACCGAGTTCGGCGTCCGCGTATTCTCGATCCTGCTCGCGCTGCCGATGAGCTACGCGATCTACCGTTCCGCCGCCATCCTGTTCGGCGGCGCGCGGGTGGCTGCGACCAGCGCCATCCTGCTCAACGTGACCATGATGGCCTCGATCGGCACGCTGATCGTGACGCCCGATGCGCCGCTGCTGGTCGCCTCCAGCTTTGTGCTGTTCTTCCTCGCCAAGGTGCTGGAGACCGGCCGCGGCGTCTGGTGGCTCGCTGTCGGCGCGGCGGTCGGCGCGGCGCTGCTGTCGAAATACACCGCGATGTTCTTTGGCGCCGCGATCCTGATCTGGCTCGGTTCCGTGCCGAAACTGCGGCGCTGGTTCCTCTCGCCCTGGCCCTATCTCGGCGGTCTCGTTGCGTTCGCGCTGTTCTCACCGGTGATCCTGTGGAATGCGGATCATCAATGGGTCTCGTTCGTAAAGCAGCTTGGGCGGGCGAAGATCGAGGACTTCCGTCCCGTCTTCATCGCCGAGCTGATCCCGACCCAGATCGCCTTCGCAACGCCGCTGGTCTTCATCCTCGGCGCGATGGGCCTGCACGCGCTGACCTGGCGCCGGGCCGGCGCGCTGGCCTCGCGAATGCTGATCGAGACGCTGTTCTGGACCATCGTCGCCTATTTCGTCTGGCATTCGCTGCATGCCCGCGTCGAGGCCAACTGGTTCGCGCCGGTCTATCCGCCCTTCATCGTTGCCGCGGCCGCTGCTGCCAATCTCGTGCAGTGGCAACCACGCGCGCGCCGCCTCGCGGATTTCTGCCTGCGCTGGGCCGCGCCCGTGGGCATCGTGATGTTTGCGGCGCTGATCGTGCAGGCCAACACCGGCTGGCTGTCGGGGTATCGCCGCGACGCGACGGTGCGCAGCGTCGGCGTCGGCTGGCGCGAGCTCGCCGCCGAGATCGAAGCGGCGCGCGCGCGCAGTGGCGCGACCTGCGTGCTCGCGCAGGACTACGGCACCACGGGCTGGCTCGCCTTTTACTTGCCGCGCGGCACCTGCGTGCTGCAGCAGAACCAGCGCATCCGCTGGGTCAACATGCCCGAGCCCGATCCAAAGCTGCTTGCCGGCAAGCTGATCTCTGTCGACGAGCTGCGCCCGGACGGCCATCCCGCCCTCGACGAGCTCTTCGCGAAGGTGACGCAAATTGCGCAATTGCAGCGCAAGCGCGGGCCGCTCGTGGTCGAGACCTACGGCATTGATCTGCTCGAAGGCGCCAAGGGCGACGTGCTCGACCGCTCGCCGCCGCCGGAAGCGCGGTAGGCGGCCCCAAAATTCAGTCGATCATCTCGGCCCTGGTGGCGGCCTGACCCGGCCCGTTCTGGTCGCGCCAGAACCAGACGGTCACGACGCCGGAGCGGCCGCGGACCTGGGTGAGCAGGGGACCTGACAGAATGCCGTCGGGAGCGCCGTGGAGGTCGGCCGAATCCAGCAGCGTATCGGTGAGCGCCAGCCGCGCACAGTTATGGGCGGCAACCTCCATCAAGCGGTTCGCGACGTTGACCGTGTCGCCGGTCGCGGTGATGTGCTGGTGGCTTTCGCCGAGACGGGATGCGACGATCGGGCCGTAATGCGCGCCGATCTTGAAACCAAGCTGGCCGCGGGTGGCGGGCGGCAGCGAAGCGATCCAGCGATCGACGCTGCGATACAGGTCGATCGAACATTGCAGCGCGCGCGCGGCGTCGTCGGGCATCGCGCCGGGCAGGCCGAACAGGATCATGGCGCCGTCGCCGAGAAATCCGGTGATCATGCCGCCGGAATCGACCGAGGCCTTGTCGATCAGCGCGTGAAATGCCCTCAGCAGATGCTGCAGCTCGTCCGGATCGATCCGCTCGCTGAGCGTCGTGAAACCGGAGAGATCGATGAAGACGACCGCTGCGTCCTGCCGGACGGGCTTGGACAGGAAATTGGGATCGCGCGCCAGCCATTCCTGCACCGCCGGTGCCTGGAATTGCGCGAGCGACCGGCTCTTGGCGGCGAGATATTGAGTGCGGCGGCCTCCCGCCCACAATTGCACGCCGGCAAAGACCATCACCGGCGGCACTGCCGCGGCGAGCGTGGTCGCAGCGTTCAGCCAGACGCCGTGGGTGAAGGCGAACAGGTTGAGACCGGCCCAGGCGATCATCACCGCGGCTGCGGCGATGATGCCGGGCGCGCTGCGCCGCCAGGCGAGCAGGCCCACCAGCAGCATCGGCAGCAGGATCGCGGTGAGCGCGTCGGCGATGTGGACCTTGCGGTCGCGCACGATGCCGTCGCCGGCGACGAGATGGGTGATCGCGGTCGAGACCACCTCGACGCCGGGCATCAGGGAATCGAACGGTGTCGGATAAAAGTCGCCGCCGCCGGCGACCGAGGCGCCGATCACGACGATGCGGTTCTCGATCGCCGCGCGATTGAGCGTGCCGTCGAAAATGCTCTGCGCGCTGACGGTGCGGATGGTGCGGCGCGGGCCGTAATAGGTGATCGGCAGCGCGAAGTCGGAGTCGGTCGGCACCGCGCGGTCGCCGAGCATGAGGTGATCGGGCGCGATCGTCAGCGGCTTGTCGAGCGCGCGCGTCGCGACGCGCAAGGGAAACGACAGCTCGACCTTGTCGCTGGTCCGGAACAACATCGGCACCGAAAGCGGCGAGCCCGATTGGCCCGTCGCGACGTTGACGACTCCGACCTCGGCATGATCGGCGAAGGCGGGCAGCGGCAGCAGGAAGCGCTCGGCCTGTGGCAGCGCGGCGAGGGGACCTTGGGTGCCCGGCTCTACGGTCTCGCTGGCGGTCGGGAAGATCGCCGCGGCGGCGAGCACCATGGGACCGGTGGCGAGCGTGTTGGCCAGCGTCGCGTCGCCGATCGCCGCGCTGCGGTCGACCAGCAGCAGGTCGATCGCGACGACCTTCGGCTTGAACTGCACGATGGTGTCGACGACGCGCGCGAGATCGGCGCGCGGCAGCGGATAGCTGCCGCCGCGCTTCACGACGGTGTCGTCGATGGCGACGATGGTGACGAGATCGGGCGGAGCCTGCACGCCGCGGACCTGGGTCCGCCAATCCGTCAGCGTCGCCTCGAGCCGATCGAGAAAGCGCAGATGACCGTTGGCGTGGCCGGCATAGATGCCGGCACCCCACAGCGCGGTGAGGAAGAGTGCCACCAGGATCTGAACGCGTCTAGTCATTACGTGCTGCAATCTTCTTTGTCGCCCGGGCGTTGCTGCGCGGGCCTTAATTGTCCAGGCCTTATTGACCCAGTCTTATTGACCCAGTCTTGCCATCAGCGCGTCGACGCGCGGCTGGCCCCATGTCTTGACTGTCAACGGACCGGTTGCCTCGACATCGACGCCTTGGCCCGGTCCGAGCACGACGCCGCGTCCACGAGCCCTGCGGCTCACACCGACACGGCCGTCGGCAACGAAGACCGCGGTCTTGGCCTCAGCGACATCGACGGCCCATTTGGTCCCGCGCACTGCGGCGATCGCCTGCGGCGTCAGCACCTTGAAGGGATTGCCGCCGGGCTTCTTGGGCACCTCGATCAGCAGCGCCTTGCTGCTCAACTCCACGGAGTCAATATGTCCGTCGCGGTTGGCGTCCTTAAGTTCAAATCTGGCGCCGTTTTCCGCAACGATGGTGATGCCGTTGTCGCAGCGCCAGACTTGCGTGCCCGCAGCCGATGGCGATGGCGTGCAGCCGACATTGGCAGCCGGCTGTGCAATCGCAGATCCAATCAAAAGAAACGACCCCGCCAGAGCGAAAAACCCTGCGCGCGCGAACCCTCTCATGCCAGCCTCCGTTTGCGTGCTCGGCACAGTTCAAGGCGATGTTGATACGGTACCGTATCACACGCAGAGGCTGCTGAAAAGTGCCGCTCTCGGAGCTATTTCCTCGGTGCGGTCTTTTCCAGTCCGACGCGATCAACTTTCAGTCAGGGCGCCGTGCCGCGTGAGCGCTCTCCGCGGGATGTGTGATCTGTGTGAGCTGCTGCCGTTCTGCTGACGCCCGCGCCGCGACCGAAGAGGAAAGGGCGCAGCGCGCACCAGCTCCGCGCAACGCTTCCCCGCTATTGTCCGGGTATTGAAGACCACGAAAACGACTTGGTTGGGTGGCCTTAGAGACGTGGCTTGTGACGCCCGTCCAACGTGCTGACCCGGCCGAGAATTATAGTTAACAGACGCTGCTAAGTCCGTAGTTGTGCGGGCTTTTTTCTCGAAATGGGACAGCGTTGACGCGGTGCCTCACATCTGCCCGAACTTAATCAGCATTTAACTAAAAGTCGCCTTAATGACGCTCCGACCTCCTGCGAGATGCTGTTCCCGGATCGTGACCAGCGGCACTTCGAAGGGGGACTGAGTGACACCGTCCTGGACGCAAGGCGAATGAGTACGAGTATCGCTGCGCAGAGTAACGCGGCACGGAAGTCCAAGAACTCTCTTCGGAAGTCTTCCCGGAAAATGACTGCGACCAATTGGCTTGGCGCCGCGGCGATCGGCTGCGTCGTGATGGGCGCCGGCTGGACCATCTACAGCAACGTCTTCGGCGCCAGCGTCTATCCGATCGTCGGCAGCCTTGGCTACGACGAGCCCGTGATCAAGCGCGCGCCCAGGGTGGTGCTGCGTGAGGCTGGCGAGGCCATCCGGGACACCTTTGCGCTGCTGCCGGACCGGCTCCAGGTCGCAGCTCCGATCTCGCGCGAGATGTTCAACGAGCGCTTTGCCGCGGCCGCGACCCAGGGCGTTGTGTCGAACGCGGCGAGCGTCGCGCCCGCAACCCAGGTCGCCGTCGCCAAGGAAACGTCCAAGGAAACGTTGAAGGATGCCCCCAAGCAGAGCGTGATCGCGAAGGTCGCGGAAGCGCTGAAGCCGGCGGCCAAGGTCGCTGATAAGGGCGCGGACAAGGCCAAGCGCGCACCGGATGCGCAGATGCAACTGGCTTCGGCCGACCCGGCCGAGATCGTGCAGGCGCCCGAGGCGAAGCCGAAATCGTTTGCCGATCGCGCCAAGGCCGCGGTGATGTCGATCACCGGTCCGCGCCAGTCGATGGTCGAGAAGCTCTGGGGCAAGCGCGAGCCGTCCGGCGGGCTGCTGGCCTATGCCTCGGCCGATGCCAGCGTGACCGCGTCCATCGCGCCGAGGGAGCAGAACCCCATGCTCGGCGGTTCGGCGCCCTATGAGCGCGACACGGCGGTCTACGACATTACCGCCAAGATGGTTTATCTGCCCGACGGCACCAAGCTCGAGGCACATTCCGGCCTCGGCTCCAATCTCGACGATCCGCGCTCCTCGCGCGTCCGCATGCGCGGCGTGACGCCGCCGCACATCTACACGCTGAAGCCGCGCGAAGCGCTGTTCCATGGCGTGCCGGCGCTGCGCCTGACCCCGATCGGCGGCGAGAGCGCGATCTACGGCCGCGACGGCCTGCTCGCCCACACCTTCATGCTCGGGCCGAACGGCGATTCCAACGGCTGCGTGTCGTTCAAGGACTATTACGCGTTCCTCGACGCCTACCGTAACAAGGGCATCCGCAAGCTCGCGGTGCTGTCGCGGGTCGAGTAAGCTCAGTCAATTCGCGATGATCTCAAAGGGCCGCTTGCAGCGGCCCTTTTTCTTTTTTGATTTAGCTCGGCCAGCATTGTCCGCCGCCGTCGATCCTCAGCACCTGGCCGGAGACGAAGGCGCCCATGGGACCGGCGAAGAACTCGACGACGCGTGCGACCTCATCGACGGTCGCGATGCGGTCGAGCGTGCCGGTCTCGACCATCCTGTCAGGGTCCACCGCACGGGTGCCGAGGAAACGGCCGGTGCGGGTATCGCCGGGCGCGATGCAGTTGACGGCGATGTCGTAAGCGCGGAGCTGGTCGGCCAGGCATCGCGTGTAGTGGGTCACGCCAGCCTTCGACACCGCATAGATCGAGCCCTGGGTGCGGCCCTTGAAAGCGGCGACCGAACCGAGCGTGACGATGCGGCCGCGCCGCCGCTCCATCATTCCCTTCGCGACCGCCTGGCAGGTCAGGATGGTCGAGAGCAGATTGCGCTCCAGCACCGCGCGCACATCGGCCTCCTTGATGTTCACCGCGTCGTTCGGGTCGGGCTTGCCGCCGGCGGCCGCGATGTCGCCCCCGGCATTATGGACGAGAATGTCGATCGGGCCGAGGGCGGCTTCCGTCTCGGCAATCACGCGCGCGATGTCCTCGCCCCTGGTGAGATCGCCGAGCACGCGCCGGCTGCGGACGCCGAATTGCTGGCCGATCTCTGCCGCCACCGCGGTGAGGGTGGTGCCCTCGCCATATTCCGCCGGCCCGTTCTCGCGCATGCCGTGGATGGCGACATCGGCGCCGAGCGCGGCGAGCTTCTCCGCAAAGGCGCGTCCGAGCCCACGCCCCGCGCCGGTCACCAGCGCGACCTTGCCTGCCAAAATCTTCGCCGTGTCATGCGATGTCATGATCTTTTTCCTGTTGTGAATGTCAGTCTGCCGCGAGATCGAGCCCGATCGCCATCGCCTGCACGAGGCACATCGGCGCGACCAGCGTGCGCAGCGCCGGCTCGGGCATGTCCTGGATCTCGAACACGACGCTCGCGCCTTCGACGATCGGGCTCAGGAGGCTATCGGTGATGGAAATTGTCGGCACGCCTCGCGCAACGAGTTCGGGAAACAGCCGCGCCGTATCCGGATAGTAGTTCCGGAAGCTGATCGCGACCAGCGCGTCCTCCGTGGTCGCGGCATGCGACTGCTCGTGGATGCTGCCGCCCGTGCCATCGAGCAGGACGACGCGACGTCCGAGCTTGCGCAGCACGTAGGCGAGGTGGGTCGCGACCGGAAACGAGCCGCCGAGGCCGAGCAGATAGATGTCGCGCGCCTTGGCGAGGATCGCGGTCGCGGCGTCGAGCTCGCGCGCGTGCACGGACTGGCTCAGCGTCACCAGCGCCGATTGCGCTTCCGAGACGAAGCGCGACAGCACCGCGGCCGGCTGGCGGCCGAGCACCGACTTCTCCTCGCTCTTCATGCGGGCGAGCCGCGCCTTGTAGCTCGGCGCGACGCCGGCGACGAGGCGCGAGCGGAACACCTGCTGCATCTCGGTGAAGCCGCCAAAGCCGAGCGCATGGGCGAAGCGAACGATCGCCGAGGGCGGCACGCCCGAGCGCTGCGCCACCTCTGCGACGGTGCCGAGCGCGACATCGGTCGGGTGATCGAGCACGAACTCCGCGATCTGCTGCAGCCGGCCGGACAGCGCCCGGTGCCGCTGCGCAATGGCGCCGCGCAGCTCGTCGTAGCTCATCGCGCCTTGTGCCTTGTTCATCGTCTCGGGTCTCCGGATCGGTCGCCTGTTTAACGGCATTTCACTGTTCGGATCAAATATTCCACTTTACATCAGAAATGGAATGAATATTCTAATCGCAGAAAAAAGCAAAAGACTTCGAAAACGGGAGGAAACGATGAGAGGGCCTCAGATCTCACGGCGAAGCGTTTTGAAGGGCAGCTTGATGGCCAGCGTCATCGGCGGCACCGGCAGCTTCTTTGGGCCGTGGAAAGAGAATCATGCCTGGGCGCAAGGCGCCAAGCCTATCAAGCTCGGCCTGACCTGCGATGCCAGCGGCCAATACGGCAACAGTGGCCAGGATGATTTCCGCGGCATCAAGATGGCGATCGACGAGTTCAATGCCAAAGGCGGCGTGCTCGGCCGCCAGATATCGTTCATCACCGCGGACACCGAGACGACGCCGGCCACCGGCAGCCGCGTCGCCGAGCGGTTCATCACCCGCGAGGACTGCACCATCCTGATCGGCGCGCTGCATTCCGGCGTCGCCAACGCCATCACCCAGGTCGCCAGCAAATACGGCGTGATCTACATGAACACCAATTCCTCCGCGCCGAGCGAAGCCGGAGAGAATTGCTCACGCGTGAAATTTGTCTGGGACGGCAACGGCACCAATTTCTCCAAGGCATCGGTCAAGAACGCCGTCGATTCCATCGGCAAGAACTGGATGCTGCTGACCAATGACTACGTCTGGGGCCACACGACCTCTGCAGCGACCAAGGCGCAGGTCGAGGCTGCCGGCGGCAAGATCATCGACAATCTCCTGGTGCCGCAGAACACCCGCGACTTCACCGCCTACCTCCTGAAGATCCAGCAGGCAAAACCCGACGTGGTCGCAACTGCGATCGGCGGCGACGACATCAAGGCGCTGCGCGAGCAGGTCGCGCAGCTCAAGCTCGACGGCAAGCCGGCCTGGATCAACAACCAGCAGGACTGGCCCGATGTCTGGGGCGCGCCCGACAGCCTGTTCGGCGTGTTCGGCACGACCTGGTATCACAAGCTGCAGCTGCCCGGCGTCGCCGAGTTCGTCAAGAAATGGCAGGCCGCCAACAAGGACGGTCCGATCCCGGTGCCGGGCAACGTCTCCTACAACGGCTACATGTCGACGCGCGAATTGCTCCGTGCGATCGAGCGGGCAGGGTCGACCAACAACGTCAAGATCATCAAGGAGATCGAGAACCTGAAGGTCTCGGCGACCGATCGCATGCAGCATTTCGACGCGTACATGGATCCCATGACGCATCAGATGCAGCAGACGATCTATCTGGCGCGGCGCAACGCCAAGCCGGCCGACAACACCGATCTGTTCGAGATCATCAGCTGGACCGAACCGAAATCGGCCGCCGATGACGCCGCCCCCGGCAAGTGCAAGCTCACGCCCTACGAGCAGGTGCCGACCGTCGACTCCTAGCGACGGTGTGTCGCGTCGTGGAACGAGCGGCGCGCAAGTCGCGCGCCGCAGGCCCGGGCCATCGAGGCCTGGGTGAGCATTGCCAGTTGCGAGAGTCAAAACCTTGTTCGACCTTCTTCCGCATCTTCTGAACGGCCTGACGCTCGGCCTGCTGTTCGCGTTGATCGCGCTCGGCTTCATGCTCATCGCCGGGCTGATGGAGCAGATCAATCTTGCGCACGGTTCCCTGTTCGCGCTCGGGGCCTATGTGGCCATGCAGCTGACCGGACCGCGCCCGCCAATGCCGGCCGATCTTGCGAAAGCGTGGCTCGCGCTCCCGCTGGGCTGGCGCTACGCCGCCACGCTGGTGATCGCGCCCGTGATCGTGAGTCTCGTCGGCATGCTGATCGAGCTCTGCATGCGGCGGACCTACGGCAAGGACCCGCTGTACGGGCTTCTCCTGACCTTCGGTGCAGCGATGGTGATCGAGGAGTTGATCCGTCTGGTCTGGGGCACACGCGATTACGTGCTGCAGGTGCCGTCCGCCATCAACGGCGGCTTCCTGTTTGGCGACCTGATCTGGTCGACCTATCGCTTCTACGCGGCGGGCATCGCGGCCGGGGTCATTGGCCTGGTCTGGCTATTGATCGAAAAGACCTCGTTCGGCGCGACCGTCAAGGCCGGCGCGCATGACAGCGAGATCGTCCGCGCGCTCGGCATCAACCTGTCGCGGTTGCGGCTGCTCGTGTTTGTGTTCGGCACGATGCTGGCCGCGATCGCGGGCATCATCGTCGCGCCGATCTGGGGGATTCGCCCGCATATGGGCGTCGATGCGGTCATCCCCGCGTTCCTGGTAATCGTGCTCGGCGGCGTCGGCAGCTTTTGGGGCGCGGTCGTGGCGGGGTTGCTGGTCGGACTGTGTGTCGGCCTTGCCGGCGCCTACGCGTCCGAATGGTCGCTGTTGTCGATGTACATCCTGCTCGTCGCCGTCGTGACGTTCCGTGCACGCGGCCTGTGGGGCAAGAAGAGCGTGCTCGAGGCCTAGGGAATGATTGTGGGATCAAATTCTTCATCCGACGCCGCGCGCCTCGTCACGCCGACGATGCTGGTGCTCTGGCTGGTGCTTGCAACGGTGCCGCTCTGGATCACGCGGATCGGGCTCTATCCCTATCTCGGGATCGAGATCCTGATCTGGTCGCTCTATGCGCTTGCGTTCAACCTGGTGCTGGGCACGGCCGGACTTCCCTCGTTCGGACATGGCGCCTATTTCGGCATCGGCGCCTATGCGTTCGGGCTTTGCCAGCTCGATATCGTCGCCAATCTCTGGATCTGTCTTGCTGCTGCTGCCGCGGTCGCGGGGCTTGCCGGCGTGCTGGTGGCGCTGTTCATCTCGCACCGGCGCGGCATCTATTATGCCTTCATGACCATCGCCTTCGGCCAGATCTTCTGGACGCTGGCGATCAAGTCGCACCGGATCACCGGCGGCGAGGACGGGCTGCTCAAGATCAAGCGGCTGCCGGCCGATTTCGGGCTGGTGTCGTTCGATCTCACCGACAATGTCGCGTTCTACTATTTCGTGCTCGCGGTCTTCGCGGTCGGCACCGCCGTCTTGTGGCGGCTGGTGCACTCGCCCTATGGCCGCGTGGTCGCGGCGATCATGCAGAGCGAGGTTCGCGCCGCTCATCTCGGCTATAACGTGTGGCTCTACAAGGCATCGGTGTTCGCGCTGTCGGCGGCCGTGTCCGGCTTTGCCGGCGGACTGTTCGCGATGGCGCAACTCGCCGCATTCCCCGACGTCATGAGCCTGCATCAATCCGGCTACGTCGTGATGATGACGCTGGTCGGTGGCGGGCTCGTCAGCTTCTGGGGGCCGGTGATCGGCGTGTTTCTCTTCCTCACCGCGCGCGACGTGATCGGCGCGCTGACCAATGCCTGGATGCTCTATTTCGGTCTGCTGTTCATTGCGATCGTGCTGTTCCGCCCGGAAGGCATCGCCGGCGCGCTCTCGGCCGCCGCGCAGCAGCACTCACTCAACGCGCTGCGGCGGCGCGGCACGTCCGCGATGCGACTGCTGGTCGGGGGCGGGCGATGAGCATGATCGAGGCCGCGGGTGTGCACGTCCGCTTCGGCGATCGCGTCGTGCTGGAAAGCGTCGATCTCGCCGTTGCCGAGGGTGAGTTTCACGGCGTGATGGGTCCCAACGGCGCGGGCAAGACCACCTTCTTCAACGTCCTCACCGGCAGGGTGAAACCGAGCCGCGGCAGAGTCCTGCTCGGCGGCGAGGATGTCACGGGATTGAGCCCGCACCGCATCGCCGCCAAGGGCATCGCCCGCTCGTTTCAGATCATGACGCTGTTCGACGAATTCTCCGCCCGCGACAACGTCATGATGGGCTTGCCCGCGTTTCGCGCCCGTGGCCTCGATATCGCCCGTGCCGCAGCCGGTGACCGCAGGTTTGCCGAGCAGGCGTCCGAAGCGCTCGCCGCGGTCGGGCTTGCCGACAAGGGCGATGTCCGCGCCAAAGACCTATCCTATGGCGACCGCCGCGCGCTGGAGATCGCGGTCGCGCTGGCGCAGGCCCCGCGCGTGCTGTGCCTGGACGAGCCCACCTCCGGCCTCGGCTCCGACGGCGTGCAGCGGCTGGCAGCTCTGGTGGCGCGCCTGAAGGGCCGGCTGACCATCGTCGCCATCGAGCACGACATGGAATTCCTGTTCTCGCTCGCCGATCGCATCTCGGTGATCCATTGGGGCCAGGTGGTGGCGCGCGGCACGCCGCGCGAGCTGCAGCAGAACGAATGGGTGCGTCGCTCCAATCTCGGGAAGTTCGCATGATCCTCGAAGTGGACGGGGTCGATACCTTTTACGGCGAGACCCAGGCGCTGTTCGGCGCCTCGCTCGCCATCGAGCACGCCAAGGTGTTTGCACTGCTCGGGCCCAACGGCGCCGGCAAGACCACCATGCTCCGTTCGATCCTCGGGCTGACACGTCCGCGCCGCGGCGCCGTTCGTTTCGACGGGCACGACGTGACGCGCAATCCGACCCACGAGATTGCGCGCGCCGGCATCGGCTGGGTGCCGGATGACCGGCGGTTGTGCCCGACCTTGTCGGTGGCGCGCAATCTGTCGATCGCGCAAAAGCGCACGCGCTTTCGCAACTGGTCCGTCAAGGAGGCGGCTGCGATCTTCTCGCCGCTCGAATATCTGATGGAGCGCGATTGCGAGAACCTGTCGGGCGGCGAGATGCAGATGGTCGCCATTGCCCGCGCGCTGGTCGGCTCGCCGGGACTGGTCCTGTTCGACGAGCCGAGCCAGGGTCTTGCGCCAAAGATCGTCGGCGATGTGCTCGCGACCATTTTGCGCATGAAGGACGAGGGGATCGCCTCGCTGGTCGTGGAGCAGAATGCCGAGATCGCGCTGTCGGTCGCCGACCACGCCGCGGTGATCGACCGTGGCAGGATCGTCTGGACCGGTGAGGCCGCGACCTTGCGCGATGATCGCGCCCTTCGGCAGCGCTTGCTGGGAGTACAATAAGTGGCCGCACCGCTGCTCGTTCTCGATGATGTCCGCAAGGTCTACACCAGGGGCCGCGTCATCCGCCGTCCGACGTTCACGCTTCGGGCGAACCTGACGCTGGAGGAGCCGGGCATTGTCGGCGTGGTCGGGCCGAACGGCGCCGGCAAGACGACCTTGTTTGAGATGATGACCGGTTCCAACGCGCCGACCTCGGGGCGCGTGCTGGTTGCGGGCACCGATATCCATGGCGTCAAATATCGCGAGCGCGACCGGCTCGCGATCCACTATCACCAGTCCTATCAGGTCCGGCGGTTTCGCAAGCGCATTCCGTCCGCCTTGCTGGCGCCGTCGCCGACAAAAACGCCGCTGGTCCATTTGTTCGACGAACCGCAGTTCAACCTGCAGGACGGTTATATCGGCTTCATGCTCGATTTCTTCCGCAAGCTGCGCGACGAGGGCAGGCTGGTCATTCTCTGCATGCATCCGACAGCCAGCTGGCACCTCGACATCCTCGCCGAGATCGCCGGGCAATTCCTGTTCGTCGCCGGCGGCGGGGTGACGCGGATGGCGGACTTCCGCACGCTCGCCGCCGAGCCGCGCTTCCGGCTCTATCTCGGAGCGGAGATGACGCGCGCCGCGGACGCCATCTGTCACAGCTCGACGTAAAAGGAGATTCCGTTGACCTATTCGAACACGCAGCTTTTCATTGCCGGCCAATGGCGCCCGGCCCATTCGGGCAAAGTGATCGAGGTGCGCAATCCCGCGACCGAGGAGGTGATCGGCACCGTCGCGCATGCCGGCCAATCCGATCTCGACGAGGCGCTCGCCGCTGCTTCCGCCGGCTTCAAGATCTGGCGCAATGTCGCGCCGTTCGAGCGCTGCCGGATCATGCGCAAGGCTGCCGCGATCATGCGCGAGCGCAATGACGAGATCGCGCCGCTCCTGACGATGGAGCAAGGCAAGACGCTCGGCGAAGCGAAGATGGAGGCGATGGCCGCGGCAGATGTCATCGAGTGGTTCGCGGAGGAGGCCAAGCGCGCCTATGGCCGGTTGATCCCCGCGCGCGGCCCCGGCATCTACCAGATCGCGATGAAGGAGCCGGTCGGCCCGGTCGCCGCGTTCACGCCGTGGAATTTCCCGATCAACCAGGTCGTGCGCAAGCTCTCTGCGGCGCTCGCTGCCGGCTGCTCGATCATCGTCAAGGCGCCGGAGGAGACACCAGCTTCGCCCGCGCAGCTCATCCGCGCGTTTGCGGACGCGGGCGTGCCCGATGGCGTCATCAACCTCGTCTACGGCGTGCCCTCGGAGATCTCCGAATATCTGATCCCGCATCCGGTGATCCGGAAAATCTCCTTCACCGGCTCGACCCATGTCGGCAAGCAGCTCAACGCGCTCGCGGGCCTGCACATGAAGCGCGCCACCATGGAGCTCGGCGGTCATGCGCCGGCGATCGTCTTTGGGGATGCCGACGTCGCGTCGGCCGCAAAGATCCTGGCGGCGGCGAAATATCGCAACGCCGGACAGGTCTGCATCTCGCCGACGCGGATGCTGGTGCAGGACGACGTGTTCAGCGAATTCGTCGAAAAATTCGTCGACAGCGCCAAGGCGTTCAAGGTCGGCAATGGCCTCGATCCCGAGTCCAAAATGGGCTCGCTCGCCAATCCGCGCCGCGTCACCGCCATCGAAGGCATGGTGCAGGATGCCGTCGGCAAGGGCGCCAGGCTCGAGACCGGCGGCAAGCGTGTCGGCAACAAGGGCCATTTCTTCGAGCCGACCGTGGTGAGCGATGTGCCGAAGGATGCGCGCGCCATGAACGAGGAGCCGTTCGGCCCGCTCGCGCTGATCTCCCGCTTCTCGACCTTCGACGACGTGGTCGAGGAGGCGAACCGGCTGCCGTTTGGTCTCGCCTCCTACGCCTTCACCAGCTCGGCCAGGACGGCGGCCGCGATCGGCTCGGCGGTTGAGGCCGGCATGATGTCGATCAACAGCTTTGGTCTGGCGCTGCCCGAAGTGCCGTTCGGCGGGATCAAGGATTCCGGCTATGGTTCGGAAGGCGGCACCGAGGCGATGGAAGGCTACTTCAACACCAAGTTCATCAGCCAGACGGGCGTGTGAGCGGGCGTTGCACGCGAAGCCGCGCGATCATCGCGCGGCTTATCGCTTAACGAAAACCAGATTGCAGGCGCGCGCCTCGTTGCGCTTGCCGCTGCCGCGGTTGCGATCGAACTGCGCATCGACCGTAAAGGCGTAAGGCGAGCCGGGCGCGAGGTTGTTGAGTGTGTAGGTGCTCGCCCCCGTCGTGCCGCGTGCGCTCAAGGTCGTCTTGCCGTCCTGCGGGATCTGGCCGTCGATCTCCAGTCGATTGACACCGCCCGGACCCTGCACCTCGGCGTGAAACACGCCATTGGTCACGGTGGCGACCAGGGGCCTGGTGAAGCCCTGCGCCTTGCCGGAAGCCGAGCAGTTTAACGTCACGTCCCAACTGCCGTCGAAATCCTTGCTTCCCGTGGTTCTGGCGTTGCCGGAAGGTGCCAGCGCCACTTTCTGCTTCAGGCCTTCAATGCGTGCCTTGGCGAGGGTGGCGAAGATGCAGTTCGGGAATCTCGCGAGATGATCCTCAAAGGCACCCAGCGTGCCGATGCCCTCAGCAGCCTTCCAGTGCGCCTCGGCGGCTGCGCAGGGATCGGCCTTCGGCGTGGCTTGGGGTGCGGCCGGGGCGACCGTGACCGACACCGGCCCGTTCAGATAGAACTTGCCGATGATCGACAGCGACAGCTCCGGCAGCTGGGTCTTGCCGCTGGAATCATAGACGTCGCTGCTGATGTCGCGAAAGACGTCGCCGATCTCCTGCGGCTCCTCGATGTGCTTCAGGAACGCGGTCGTATAGGGGCTGTTGCGGCCGGTGCCGTCGGCGGCGACCTGTCCCGATTGCGTCGAGAACGACACGATCGTGCCGCGCGGCGCCTCGACCTTCGACAAACCACGTCCGATCGAGGCGGCGCGCGTCGAGCCGGCAGAGCGCTTCAAGGTTTCGGCCAGCGGATTGTCGCGGCAGGAATCGAGCACGAGGATGCGCAAATTCTTGGCCTGCTGCAAATCGTTCACGATGTCGTCGACCCGCACGAAGCGTTTGAGGTCTGCTTCATCCGTCAGCACGGCGTCGACAGGCATCAGATAGTTCACGCCGTTGTACTGCATCGCATGGCCGCTGTAATAGAACATCGCGACATCGGCGCGGCTGGCTGCGCGCGCGAAGCGGATGGTCAGGTCCTGCATGTCGGCCTGGCGCAGGTCGATTCCCTGGAACACCTCGAAACCGCTGCGCTTGAGCGAGGCTGCGACGTCTTCGGCATCGTGCGACGGGTTGGGTAGCTGCGCCGTAGAGACATAAGCGCCGTTGCCGATCACCAGCGCGACCCGCGTGTCCGCCGATGCGGGAGCAAGGCTCAGCCAGAGGGCGAGGGGGGCCAGGACAAACTGGAGCAAAATTCCAGAAGGAGCACGCATGAATGCCTTCCAGGGAAATATCGAAAAATATCCCCCCAGATTAGCGCATGCCGCGTTGGTATCAATGCCCTCGCTGTGGACCCGTCAGATCGGGCGACCGTGACATCCTGTCACGCCGGGTCTGCCGCCATCGCCTTGCGCAGCGTCATCTCGGTTGCAATCGCATCCCGCACAGCAGGCCGCGCCTGCATACGCGCGAGATAGGCCGACAGGCTTGGCCATTGCGCGACGTCGACGCCCGCGGGACGGAGCAGCAGCAAGGCCCAGGCGAGATGGGCATCCGCGACGGTGAAGCGGTCACCGACGAGGAATTCGCGGTCCGCGAGATGTGCCGATGGCACCGCCAATGTCTGCGTGATCCTTGCGCGCGGCTTGGCGAGCGAGCCGTCGTCCTGGTACCAGAAGGTCGGAAACAGGAATGCCTTGTGGATCTCTGTGCCGATGAAGCTCAGCCATTCCTGCAGGCGGTAGCGGTCGGGATCGCCGGACCGGGGCGCGAGGCCCGCCTCCGGCTTCACGTCGGCGATGTATTGCAGCACCGCCGCGCTTTCGGTCAGCCGGTCGCCGTTCTCCAGCACCAGGACCGGCACCGCGGCCTTCGGCGACACGCCGCGGAAATCGCTGTCGTCGTCCGCGACCGTCTTGGTCCGGAGATGCACCAGATGATAGCGCGCATCGAGGCCGGCTTCCATCAACGCGATGCGGCTCGCAAGCGAGCAGGCCATCGGCGAGAAATAGAGCTGCAGCATCGCGTTGCTCCGTTATTTTAGCGCATCGCCGCGCGCGATGATCGCGAAGCGGTCGGACAGCTCGGCGAGTGCAACCTCGTGGATGGTCCGGGCGTCCAGCGTGCCGCCGCGGCCGTCGGGCAAGTCGCGCGTGGCGCAGGCATCGGCGTCAACAGTCGTGCGAAAACCGAGGTCGAGCGCGGCGCGCGCGGTGGAGCTGACGCACATATGCGTCATGAAGCCGGCCAGTACGATGTTCTTCCTGTCGGTTGCGGCAAGGCGCGCCTGCAAATCAGTGCCGGCAAACGCATTCGGCAATTCCTTCTCGATCACCAGCTCGCCGGCACGTGGGCTCAGCTCGGCGACGATGGCGCCGCGGTCGGCGCCGCGATCGAACAGGCTGCCGGCCTTGCCGCGATGGGCGATATGGATGATCGCGGCTCCGCTCTCGCGTGCCCGTGCCAGGAGCGCAGCCGCCCGCGTGATCGCAGGCCGGGCGTCGGGCAGGGCGAGAGGACCTGCGAGATATTCGTTCTGGATATCGATCAGCACCAGCGCGGCGTCGCCAAGACGCGGCGGGTTGAGATCGGCACCGGCGAGCTGCAGCAGGGTCTTTGCGGTCGTCATGGTCTGGAAATCTCCGGGGCAAAAGGCTGCACAAACATAGCCCCGGGAATGCCTGCCGATATGCAGGGATATTGCAGCGGATGGCTGCGATATTGCAGGCTGCTCCCGGCCGGTATAGCCTTGCGCAATGAACTGGGACGATCTGCGCATCATCGCCGCCGTCAGGGACGAGGGCACCTACGCGGGCGCCAGCGCGCGGCTGCGCATCGACGAGACCACGGTCGGGCGCAGGCTGTCGCGTATCGAGCGTGCGCTCGGTTTGCGTCTGTTCGAGGCCGCCGACGGCGTCCGCAGGCCGACGCGGAGTTGCGAGGCGGTGCTGGCGCATGTCGAGGCGATGGCCGCACATGCCGCCGAGATCGGCCGCGTCGGCGCGAGTCTGGCAGGTCCGGTGGGCCGCCTGCGCATCGCCTCCACCAACACGGTCGCCGAGGAGGTGCTGTCGCCGCGCGCGAGCGACTTCCTGCGCGCCAATCCCGGCCTGACGCTGCAATTCCTCACCTCGAGCGAGAACGTCAAGTTCTCGCGCTGGGAGGCCGATCTCGCCATCCGGCTGCGCAAACCCGACAAGGGTGACTTCGCGATCTCCAGGCTCGGCGACGTCAAGCTTTATTACTTCGAGCCTGTTGCGACCGAGGGCGAGCCGGTGCTGTGCGCCTATCCGGACGAACTCGGTGCCATTCCCGAGATGCAATTCCTGCGCATGAAGCAAGCCCGCGCGCGCTGCGTCACCGACAACGTTCGCGTCATCCGTAACCTGATCCGCGCGCATCGGGCCGTCGGCGTGTTGCCGGAGTATGTTTGCGCGGACTTGCTCGGCGATCGCCGCCTGCGCGCCACGCTGCTGCCGAAGCGGCGCGACGCCTGGCTGCTGGTGCAAAACCACCTCAAGCGCGATCCCGCGACGCGTGTCACGATCGACTGGGTGAGGGCGTGTTTTCAGGAAACGTCGCGCGGCTGACGTCACATCGCATTGTGATCATCGCGTCACAGTGCGGAGTGCGTGACGAAAAATCTTGGCTTTCCCCCTTGCAACCCGAACGTGCTTCGTCTATTAGCGCCCTCCTTCGCTAGGCCATGGGTTCGGGCTCTCTGAGATCCCGACTGGCGCGGGCCGCTCTGCGGTTTCGTGTTCCGCCGAATGAAGGGCAAACGCAGGACGTAGCTCATGGAGAGCGTCGGGCTGAAAACCCGAAGGCATCGGTTCGATTCCGATCTCTTGCACAAAGGATAGCTCAGTTTGGTAGAGCAGATGACTGTTAATCATCGTGACGCGGGTTCGAATCCCGCTCCAGCGCTCCGTTTCAGCCTGAAAAGCTGATACCTCTGAAGGGGACCGGACGCGCGCTTCAGTCGCCGTCCGGCCGCATTGCCCAAAAGGCTTTCGTCCGAACAACGACACTGTGAGACCGGCTTTGCGCCGCGGGCAGATACCGCTTGCGCTGATGCCGGGTGGCTCCGCATGACCGCTCGACACGCGTCGAGCGATTGCGCGCGTGCGCCCGTCATCATGCAAGCTCAAGCCCCGGCCCGCCGATTTCCCGGGAAGCGTCGTCCGCGTCCTCACGTCCTTTGCAAACGAAACCGCCATCCGGCCGCGTTCGGCCGGAGGCAACATGATGGAGGCGTGCCATGACCTGGCATTTGCTGATGCTGAACGTGACGGTGAAGGATGGCGAGCGCGCGTTGCTCACGCGCAACGGACAGCTGGTGCGCGTGCTCGCGCCCGGCAAGCATCGCCTGTTCGATCCCCTGCGCGAGCTGAAGGCCGAGGTGCTCGACGTGGTCCGCAGCGAATTCTCTGCGGATCGCTACGCGGTGCTGAAGGCCGCGCGGCCTGATCTGGCCGCGGAGCTGTTCGAGGCGATCGAGACCAAGGCGGACGAGATCGCCATCGTCAGCCTCGACGGCCGGCCCGTGCATCTGATGACGCCCTGGCAGGTGCGCGTCTACTGGAAGGTCGCGACCCGCATCGATGTCGAGCGCATCGATGTGTCCGCCGATCCCCGGGTTGGCGCGCGGCACCTGACCATGATCGAGCGCAACCGCTCGACCGTCGTGATGGAAGCGGTGGTCGAGAACCACGAGGCGGGCCTGCTCTATGTCGAGGGCCGGCTCGTGGAGCGGCTTGCGCCCGGCCGGCACGCCTTCTGGACCGTCGGCCGCAAGATCGAGGTGAAGCGCCTCGACCTGCGGCCCCAGGCGGTCGAGATCACCGCGCAGGAGATGCTGACCAAGGATCGCATCGCGCTGCGGGTGACGCTGACGGCGTTCCGTAAGGTGGTCGATCCCGAGCGCACGGTTGCGACCGTGCCCGACGTGGAAGCGTGGCTGTACCGCCTGGTGCAGTTCGCGATCCGCGAGGCGGTGGCGGGCCGGACGCTGGACGAGGTGCTGTCTGCGAAGGCGGCGCTGGATGCGGAGCTGCGCGACTATGTGCGGGCACGCGTCGCAGAGTCCGGCGTGGAGGTGACCGAGCTCGGCGTCAAGGATGTGATCCTGCCCGGCGAGATCCGGGAGCTGGTGAACAAGGTGGTGGAGGCGGAGCGGGTCGCGAAGGCGAACCTGATCCGCCGGCAGGAGGAGACCGCGGCGACGCGTTCGCTCCTGAACACCGCCCGCCTGATGGAGGAGAACCCCCTGCTGCTGCGGCTCAAGGAGCTGGAGTCGCTGGAGCGGCTGGTCGAGAAGGTCGGCCGCATCGACCTCCATGCCGGCAACGGCGAGGGCCTCGATGCCCTCCTGACCCGGCTCGTGCGCCTGAAGGCGCCCGAGAGCGCATGAAGCAGAAGGGCCGCCCACGGGCGGCCCTTCATATGTCCATTGTCGACGCTTGCGGTGAACGCGTGCGCGCGCCCGTGCGACCAAAAGCCATGAGTGGGCATTGCACGCGCGCGAAGGTTGCGTAATCTCACGGTGACGACCACAGTCTCGATCATGGCAAGCGCATGAGCACTCTTGAGCAATCGATCCGCCCTACGGCGCGGCCGCGGGAATGGAAGGCGATCGTCGTCCTGATCCTGATGATCCCGGTGCTGTGGTCGCCGCCGTTCCTGTTTCGCTTCTTCCTGTATCAGCCGTTCAACATCCCGTCGGGTTCGATGGCACCGACGCTGATGGTGGGCGACTACGTCTTTGCCGCCAAATATGCCTATGGCTACGGCCGCTATTCCTTTCCTTTCGCGCCGTCCTGGATCTCGGGCCGTGTCTTCGCGGTCGATCCCGAGCACGGCGACATCGTCGTGTTTCGCGCGCCAAAGGATACCTCGGTCGACTACGTCAAGCGCGTGGTCGGGCTGCCCGGCGACAGCATCCAGATGCGGCAGGGACAGCTTTTCCTCAATGACAGACCGGTGACGCGCGTCGCGCTCGCAAACGGGCTCGCCGGCAACGCCTGCGGTCTGGATGGCAGTGTCAAGGTCAAGCGCTGGCGCGAGACGCTGCCCAATGGCAATTCCTACATCACCTACGACTGCGTCGAGAACGGCTACTACGACAACACCAATGTCTACACCGTGCCGCCCGGCCATTTCTTCGCGCTGGGCGACAACCGCGACAATTCGAGCGACAGCCGCACGATGGCGACGATCGGTTTCGTGCCGATGGACAACCTCGTCGGGCGGGTGACCCGGATCTTCTGGTCGCTCGATGAGGACGGCGAGCCGCACATGGAGCGGCTGGGGAAGGTGTGGTGAGGCCCCCGCCGTCATTCCGGGGCGCGCGAAGCGCGAGCCCGGAATCCATTGATCGGCGAGGTCAGACCGCAATTTGGGGATACAGATCAATCCACTGAGGATTCTTCTCCTCAATAAGCCGGATTTTCCATTCCCTCCGCCACTTCTTCAACTCCTTCTCGCGTGTGATCGCAGTGACGGGATCGTCGTAGATCTCGAACCATACCAATCGGCTGACAGAGTATCGTTTGCTGAACCCAGCAATGACTTTGCTCTTATGTTCGTGAGTGCGGCGGACGATATTGTTCGGCACGCCGAGATAGAGCGTCCCGTACTTCTTGCTGGCGAGGAGGTAGACGTAATAGGCCATGAGCAAGTGGTGAAATGGATTCCGGGCTCGGCGCTTTGCGCCGCCCCGGAATGACGGAAGAATAATACTACCATAGAGTGTATCACTCAAAAACAAAAACCCCGGCATCGCTGCCGGGGTTTCGTAGTCCTTGAGATGGTTGGACCTTAGAAGTCCATGCCGCCCATGCCGCCGCCCGGGGGCATCGCCGGACCGGCGCCGCCCTTCTTGGGCAGCTCGGCGACCATGGCTTCCGTGGTGATCAGGAGCGCGGCAACCGAGGCTGCGTTCTGGATCGCGGTACGGACCACCTTGGTCGGGTCGATGATGCCCTTGGTGACCAGGTTGACGTACTCGCCGGTCTGGGAGTCGAAGCCGTAAGCGTAGGTCTTGTTCTCTAGGATCTTGCCGACGATCACCGAACCGTCTTCACCGGCGTTGATCGCGATCTGGCGAGCGGGAGCCGACAGCGCCTTGCGCACGATCTCGACGCCGGTCTTCTGGTCGTCGTTCTTGGTGCGCAGACCCTTGAGCTGCTCGGAGGCACGGAGCAGGGCGACGCCGCCGCCCGGGACGATGCCTTCCTCGACCGCCGCGCGGGTCGCATGCATCGCGTCATCAACGCGATCCTTGCGCTCCTTCACCTCGACCT